>DAHUYL010000153.1 GCA_027315255.1 Solirubrobacterales bacterium | reverse complement strand
CGCGCAACGGCGCCGATCCGGAGACGGTGGGCGCCCGTGTCCGCGAGGCGCGCCTGCGCCAGAAGATCGGCGTCCGGGAGCTCGCCAGACGGGTCGGCGTGTCGGCGAGCCTGATCTCGCAGGTCGAGCTCGGCAAGGCTTCGCCGTCGGTCGGGACGCTGTACGCGATCGTGACGCAACTCGGGCTGTCGCTCGACGAGTTGCTGCTCGGCGGCGACGCCGCCCGCCCATGGCGAGCCGCCGGGTCCGACACGGTCCCGCCGGTGACGCGCCCGATCGAGTCGTCGCCCGGCGCCGCGTCGGGTGCGGCCGCCGGCCGGCCTGAGGCTGCGCTGCGCACCGACCCGGTCGTCCGGCACGGTGCCGGCCAGTCGATCCAGCTCGCCTCCGGGGTTCGGTGGGAGCGGCTCGCGCCACGCGCGCTCCAGGACGTCGACTTCCTCCGGGTCCGTTACGACGTCGGCGGTGCCTCGTCGCCCGAGGACTCGCTCGTCCGGCACGCCGGCTTCGAATACGGCCACGTGATCACCGGTCGGCTCGGGGTCACGATCATGTTCGAGAGCTACGAGCTCGGCCCGGGCGACTCGATCGCGTTCGACTCGACCACGCCGCATCGGCTGTTCAACGCCGGCGAGGTCCAGGTCGAGGCGGTCTGGTTCGTGATCGGGCGCGACAGCGAGCCGCGGATCGCCCGTAGCTGAACCACGCCGCCCGCGCGCTCAGGCGACCTCGGCGGCCTCGGGCAGGCGGATCTCGCCACGAGCGGCGTCGTACTCGAACAGCTCGGCATAGCGGCCCCAGTCGATCGCAGTGTCGAGCTGCGCTCGCGCCTCGTCCGGGCTGTAGTGGCGGTTGAGCAGGTCGAGGAAGAAGCCTTCGCGCAGCGCACCGTCGGCGGCGTGCTGAAGCGCACGGTGCACGCGTCGCACGAGCGGTACGCGCTCCAGGGCGGCCTCGCGGAAGATCGCCTTGGAGTCCTGGATGTCGGCACGTGCGAACGCGCGGCCCGTCTCGGTCAGGACGAGCCTGCCGCGCTCGACGTTCGCGAACCCGAGCAGCACGAGCGCGTCGACCAGCGGGAACAGATCGTCGATCTCGAAGCCGACGACGGCCGCCAGGTCGCCCAGGTCGGAGTCAGCCTCGGCGACAGCGCTCAGCTCGGCCAGTCCGGCGATCCCGTCGACGCTCGCGTGCGGGAGCATCACCTGGACACGGCCGCCGGCGATGCCCGCATCCGCGTCGCCCACGGCCTCCTCGTCACCCTCGCCGGCGAGCGCCTCGCCCGGCTGTGGCCGCTCGGTCATCAGCCCGTAGATCTCGTCGACGAGTGCCTCGAACTCGGGCGACTTGCGCCCGCGGGGTCGCTCGAGCGAGACCGTGAGCTCGCGCTTGATCCTGCCCGGATTGGTGCCGAGCACGATCACCCGGTCGGCGAACATGACCGCCTCCTCGATGTTGTGGGTGACGATCAGGATCGCGTCGGCCGGGAACCCGCCCGTGCTCCACAGCTCGAGGATCTCGGTGCGGAGGTTCTCGGCGGTGAGCACGTCGAGCGCGCTGAACGGCTCGTCCATCAGCAGCACGTCCGGTTCGACGACGAGCGCCCGCGCGAACCCGACGCGCTGGCGCATGCCGCCCGACAGCTCCTTGGGGAAGGCGGATTCGAATCCGTCGAGGCCGATCAGGTCGATCGCCTCGACGGCGCGCCGCGCGCGCTCGTCCTGCGCGATTCCCTTGGCCTCGAGGCCCAGCTCGACGTTCTGCTGGACCGTCAGCCACGGCAGCAGCGCGAAGCTCTGGAAGACGAGCGAGACCCCGGGGTTGATCCCGCGCAGCGGCTGGCCCTTGTAACGGACGGTGCCGGTCGACGGGAACACCAGCCCGGCGATGCAGCGCAGGAGCGTCGACTTGCCCGACCCGGACTTGCCGAGCAGCGCGACGATCTCGCCGGGCGTCACCTGCAGGCTGATCCCCTCGAGCACCGGCAGCTCGCCGCCGTCGCGGGTCGCGAACGTCTTGGTCACGTCCTCGAGCGAGATCAGCGCCTTACGGGTGCCGCTGCGCAGCGGGCTCACAGCGAGTACCTGCTTTCGGCCAGACGGTAGAGGCGCCGCCAGACCAGTCGGTTGGCGCCGACGACATAGACGGCCATGACGGCGATGCCGCAGATCAACCGGGCGGTGTTTCCGGCGCTCGATGCCTGCACGATGTAGGAGCCGAGCCCGTAGGCGATGAGCGTCGTGTGGTGCCAGTAGACGTATTCGGCGACGATCGAGGCGTTCCATGCGCCGCCGGCTGCGGTGATCCCGCCGGTGACGTAAGAGGTCAGGATGCCGGGGATGATCAGCCGCTTCCAGCGTTGCCAGCCGCGCACGCCGAGGATCGCCATCGCCTCACGCAGGTCCGACGGGATCGCCGAGGCGCCGGCGATCACGTTGAACAGGATGTACCACTGCGCGCCGAGCGCCATCAGCAGCGTCCCGCCGATGTTGATCGACAGGCCGATCTTGAGAAACACATACGTCGCGAGCGGGAACACGAAGTTCGCCGGGAAGCTCGCGAGGATCTGGACGAGCGGCTGCGCGATCCGCGAGATTCGCGGGTTCATCCCGACCCAGACGCCGATCGGGACCCAGACGATCGTCGCGACGAGCAGCAGCACGATCACGCGGGCGAACGTCGCCAGGCCGAGCAGGGCGCACTTCGGGATCTGGCGCAGGCCGGCGTCGTGGGCGGTCGCGACGTACTGCAGCCCGGCATACGCGCCGTAGATCACGGCGGCGCCGACGATCGTCGCGAGCACGATGTCGCCGGCGCGCCGGCGGGCCTGGGAGCCCGCCGGCGCGGTGTCGTCGTAGCCGAGGAAGCGCATGAACCGGCCGAGGCACTCGGCGAGCCGCGTCCGCAGGCGCCCGAGCTCGTGCGGCCAGCTCGAGCGCAGGAGCAGGCTCAGGAACCACGAGCGCTGCACGTCGGCGCTCTCGGTCGTCTCGAACCGGTAGCGCTCGCACCAGGCGACGAGCGGTCGCCAGAACAGGACGTTGACCCCGACGATCATCACGACCATCGTCAGGATCGCGAGCCCGACATCGCCGAGCTTCCCGTTGCGCACCGCCGCGCCGGCGTAGGAGCCGACGCCCGGCAGGTAGTGCGGCGCGGCGCCGGCTCCGGGGATCGTGATCGCCTCCGAGGCGACCAGGAAGAACCAGCTGCCGCCGAAGCTCATCATCCCGTTCCACACCTGGCCGATCGCCGCGTTCGGGACCTCGATCCGCCAGAACCGCTGCCACCTCGACAGCCGCAGCGAGTGCGAGAGCTCATCCAGCTCGCGCGGCAGGCTCTTGATCGAGGCGTAGAAGGAGAACGTCATGTTCCACGCCTGCGCGGTGAAGATCGCGAAGATCGAGGCGCACTCGAGCCCGAGCTCGCTCCCCGGGAACAGCCCGACGAACAGCGTCACGGTGACCGTCAGGAAGCCGAGCACGGGGACCGACTGGAGGACGTCGAGGACCGGGACCAGGAGCTTCTCGGCCCGGCGGCTGCGGGCGGCCGCGTAGCCGTAGGCGAGCGTGAACGCGACCGAGAAGAACAGCGCGATGAACATCCGCAGCAGGCTGCGGACGGCGTCGTAGGGCAGCCGCGAGGGGTCAGTCGATATGCGCTCCAACCCCTGCGGGCTGAAGTGCGCGGTCACGCTCGAGCCGACGCGCACGATCACGTAGAGCAGCGCCAGAACGGCCGCCAGCACCGCGACGTCGAGCGGCGAGAACCGGCGGCGTAACAGCAGCCGCCCGGGCATGTAGCTGCGGAGTGCGCTCATGGGCGGTCAAGCGCCGTTACGCTACGGGCGCTCCGGTGCGCCGGTGTGAACGCCTCGTGAAAGTCGCGGTGGGCCGATTCGGGCGCGGGCGCGAGCCAGGCGGCGGACAGAAGGACGGGCACCTATACTCGCCTCCCGATGTCAAAGGTCTGTCACGTCTGCGCCAAGGGACCGTCGTTCGGTCACAGTCGCAGCCACTCGATGGTTGCCAGCAAGCGGCGGTTCGATCCCAACCTCCAGCGGGTCCGAATCGACGACGGCGGCACCCCCCGCCGCGTCTACGTCTGCACGCGCTGCCTGAAGGCCGGCAAGGTCACCAAGGCCCGGTAGCGGCACAGCCGCACGGTGACCGACCCCGCCATCCTTCGGTTTCGCGCGCTCGTCGAGGCGGGGCTTGCCGCGCTCGAGGAGCGACGCGAGGAGGTCAACGACCTCAACGTGTTCCCGGTCGCCGACGGCGATACCGGCGACAACATGGTGCTGACGCTGCGCTCCGTGCTGCAGGAGCTCGACCGCCTGATCGACACCTCCGGCGCGCGGACGATCGACGAGATCGGCCGCGACGAGATCGTCGCGTCGGTCGCGCGGGCGGCGCTGCTCGGCGCCCGGGGCAACTCGGGCGTGATCCTCTCGCAGCTGATCCGCGGCGCCGCCGAGGAGCTGGCCAGCCGCCCCGGGGAGCTGATCGACCCCGTGCTGATCGGCGCCGCGCTGGCTCGCGCAGCCGACCAGGCGTACGGATCGGTTCGCGATCCGGCCGAGGGCACGATCCTCACGGTCGTCCGCGAGATGGCCCACCGGATCGCATCCGACCTGGCGCACATGGAGGAGACCCGGCTCGGCCCGGACACGACCGATGCGCAGCAGGACGCGCTCGCCGCCGACGTGATCGAACGGGCGCTCGACGCCGGCCAGGAGTCGGTCAAGCGCGGCCCCGACCTGCTCCCCGTGCTGCGCGAGGCGGGTGTGGTCGACGCCGGTGGCTACGGGCTGACGGTGCTGCTCGCGGGGATCGCCGGGGCGCTGCGCGGCACCGAGCCGGTCGCGCTCGAGCATCACGCCGCCGCCCGCGTCACGCATCCCCAGCATCATTCGACGACGTTCCGGTACTGCACGAACTTCGCGGTCACGGGGTCGGGGCTCGACCAGCGGGCGTTCGCGCGCGAGCTCGAGCAGCTCGGCGACTCCGTGCTCGTCGTCGGCGACCCGACGACGCTGAAGGTCCACGTCCACACCGACGACCCGGACGCCGCAACCGCTGTGTTCGCCGGTCACGGCAGCGTCTCGCACATCGACATCGCCGACATGCGCGCACAGATCGCCGAGCGCGACCAGCGGCTGGCGGCCACCGCCGGGGCGCGCCTCGGCGCCCGCTGCGGCGCACTCGCGGTCGTCACCGGCGACGGCCTGCGCGAGCTGTTCGCCGGCCTCGGCGCCGCGGTGCTCGACGGCGGACCCACGCTCAACCCCTCGACGTACGACCTGCTGGCAGCGATTCACGGAATCGCGGCCGAGGAGGTCGTGGTACTGCCCAACAGCGCGAACGTGATCATGGCCGCCGAGCGTGCCGCCGAGCTGTCGGATCGCACCGTGCGCGTCGTCCCGAGCCGCTCGCTGCAGGCCGGGTTGGCCGCGGCGGTGTCGCTCGATCCGGCGGCGGGGGCCGACGCCAACGCCGCGGCGATGGCGGAGGTGCTGGCGCGGGTCACGACGGGCGCGGTCGCGCCCGCCGCCCGCGACGACGCCCGGGGCCGCTTCCACGAGGGCGAGGCGGTGGGGTTCGTCGCCGACGAGCTCGTCGCCTGGGGCGATCCGGCGGCGACCCTGCGCGACGTGATCGAGCGCCTCGCGCACGACGCCGAGCTCGTCACCTGCCTGCGTGGCGCGGACGCGCCGCTCGACGATGCCGCAGTGCGCGCGCTGACCAACGGAAAGGTCGAGATCGAGCTCTCCGACGGCGGGCAGGAGAGCTACTGGTGGCTGCTGGCGGCTGAATAGGACCGCGGAGGGAATCGGGGGCGGGTCACGTGGGGGAGAGCACGATCCGACCCGTGCGGCGCGAACGCCTGCTGAGTCAGCTGGTCGCCTCGCGCGTTGCGGTGGTAGAGGCTCCGGCCGGCTTCGGAAAGTCGGTGCTCGCGTCTCAGCTGAGGCAGGAGCTCGGAATCGCCACTGCATACGTACAGCTCGACCGGGCGGACGCGGAGCCGGTGATGTTCGTCGCCACCGTGCGCCGCGCGCTGCGCGCGGCAAGGCTCTCGGATCTGGCCGCGGCGACGGGATCCGACTCGGCAGTCGATCCGGCGGCCGCGATCGAACTGCTGCTCGACGCGCTGGTCGAGGTCGAGACCGAGCTATTGCTCGTGTTCGACGACGCCCATCGGCTCGGCGACGACGCCGGCGCGATCTTGATGCGGCTCGTCCGCGGGTTGCCGGCTCGCCATCGCCTGTTGATCTCCGCACGGCGCCTCGTTGGTGAGCTGGCGCTCGCGGCACGTGTCGATGGCGCGCTCGAGCTCGATACGGGACAGCTCGCGTTCACCGCCGACGAAGCGGCCGATCTGCTGCTGGCGCTCGGCGTCGAGCGCCACGGCGGGGACGAGCTCTCGCTGCTCGTCCAGGAGACCCACGGGTGGGCGACGGCGATCGTGCTCGCCGCCAAGTCCGGCGTGGTGGCACCAGTGCTTGCCCGCAGCCGGCCCGACTTGATCGCCGCCCCGCTGCGACGGATCCTAGAGCCGCTGTCCGACAAGTGGCGGCGCACGCTCGTGTGGCTCGCCCATCTGCCTTTGAACTCGGCCGAGCTGTGCGACGCGCTCGCGGGCGAGCGCGACACGCTCGCCCGGCTGATCGACGCGGGTGTGCCGCTGATGCGGACGAGCTCGGGCTGGTGGGAGATGCCTGGCCCGGTCGCGGATCTGCTCGCCGCGCGGGAGCGACTCGCCGGCTCCGCGGCACAGGTGGCAGCGGAGCTGTATGCGAGGGACGGTGAGCTGATCGCGGCGCTCCGGGTGCTGCTCGGTGCGGGACTTGCCGAACCGGCCGCTGCGCTGCTCGAGCGCAGCGGGGCGCGAGGGGTGAACGAGCTTGGCTTCGCGGCGCACCGTGAGCTGCTCGAAGGGCTGCCCGACGAGGCGCTGCGGGAGCACCCCCGACTCCTCCTCGACCTAGCCCGCGTGGCGGAAGCCACCCACGAGGCGGCCGTCCGCGCGAGGGCGCTCGAGCGCGCCGCGCGGCTCCTGGAGCAGGGCGGGGGCGGCGCCGCGGTGAGCCTCCAGCTCGAGCTCGACGCGGAGCTGGCCCGCGAGCAGATGTGGGACGGCCGTACGCGGGCGCGCGCCGGGGAGCTTGCTGCCGCGGTGCTCGACAACGCCGTTCCTGACGATCTCGTCGCCCGCACGCGAGCGCTCGACGTGCTCGGACGGATGGGCGCGTGGTGGAGCGAGGTGGGACCGAGGCCCGAGGCCGAGCAGCTGCTGCTGGAGGCGGCGCGGCTCGCGCGGCGAGCCGGTCAGCCGACCTGGGCGGCACAGGCGCTGGTTCCGCTCGCCGTCGGATGCCACATCGGAAACTGCCGGTACGAGCGTGCCGTGGCCGTCCTGGACGAGGCGCTGAGCGACCTCCCGGCGCGCGGCCCGTACCGGGCCAACGTGCTGTCGTTCCGGGCCGAGGCGCTGATCGAGCTGGGCCGCTATCGCGAGGCGGACGCGTGCCTGGCGCAGATCCGGGCGCTCGGGAGGCTCGAACGCCAGCCGTGGATGTTCGCGTACGCCTCGTGGTCCGATGCCGACATGGCCTCTCGCCAGGGCGACCGGGCCGGCACGGTGGAGGCGGTGCTCGAAGTCGAGCGTCACCGGGATGCGTGGTTCGAACAGCCCTCGGGAGTCGAGTTTCTTGCCCAGGCCGCCGACTACCTCGACCGCGCCGGTGAGCACCCACTTGCGCGGGAATACCTGCGACGCGCCCGGGAACGCTGCGCCGGCGTCGAGCGGGACGTGGGAATCTACGAGGCGTTCGTCCTGGGCCGCTCCGGCGACCCTGCCGAAGGCCGGCACGCAACCGAGGCGATGCTCGCCGGCCCCGCTGCCGACCCGCACCAACGCTGGCCGATGCTGGTACTGCGCGCGTTCGCGGCACTCCGCAACGGCGATCCCGACGCCGGGCGGCTGGCGGCGGAGGCCTTCGACACCTGTCTGGAGCTCGGGCATCCCGACGGCCCGCTCCTGCGCGAGCCGGCCGCTGCCGAGGCGCTGCTGCCGCATGCGGCGGCAGCCGGTTCCCGTGCCGCGGCACAGCTGCTCGAACGCGGAGGCACGCTCCAGATCCGGCTGCTGGGCGAGTTCGAGATCCGCCGCGCTGGACGGCTGGTCGAGCCGCCGCCGGGACGGCCGGCGAAGGCCGTGCGAGCGGTGGCCGCCGCCGGCGGGCGCATGCACGCGGAGGAGCTGAGCGAGCTGCTGTGGCCGCGGGCGCCGGCGGACCTCGGGCGCAACCGGATGCGCAACCTGCTCAGCCGCCTGAGATCGGCCACCGGCGAGCTGCTCGTTCGTGACGGCGAGCTGGTTGCGCTCCCCGCCGGCAGCGAGGTCGACGCCGATTCGTTCGCCGTAGATTCGGGCGCGGCGCTCGCCGCGCGCGCCGGGGGAGAGGGACAGCGTGCGGAGGTGCTGGCCCGAGCGGCGCTCGCCCGCTACGGGGGCGAGCTGCTGCCCGAGGACCGCTACGAGGAGTGGGCGGCACGTCCGCGCGAGCGGCTGCGGTCGCGGTACCTGGAGCTGCTCGAGCTGCTTGCGGCGGCAGCCGAGCAGGGCGGCGAGGTCGACGAGGCTGCGCGGCTGCTGGAGCGCGCGATCGAGGTCGAGCCCTACGACGAGCCGCATTACCTCCGGCTCGCAAGCCTGCGCGCTTCACAGGGACGCATCGGCACCGCCCTGTCGATCCTGCGCCGTGCGCGGATGGCGCAGGCTGAGCTCGGCCGGGAGCTGTCCGCCGATCTCCGCGAGCTCGAGCTGCGTTTGCGCGGGCGCCGCCGCGCCGTTTAACGCTCGTTGGACGGCTGGGTCCTAGCGTGCCCGGCGGTGATCGGCAACTGCGGGATCAGGTTCGTCGCGACCGCAAGTCGCAACGGCGGACTGGGGCTCAGATGGTGAGGACAGGCACGCCACGCCTGCGCGTACGGGCCGGCTGGTGCTGGAGCGATCTCCAGTTCGCGCTGGCTGGGTTGGCGGCGCTGATGCTGTGCCTGTGGCCGCTCGCGCAGGGCGCGCTGGCGCTCGAGAACTCGCCGTCTTCCGCCGGCGTCGGGCTTGCCGAGGCGCAGGCGGTCGCGAAGGCCGTGGCGAAGGCGACCGCGGCGCGCAACCCCGCCGCCGCGACGGCGCCCAGCCCGTCGCTGACGTCGAGCTCGCTCGGCCCGCGCGCCGCATCGGCGCCCCAGGGCGCTCTGCAGGTGCGGGCGAGCGTCAGCCGCGTCCATGTGGCGGGCGGGGCGGTGCGAGCCGGGATGGTGCGGATCGCCGGTGACGCGCCGCTCGGCCTGGCGGCCCAGGGATTGCACGGTGAGGTCGCGCGGGCCGCGCCGTCGACGCAGCTCGGTCAGGCGCTGACGATCACGGTCGCGCTGAAGCGCAGCCGGCAGGCTGCGTTCGAGCGCTACCTGCGCGAGGTCTATGACCCGCAGTCGCGGTGGTATCACCGCTACCTCACCCAGGCGCAGCTGGCCGATCGGTTCGGGCCGAGCCGCACCGAATATCGGCAGGTCGCGGCTTGGCTTGGCTCGCAGGGGCTGAGGGTCGTCCAGAGTTCGCCTAATCGGTTGTCGGTGACCGTGCGTGGTACCCGTGCGGACGTCGAGCGCGCGTTCGACACCCCGATCGAGAGCTTCGCTTCGGCGCGCCGGGCGATCTACTCGAACATCGAGGCGCCCGCTGTGCCGCGGTCGCTCGCCCCCCGGGTGCAGGCGGTGTTCGGTCTTTCCGACGTTGCTGAGCCGGCCGTCGCGCCGAGCAATCTGGATACGCCGACGACGTTCACGACCTGCGTGGCGAGCGGGTTGAGCATCGGCATCGCCGTGCTCTCCAGCCCTTGGGGGGTCGGCTTCCTCGGACAGGTCTGGGTGAGCCTGGTGTTCGCTGGGCTGAGCGCGTTGTGGGTTCTCGCCGCGGTCTCTGCGGTTGGCTTCGGTCTGCTCGTCGCGGCGTGCGCTGTCGCGGCGTCGGGATCATCGTCGAGTTCCTCCTCGCCTCCGGACACTCCGAGCCCGCCCCTGTTCACGCGCCCGGCGAGCGCCGTCGGCTCGGTCGGGTCGGCCGTGGCTCGGGCGCCGCACTCGGAGGGGCGTGCGAGCATCGATCGGCGGGCGCGTGCGACCGCCGATGCGGCGTCGCAGAAGATCGGGCTGCTCGAGTTCGACACGTACCGCTCGTCGGATGTGACCGACTGGTTGAGCCTGGTGAACGTCGACCCGAGTGCGTCTCCCGCGGCGAGGTTGCATGAGGTGAACGTCAACGGCGGGGTCGCGGCGCCGGGATCGGGCGAGTCTGAGGTGCTGCTGGACGTCGACGCGGTGCTCGCAATCGCGCCGTCGGCGCCGACGAGCTATGTGGTTTATGACGCGCCCCCGAGCACGAGCTTCGTGCAGATGTTCCAGGCGATGATCGCCGATGGGGACACGGTGATCTCGAACTCGTGGTCGCAGTGCGAGGATCAGACGCCGCTGGCGCAGGCGCAGGCGATCGATCAGGTCCTCCAGAACGCAGCTGGGAGCGGCATCACCGTGCTGAATGCCACAGGCGATCATGGTTCGACGTGCCTGGACGGCAGCGGGACGATCGGCGTGCCGGCGGACTCGCCGCATGCAACGGCGGTCGGTGGTACCAGCCTGAGCTTCGGACCTGGGTTGAGCTACGGCCACGAGTCCTACTGGGATGGACGCTCGGCGACGCCACCGAGTGGCGCGGGCGGGTTCGGGACCAGTCGCTTCTTCGCCCGTCCTTCATATCAGGACGGGCTGACGAGCTCGGCGATGCGCTCGGTTCCGGACCTGTCGTTCAACGCCGACCCGACGGCCGGGATCAGCATCTGTCAGGCGGATGCCGGTGGCTGCCCGGATGGGTTGTCGTGGGGTGGCACGAGCCTGGCGGCGCCCGAGGTTGCGGCCGAGGTCGCGAACCTCAACACCGCGCTCGGACGCAACGTCGGCGACCTCAACGAGGTGCTCTACCCGCTGGCGGGATCGAACGCGTTCCATTCCCTCACCGGCCCGGACGACGACTTTTCGCATGTCGGGCTGGGCTCGCCGGACGTCAGCGCGATCCTCGAGCAGCTGAGCGGTTACTCGCTGCAGGCGGTGAGCGGCTCGAGGTCGGTGGCGAGCACGCTCGGCGAGCCCCAGGCAGACGGGGCGCAGCGGGGGCTGGTGCGAGTCGACCTGAAGGACGCAAACGGCTTTGCGGTCGCCGGCAAGACGGTGACGGTCACGCCAAGCGCGGGGTCGAGCGCCGTGGTGACGCCTGCGAGCGCGACGACGGACGCCAACGGTACGGCGTTGTTCATGGTAACCGACACGTCCGCGGAGATGGTGACGTTCACGGTCACCGACACGGCCGCCACCCCGAACGTGACGCTGACGACGCAGCCGACGCTGACGTTTCTGACGCCGGTGGCGACCGGCGCGCAGATCTCTGGCGGCCCATCGACGGTGCCGAGCGACGGAACCTCGACGGCGACGATCGTCGTGTATCTCGAGAACGCCCTGCACCAGCCTGCTGCGGGTAAGACGGTGACGTTGTCGCAGACGGGGAGCGCGACGATCACTCCGGCTGGGTCGTCGACGCCTGGGAACACGGCGGTGACGGGCTCGGACGGCCAGGCGACGTTCACGGCGACCGATACGACCGCGGAGGGCGTGCAGTTCACGGCTGTGGACACGACTGATGGGAGCCTGCCGGTGCCTGGATCGGCGTCGGTCACGTTCGCCAGCGGCACGCCGCCGTCGTGCGCGACTTCGACCTCGCCGGCCACCGGCTATGGCATGACGACGTTCGCGCAGCCGTTCGCGAATGACCCGTACGAGCAGTTCTTGTCGGGCGGTTTCACGTTGGGGTCGTGCGAAGGCGTAACTGCGCCGGTGTTCGACGCGAGCGGCAACGCGTACGCGGCCGATACCTACACGGGAACGATCAACGTGCTGGTGCCCGGTGGCGGCACCGCCACGACCTCCAATCAGCTGCCCGACGCGAACTTCGGGCTGGACAACATCACGAGTCTGGTGTTCGGCAGGGACGGCGAGCTGTACGCGAGCCTGCGTTACCCGCCAGGCAGTGGTTTCTCGTTCGCATCGCCGGAGGTCGTCCAGCTCGATCCCAGCACGGGCGCGATCGTGCGGGTGGTTGCGACGGGTGCGCAGGGTCTGCCGGACTGCCCGTGGAATCTGGCTGTGGACCCGCTGAGCGGCGACCTGTTCACGTCCGGGGCTTGCTTCGAATCGGCGTATACGGGCGAGATCGCGCGGATCTCGAACCCGTCCAGCGCGAGCCCGACGGTCAGCTCGTACGCGAGCGTGAGCGGTGTGTCGGCGACCGGGTGCGGTCCAGATCCGCCCTGTCCCTACCAGCTGTCGTTCGCGCCCGACGGGACGCTGTACGCGAACGTGGGGGACACGATTGTCGCGATCACGGCAACCAACGGACCTCAGCCGGCGACCGTCACGGGCCTTGTCAAATACACCTCCAACTACGGCTTTGGTGTCGCTGTCACCGCCAGCAACGGCAGTGGCGCCGCCACTCAGCTCCAGGCGACGGACGGGCTGGCGTATGTGTACTCGATCGACCTGACCCAGAGCCCGCCGGCGGTTTCGACGATCGCTCATCCCGCGGCGTCAGGGGGCGTGTTCGGTGACGTCACGTGGGGGCCGGACTCTTGTCTGTACCTGGATGCGGTCACCGCGATCGAGAGGCTCGGTCAGGGCAACTGCGGATCGACGGGCAACGTGTCTGGCGCGCCGTCGATCAGTCTGGCTCAGACGTCGGGCAGCGCGACGCCGCAGACCGGATCGTCGGTCAGCTTCACGGCGACGCTCGGCAACGTCCCGAGTCCGGCCGGAACGCCGGTGCACTTCACGATCGGTGGCGCGAACATGAACGTCAAGCTGGTCGATGCGGACGGGTCTGGGCAGGCGACCGTGTCCGATGCAGGTGCGTTCCAAGGGGTTGACACGGTCACGGCCTGGACGGTCATCGGCGGTCAGACGATCATCTCGGCGCCGCTGCAGGTTCACTGGATGGCCGGCCAGGACACGACCTGGCTCGATCTCAACCAGAGTCAGCAGGGTGGATCGGTAGGGCAGGCGGCGACGATCGCGGCGGTGCTGGAGGATGTCTCGCAGTCAACACCGCTGTCTGGCCAGACGGTGACGTTGTCGCTCGGTGGCCAGTCCTGCACCACCCAGACGAACAGCGCCGGCGTCGCCAGCTGCCAGCTGACGCCGCAAGCCTTCGGGCTGCTGGCGGTGAGCGCGAGCTATTCCGGCGGCGCCCAATACACGGCTAGCACCGCCAGCGACCTGTTCGCTGCCGGCGGACTGGGACTGGAGTCGGTGCCGGCGATCCTGACCGCACCAGCGATCTCGGGCGCCGCGGCCGTCGGGCAAGCGCTGACGTGCTCGACCGGAGCCTGGAGCAACGCGCCAACCTCCTACAGCTATGAGTGGAGCCGCGACGCAACCGCGATCGGCAGCAGCCCGACCTACACGGTCCAGAGCGCCGATCAGGGGCATTCGCTCACCTGCACCGTGACCGCCGGCAACGCCGCCGGGACGGGCGCGCCCGCGACCAGCGCAGCAGTCTCCGTACCGGCGCCGACCACGACCACGCCCATTACTACTACTACTACTACCACCACGACGACCACCACGCCGGTCGCGGTCCGGCCGGTGAGCACGGCAGCACCACAGATCGCCGGCAGCGCCAAGGCCGGGCAGCTGCTCCGCTGCTCGACCGGGACCTGGACGGGCGGTCCGACCTCCTACCTCTATCGATGGGGCCGCGACGGCACGCCGCTGGTCGGCGCCACCGGCGCCACCTACAAGGTGACGACGCTGGACGAGGGCTCGACGCTGACCTGCACGGTGACCGCGGCCAACGGCGCCGGCAACAGCGCGCCTGCCAGCAGTCGGCCGACATCGATCGCGGTACCGAAGATACGCGGCTGCCCGCGCGCCACAGGCACGATCCGCGGCACCACGATCGGGCTCCTGCACCTGGGGATGACCCGCTCCCAGGCCCACGGCGCCTACCGGCACAGCTCAAACCGCGGCCGTGGCTACCAGGACTTCTTCTGCCTCACGCCAATCGGAATCAGAGTCGGCTACGCCTCGCCCGAACTCCTCGACACCCTCTCAGCACATCAACGACCGCACTACGCCAACCGCGTCGTGTGGGCCTCCACCTCCAACCCGATCTACGCAATCGCCGGAATCCGCCCGGGCGCAACAGTCCTCGCCGCCAGGGCGCGCCTCAAGCACGGCCAGCTCCACCACGTCGGCCGCAACGACTGGTACCTCGCGCCGGCCGGACCGGTCACCGCGATCTTCAAGATCCGATACGGCGTGGTCCAGGAGATCGGGATCGCCGACAGGCAGCTCACGCTGACCCGCAAAGCGACCAAGGCGTTCCTCACGAGCTTCCAGTAGCCGTGAAGACTCGTGGCCCTGGCCGATCCGGTGGCGGTTGAACGTTCATTGGACGCTCGGCTCGTACGGTCGCCGGATGCTTTCCTCGTTCCTCCTACGGCTCGTGCCCGAAGCGCTCGCTGAGCGACGGATCGCCGGCCGGGTAGAGGCGGTCGAGAGCGGCGAGGCGGCGTCGGTGCGCAGCGCCGACGAGCTGATCGCGTTCCTCGTCGAGCGAGGGGGGCGCCGTGATCCGGGGCCGCGAGTCCCCGAGCGAACCGACCCCGAGGAGACGGGTCCATGAGCTGGCTGGCGGCCCGCCGGACCGTGGCGGACGCAACGGCGGTCGTGGTTATGGCGATCCTGAGGACGTGCTCGGGGCCGTCGTCGGCCCCGGCGGCTGCGTCTACACGGGCGACGACGACCAGCTCCTGAAGCTGACCGGGCCGAACTCCTGCCGGACGCCGAGCGGCCCGGAGATCCGGCTGTCCGACGACGCGCCCGCGACTCCCGGCGCCGGCTCGAAGGTGACGTTCGCCGTGACGTTCACCGGATCCGTGGCCCCGGACGGTCAGCCGCTCGAGAAGGGCATGCCGATCCGCTTCGAGATCACCCAGCAGAAGCTGGTGCCGGCCAAGGCGGACGGCACCGCGAAGACGGTCGAGACGGCAGTCTTCGCAGGAGGGGACACGGTGATAGCCGTGGCGACCACCGAGGAGGGCACGGCGGTCGAGTCAAACCTGGTGGAGGTTCACTGGGTGCCGGGCCTGGACACAGACGTTCCTGAACCTGAACCAGAGCCCGACGCTCGGCACCGCGGGCGCCGCGACGACCTTCACCGCGCAGCTGACCGACGAGACGACTCGTCAGCCGATCGCCGGCGCGCCCGTGACGATCACGGTTCTGTCGCAGTCCTGCGAGGCGACGACGGACTCGAGCGGCACGGGTTCCTGCGTCGCTGACGATCCCAATGCAGCCCTCGACTCGGTCACCGCCACGCGCGAGGAACTCGGTCTCGGCGAGCGCGCGGGCCGACCACAAGTTCCCAGCCCCCGACGAGTCTCACCGGGGCTGTGCCGAAAGGGGGGTATATCCGCCGTTTTGGCACACCCTGCGCTCGCGGGAGGGGGGTCGGTGACGTTATGGTTGTTGGCGGCGCCATCATCCCGGCCCCTGAGGGCAGACGGCCGATCCAGTGTCCTGCACCACAGATTCGTCACATATCTGAGCGCGTCTGGACGCGCCTGGGGGGAGGCGGCGGCACCGCCGTAGCACCAGCACGACTTGTGTCATCGCCTCCCTCATCCACGCCCAGCCATCGCTCATCTATGCAACGAATTTCCGGTGCAGGACACCAGACTAGGTCCAGGCGCACGGATCCGTGGCGGGCCGCGACCGGATGGACCCCCAGGCTCGAGCCGACCGGGTGGACGGTCATGATCTGAACGGGTTATGTTGCCGGTCGCCTTCGCCACCTCCGTCCGGCTCGGCGCAGCCGAGCTGGGCGGCGCGCCGGTCCGCTACCCCAGACCGTCGGCGTTGAGCGCGTCGCTCGAGCCGGCGCGCGACGGTCCCAAGGCCCGGAAGGCCGCGGCGACGCTCGGCCTGCACACGGTCGCCGACCTGATCGAGCACCTGCCGCGCGACCGCCGGGAGGCGCGCGCGGTCGCCCAGCTCGTCCCGGGCGAGCCCGCGACGGCCGTCGTCGAGGTGAGGCGGATCGCCTCCCGGCCGGTCCGCCGCCGGGGCATGCGCCCGCTGGTCGAGGCGACCGTCGCCGACCATTCGGGCGCGCTCGAGGTCGCGTTCTTCAACCAGCCGTGGCTGGTCGACCGCTACCCGCCCGGCACGCGGCTGATCCTGCACGGGCGCGCGGACGGCCGCGGGCGCTTCGCCGTGCAGGCGCACGCGCCGACCGGCGAGGGCGTCGGCGGCGGCGCCTCCGTCGCCCACTATCCCGCCACCGAGGGCCTGTCCTCCACCCAGATCCTGGCGCTCGTGCGCCGCCACCAGGCGGCGACCGGCGACGTGCTCGAGCCGCTGCCCGCGCGCCTGCGCGCTCGCGAGCGGCTGCCGGACCGCCCCGGGGCGCTGCTGGCCGCCCACTTCCCGGAAGCGGAGGGAGATCCGGAGGGGGCGCGCCGCCGGCTCGCGTTCGAGGAGCTGCTGCTGGGCCAGCTGGCACTGCAGCAGCGCCGGCGCGGACGGAGCCACGGCGAGTCCGCGCCGCGGATCGACGGCCCGCGCGAGCTGACCGCCCGCTGGCTCGGCGGCGGGCTGCCGTTCGTCCTGACGGGCGACCAGGAGCGGGCGCTCACGGAGCTCGACGCCGACCTCGCGCTCGCGGAGCCGATGCAGCGGCTGCTGATGGGTGAGGTCGGCTCGGGCAAGACGGTCGTCGCGCTGTACGCGATGCTGCGGGCCGTCGAGCACGGGTTGCAGGCGGCGCAGATGTCCCCCACCGAGACCCTCGCCGACCAGCACTTCCAGACGATCCAGCGGCTGCTCGGGTCAGAGCCGATCAGCGCCGGCCTCCTGACCGGCTCGACCCCCGGCGGGCGTCGAGCGGAGCTGCTCGCGCATCTCGAGACGGGGAACCTCCAGCTGCTCGTCGGCACGCACGCGCTGATCGAGGAGGCGGTCCGGTTCGACCGTCTGGGCGTGGTCGTGATCGACGAGCAGCACCGCTTCGGGGTCGCCCAGCGGGCGGCGCTCGAGCGCAAGGCGAAGAGAGGCCCGCCCGCCCGCGCTGCTCACGTCCTGCACATGACCGCCACCCCGATCCCGCGCACGCTGGCGCTGTCCCACTACGGCGATCTCGACTTCACGGTGCTGCGCGAGCTGCC
>DAHUYL010000139.1 GCA_027315255.1 Solirubrobacterales bacterium | reverse complement strand
TACAACGTCGTCGAGGCGGGGATGGCCTGGGGTTCCGTCAAGCCGCAGGAGTTCATCGGCAAGGAGGCGCACGTCAGGCATCGGTCCGAGCCGCCGGCTGCGGTGATGTGCGCGCTGACGGTCGACGACCACACCGCGGCCTCGGGCGTGAGGCGCTACATGCTCGGCCGCGAGCCGGTGCTGACGCGCGAGGGCGAGCCGCTCGTCGACGCGCGGGGGCGGCGCTCGTACGTGACGAGCGCCGGCAGCGGACCGTCGCTTGGCAAGTACATCCTGATGAGCTACCTGCCGCCCGAGCACGCGGTCGTCGGCGCGCAGCTCGCGGTCGAGTACATGGGCGAGCGCTATCCGGTCACCGTCGCGACTAACGACTCGACGCCGCTGTTCGACCCTTCGGGAGAGCGGATCCGCTCGTGAATGTGCTCGTGTGCGTCAAGCGGGTCCCGCTCACCGGCGGGCGGATCGTGCTGACCGACGACGAGCGCGCGATCTCGACGAAGCACCTGGGGTTCACGATCAGCCCGCACGAGGAGTGCGGCGCGGAGGAGGCCGTGCGGATCGTCGAGCAGCACGGCGGCTCGAGCACGGTGCTGACGCTCGGGCCGCCCGAGGCCGAGGAGCAGCTACGCGACGTGATGGCGATCGGCGTCGACCGTGCGATCCACCTCGTAACCGACGGCGACGAGTGGGATCCGCAGGCGACCGCGGCGGCGATCGTCGCCGCCGTGCGGGCCGAGGCCGCCGCCCCGGACCTGATCGTGTTCGGCAACGAGTCGGCCGACGCGGGGAACTACCAGGTCCCGATCCGGGTCGCGCACGCGCTCGGGCGGCCGTGCGTGACCGGCGTGCAGGCGATCGCGCTCGAGGACGGGGGAGGAACGGTGCGCTTGGAGCAGGAGGTCCCAAGCGGGGCGCGTGACGTCTACGTCGTGCCGCTGCCGGCGGTCGTGAGCGTCAAGGAGGGCCTGAACCTGCCTCGCTACCCTTCGGTGCCGGGAAGGCTGCGCGCCAAGCGCAAGCCGGTGCAGTTCTCGACGCCGCCGCGCCCCGAGCCGCGGCTCGAGCTGGTGCGGCTGGCGGTGCCGCCCGGTTCCGGCAGGCAGGTGACGGTGCTGGGCCATGGACCGGAGGCCGCGCCCGCGGTGGTCGGGCTCCTCGCCGAGCTGGGACTGGTTTGAGCGTGGAAGTGCTCGCCTTCATCGAGAGCACCGATCACGAGCTCTCGCAGCAGGCGGTCGTGTTCGCGCGCGGTTGTCTCGGGCCTCCCGACGAGGGCGGCGACGGCACGGTCAGCGTGGTCGCGGTCGCCGATGGCACGCCGTACGCGCCGGCGGCATGGGCGCAGGCGATCGTCGGGCGGATCCGCGAGTCGGCGCCGGTCGTGGTGCTCGCCCCGGGAACCGACCGCGGCAACGAGCTGCTCGCCCATGTTGCGGCGATCCTCGATCTGCCGCTCGCCGCCAACTGCACGGATCTGGGAGGTCGCGGCGGCGAAGTCGCGACGGTGTCGCGCGTGCGCTGGGGCGGCAGCCTGCTCGAGGTGGCCCACGTCCACGGCTCGCGACTGCTGCTGACGGTCGCGCCGCACGCGGTACCCGCCGCCCCGATCGAGGTCCCGGTCGAGCTGCTCACGCCGGACCTGGCCGGCGCGGCAGCTGTGGTGCGGGAGCGCGTCGAGGTCTCGACCGCGGGCGTGTCGCTCGCCGACGCGCCGGTCGTCGTCTCCGGGGGCCGCGGCGTCGGCTCGGCCGAGGGTTTTGCGGTGATCGAGGAGCTGGCGGCGCTGCTCGGCGGTGCGGTCGGCTGCTCGCGCGCGGTCACGAGCGCCGGCTGGCGGCCGCACTCAGACCAGGTGGGGCAGACCGGCACGAAGATCTCCCCGGAGCTGTACATCGCCTGCGGGATCAGCGGCGCAACCCAGCACATGGCCGGCTGCAAGGGCGCCAAGAAGCTGCTCGCGATCAATCCCGACGCGGAGGCGTCGATCTTCGCGAGCGCCGACTACGGTGTGATCGGCGACCTGCACACGGTCGTGCCGGCGATCAGTGCCGAGCTGCTGAAGGCGAGGGGCGCATAGCCTCGCCCGTCGAGGCGGTCCTGCTGGGCGCCGCGATCGCCGCGAGCTCGTCGATCTTCGGGCGGCGCGTTGCGAGGCTGGCGGCGCTGGTGCGCGGCGCCCAGCCGGCTGCACGGTTCGGGGATTCTCGGGCGCGGGTGCGAAACGAGGTGACCGTCGTGCTCGGGCAGCGCAAGCTGCTCGCGCGGGTTGGGCCGGGGTTGATGCACGCGTTCATCTTCTGGGGGTTCATCGTGCTCGCCCCCGAGATCGTGATCGCGATGATCGGGATCGTCGACCGGCGGGCGACGCTGCCGTGGCTCGGGCACCAGGGGTGGTACGCGGCGCTCGTCGACGCGTTCTGCGTGCTCGTGCTCGGCGGGGTGCTCGGCGGGTTGTGGATCCGCAAGGTCCAACGCCCGCGCCGGTTCGAGGGCAGCCACCTGCGGGATGCCGATCTGATCCTCGCGCTGATCGCCATGATCGTGCTCAGCCTGCTGCTGTGGCATGCCGCGCGGATCGGCCTCGGCCTGGGCGAATGGCCGCGTTCGTGGTCGCCCGTCTCGCATGTGCTGTCGGGTCTGTTCGGCCATGACGAGGCGACACGCGTGCTCGAGCGGGCGTTCGTCTGGACCCACATCGGCACGATCCTCGCGTTCCTCGCGTACCTGCCGTACTCCAAGCACCTGCACATCGCGACGGCTGCGGTAAACGTCTGGTTCGGCCGCACCCGGGCGCGCGGCCGGCTCGAGCCGCTGCGGTTCGAGCCCGCCGAAGGCGAACGCGAGGAGGATCTGCGGTTCGGTGCCGGGACGGCGTCGGACCTGACCTGGAAGCAGGTGCTCGACACTTTCTCCTGCACCGAGTGTGGCCGCTGCCAGGACGCCTGCCCGGCATTCGCGACCGGCAAGTCGCTGTCGCCGAAGCTCGTGATCATGGGGCTGCGGGAAGCCGTGTTCGCAGGGGGCCGCGCCGGCGGAGGCGGGGACGGCGGCGCCGGATCCGCGCTCGTGCCGGATGCGGTTCCGACCGAATCGGTGTGGGACTGCGTCACGTGCGGCGCGTGCGTGCAGGCGTGCCCGGTCTCGATCGAGCACGTCGACCACATCATCGACCTGCGCCGCCACCTGGTGATGGTCGAGTCGAGCTTTCCGGCCGAGGCCGAGCCGATGCTGCGCGACGTCGAGCGCGCATCGAACCCGTGGGGTCATGCGCAGGCGGCGCGCGCTGAGTGGGCGGCCTCGCTCGGGGTGCACGTGCTCGCGCCAGGTGAGCCGGCCCCCGAGTACCTCTACTGGGTCGGGTGCGCGTCGTCGTTCGACGAGCGTGCAAAGCGCACCGCGCAGGCGACCGCGCGGCTGCTCGCGCGGGCGGGAGTCGAGTTCGCGATCCTCGGACCGCGGGAGAGCTGTACCGGCGATCCCGCGCGGCGGATCGGCAACGAGTACGTCTTCCAGGCACTTGCCGAGCAGAACGTCGAGACCCTGAACGAGGCCGGCGTTCGGAAGATCGTCGCCAACTGCCCGCACTGCTTCAACACGCTCGCGAACGAATATCCGGATTTCGGAGGCGACTACGAGGTGATCCACCACTCCGCGCTGCTCGCCCGGCTCGTGCGCGACGGACGGCTGGCCCTGCCCGCTCCCGGCGCGATCGATGTCACCTACCACGACTCGTGCTACCTGGCGCGGCACAACGACGTGCTTGACGCTCCACGCGAGCTCGTGGCGGCCGTGGGGAAGCCAGTCGAGATGGCGCGCTCGCGCCGCCAGACGTTCTGCTGCGGCGCCGGCGGCGCGCACATGTGGATGGAGGAGCGGGGGAGCCAGATCAACACCGAGCGCGTGCGCGAGGCGGCGGCCACCGGCGCGCAGACGCTCGCCGTCGCATGCCCGTTCTGCACCGTGATGCTCGACGACGGGGTGCAGGCGAGCGGCGACGACCTGCGCGTGGTCGACCTCGCGACCCTGCTCGTCGAGGCTGTCGAATCGCCGGCTGCGCAGCGCTCGAGCTGAGCCGCCACGGCGGCCTACCGGGGGACGACGACGAAGCTGGTCCCGTTCGTGTCCTCGGCTTAGCAGTGCTTTGTCATTTGTCAGGTGGAGCGCTCAACGTCCCTGGTCGCGGGTGCGCGGCGGGGCGCAGGCGGCGTGGGCGCGAGGGCAGGTCTGCCAACCCGCGCACGCGGCACGTCCTCGCCGGGTTCAGGCGGGCCCGGAGGCCCGCTCAGGCCG
>DAHUYL010000123.1 GCA_027315255.1 Solirubrobacterales bacterium | reverse complement strand
GGATCGGTCGCGTCGAACGCGCGCATCGGGTTCAGGTCGATGCGCGCGCGAACCTCGGGCGCGAGCTGCCCTTCGTGCGCGCGCAGGTACGCGATCAGCTGCTCGCGGTAGGCGGCGCGGGTCTCGGGCTGGCCGAGGCTCGCGATCCGCAGCCGCGTGCCCTTGACGAGCATCGCCTCGAGCAGCTCTGCGAGCACGACGATCAGCTCGGCGTCGGTCTCGGGCCCGTCGGCCCCGACGACCTCGGCCCCGACCTGCCAGAACTGCCGGTAGCGGCCGCGCTGGGGCTGCTCGGCGCGGAAGAAGCTCGACAGGTACCAGAGCTTCACCGGCGCCGGGAGCTTGTGCATCCCGTGCTCGACGTACGCCCGGCAGACGGGTGCGGTGCCCTCGGGGCGCAGCGTCAGCGAGCGCCCGCCGCCGTCGTCGAACGTGTACATCTCCTTCTGGACGATGTCCGTCGCCTCGCCGACGCCGCGCGCGAGCAGCTCGGTCGCCTCGAACGCCGGCGTCTCGATCCGGCCGTAGCCGGCGGCGCCGAGGATCTTCTGCGCGCGCTGCGCGAGCACGGACCGGCGCTCGGCGTCGGCGGGCAGGATGTCGAAGGTGCCCTTCGGGGCCTGGAGCCTCACCGGCTGACGAGCTCGCGCAGGTACGGATTGGTCGCCCGTTCGGCGCCGAGCGTGGTGAGGCGCATGTGCCCGGGGTAGACGACGGTCTCGGGCGCGAACTCGTCGAGCAGCGACTCGATCGACCGACGCAGCGTGTCCCAGTCGCCGCCGGGCAGGTCGACCCGCCCGACGGATCCGGCGAACAGCACGTCGCCGGACAGGAGCGCGCCGCCGTCGCGGACCGCGTAGGTCACGTGGCCGGGGCTGTGGCTGGGGGTGAAGCGCACGTCGAAGGTCAGATCCGCCAACTCGAGCGCCTCGCCGCCGGCAACCGTCCTGTCGGCCTCGTATGGCTCGAACGGACCGAACCCGGGGAACGTGTAGTCGTTGATGTTCGCCAGCACGTCGCGCTCCAGCTCGGGGCAGACGACGGGCGCGCCGGTCGCGCGGTGGAGCGCCGCGACCGCGCCGACGTGGTCGAAGTGCGTGTGGGTCAGGAGGATCGCCTCGACGGTCGTGATCCCGAGCGCGTCGATCGCTTGCAGCAGCCGTGGCGCCTCGTCGCCCGGGTCGACGACGACCGCCCGGTCGGACCCGGACGCGCGCACCACGTAGCAGTTCTCCTGCAGCGGCCCGACCGTGAACATGCGGACGTCGGTCATCGGCCGGCGGGTGTGCCCCGCTTGGCCATCCGCCGGCGGTACATCCACATCTCGAAGTAGTAACCCGACGGTGCGTACAGCGCGAACGCGATCACCGCGACGATCAGCGCACCCGCCAGCTTCGTCGTGAACGAGCCCTTGTTGATGATCAGCAGGAAGATCGCCATGAAGCCCGATGCAAGCGCCGCTCGCCTGACCGCGCTGCGCCAGGTCGGCGCCGTCATCAGCCGCTTCTCGCGCGCCTGCTCGCGTGACTGGCGCTTGCGCTCGTCGGGACTCGGCGGCCGGCTCGTACGGCCGCGCGCCTCGACCACCCCCGCGGCCGTGCCCCGGTGCTTGCTGCGGCGCTTGCGCTTGGCCTGTGCCATCCCGGTATTGGACTGTAGTGACTCAGCCCGCGAGGGCGTCCTCGATCGTGTGCCTGTTCGCGAGCGGCAATCCGGCCGGGAGCCCGTTGAGCGCGGCCGCCGGCGCGAGCCCGACGAGCTCGGCCCGCGCCGGGGTGGCGTGCCGCGCGATCGCGCTGACGACATCCGCCGCCGTGACGCGCTCGGGGTCCTCGATGTTGGTGGACACCTGGGCGGCGTTGCCGCGGCTCGTGAGCTCGAGGCCGAGCGCGCGCACGCCCGGCAGTCCCTCCGGACCGCCCTCGCGGATCCGGGCGGCGATCTCCCGCGCCGTCTCGACGGTCGCAGGCGGCTCGAGCTCGACGTTGAAGGCGACGAGCGGCGGGCGGGCGGCGACCAGCACCGCGCCGGCGGTCGGGTGCAGGTGGCGCGGACCGAAGTCGGGGGTCAGCTCGCCGGCGGCGATCCGCGCGGCGAGCCGCTCGGGACCGCCGCGCCTGATCTGCGCTCGCGTGCGCGCGTAACCGGTCAGCGCGCCGTACAGGAACACCGGGAGGTGCGTGTCGGCCGCGAGCAGGTCGGCCGCGACCAGCGCCTCGGCGCAGGCGGCACCGCGCTCGGCCGCGGTCGTGTGGACGACCGGCGCGACGTCGAGCGCGCCGACGCGCGGGTGCACCCCGTCGTGGCGGGTCAGGTCGATCAGCTCGACCGCTGCGCGCGCCAGCGCGGCGAGCGCCGCGGCGAGCTCGCCCGGTCCGCCGGTGAGCGTCAGCACGGTGCGGTTGTGGTCGGGGTCCGAGTGCGTGTCGAGCAGGCGTGCGCCCGCCGTCTGGGCGGCCGCGTGCAGTTGCTCGATCGTCTCCGGGTTGCGGCCCTCGGAGACGTTCGGGACGGCGAGCAGCGGGCTCAGAGCACGTACTCGCCCTGATCGAGCACGCGGCGGCCGTCGATCTCGAGGGTCGCGTCGAGCACGACGGCGTCGAGATGGTTCGGGACCGACACGGTGCCGCCGATCCCGGCGCTCGCGCCGAACGCGACGTGGACGCTGCCGAGCAGCTTCTCGTCCTCGAGCACGTTGCCGGTCAGGATCGCCCGGTCGTTGGTGCCGACGCCGAGCTCGGCGAGGTTCCTGCCCGGGTCGCCGTAGGCCTGGAGCTGGGCGAGGAACTCGGGTCCCTTGCCGTCGCGGGCGGCTGTGATCCTGCCGTCCTGGACGGTCAGGATCGCGGGTGGGTCGCTGATCCCGAGCGCGCCGGTCGTCGCGACGACCGCCGTCCCCTCTCCGCCGAGCGGTGCGATGAAGCCCTCGCCGCACGGCAGGTTGCCGAATGCGCCGGAGGCGGTCAGGTCACCGTCGTCGGCGATCCCCTCGCGGCCGCTGAGGTCGAGCGTCAGGTCGGTTCCGCGCGGGCAGGTGACGTGCGCGGTGCTGCCGGACGTGAGCAGTTCCGCGACCGCGCGCGAGCGCGCGGCCATCGTCTCGAACTCGACCGCCATCACGCGTGCGAGCATGTCCGCGGTCACGCCCGGAAGCGTCGCGCCACGGATCCCGAGGTCGGTCGCGGCCTTGCGCGCGCGCGTGTGCGAAAGCGACTTGCTGGTCGGGGCGAGGTACACGTCGGTGGCGGCGAGCGCAGCCGCGATCTGGCGGGGCGGCTCGTTGCCGTGCATCTCGCGCTCGCGCATCTCGGCGAGCACCCACTCGGCGCCGAGCGCGGTGGCGCCGTCGCGCAGCGCCTCGCCGATCGGGCGGGTGCCGGCGTCGACGATGATCAGCACCTCCTCGCCTGCCTTGACGGCCAGGCAGCGGGTGAGGATCGTCTCGACGGCCTGCGACAGATCGGGCATCGCTCGATCATATTCGTGGATGCACCGCTAGTTGCCGATGACTGGGACATGGTGTCCCTGGCAGCCCACCGAACGCGGGCGCTCGACCTGCGCGCGGGCGAGCCGGCAGGGCTGGTCGCGACCGTCGACGGCGACCGGATCGAGGTGCTGCTGTGCGACGACGAGGCGGCTGCGGTGTCGGTCTCCGACCTGGTCGCGATGCCGGCCGGCGAGGAGTTCGTCGTCGGCGTCGTCGCCTCGCTCGCGCGAACTGGCCCCGACCGGATCGCGATGCGCGTGATGCCTGCCGGAACGTTCGGCGGCGGGCGCTTCCGACTCGGCGCCGCCTGCCTGCCGCAGGTGGACGCATCCTGCTTCCTGCTGGACGGCCCGCTGCTCGGCGAGTTCATGGGGACGCTCGGCGAGGGCGTCGCGTCGGGCGAGCAGCTCGTGCTGGGCCGCTACGTCGCCCACCACGAGACGCCGGCGGTCGCCGACGGCAACCGCCTGCTGCAGCGCCACCTGGCTGTGCTCGGCAACACCGGCGCCGGCAAGAGCTGGACGGTCGCGCTGCTGCTCGAGCGCGCCGGGCGGCTGGCGCACTCGAACGTGATCGTGCTCGACGTCCATGGCGAGTACGGCACGCTGGCCGAGCCGGAGGACGGCTCGGAGCCGGTCGCGCGCCGGCTGCGGATCGCGGGCCCGGCCGACCTCCTGTACGGCGGCGACGATGCGCTGCATCTTCCGTACTGGCTACTCGAGCGCGACGAGCTGATGTCGCTGGTGGCCGGGGAGCCGGGGGACCAGGCACGCGAGCACGCGGGCGTCGAACGCCTGTGGCTGGGCGACCGGATCCAGACGCTGAAGCGCGCGAAGCTGGCCGAGCTCGGCGCCGGCGACGCCGTCGCCACGGCCACCGCCGACTCGCCCGTTCCGTACCGGCTCGCGCACCTGCTCGAGTGGGCCGCGCGCGACGAGGTCGAGGTGATCGTCCGCCACCCGACCGGCAAGGTCGACCCGGGTCCGTACGCCGGCCAGCTCGGCAGCCTCATCTCGCGGCTCGAGGCGCGCGTCGCAGATCCCCGCTACGGCTTCATCTTCCAGCCGCCCGAGACGACCGAGACGACGGCCTGGCTGGTCGACGTGGCCGACAAGCTTCTGTCCGCCGGCCCGGGCCACACCGGGATCAAGATCGTCGACCTGTCGGAGGTGCCGGCGGCGATCCTGCCGCTCGTCACCGCCGTGCTCGCGCGGCTCGTCTACTCGGTCCAGTTCTGGATGGAGCCCGCCGACCGCACCCCGCTCTGCCTCGTCTGCGACGAGGCACACGTCTACCTGCCGGCCGCCGAGACGGTCGGGCCCGTACACAAGGTGGCGCTCGAGGCATTCGAGACGATCGCCAAGGAGGGCCGCAAGTACGGCGTCTGCCTTGCCGTCGTCAGCCAGCGCCCGAGCGACGTCAGCCGCACGATCCTCAGCCAGTGCAACAACTTCATCGTCATGCGGCTGACCAACGACCGCGACCAGGACGTCGTCTCGCGGCTGGTGCCAGGCTCGATGGCGTCGGTCGCGGGGCTGCTGCCGATGCTCGACGTCGGCGAGGGCATCGTGCTCGGTGACGCGCTGCTGCTCCCCGTCCGCATCCGCCTCGACCGCCCGCGCGTGCCCCCCGCCAGCTCCACCCTGCCCTACTGGTCGCTCTGGTCCCGCAAGCCGTCGAGTGCGGACGCGATCGCCGCCGGGGTCGAGGCGCTCCAGACGCAGTGGCGCGGCGTCGAGTGAGAGCTGTTCTCAGACCGACGAACCGCAGACCCCGGTCGATAGACTCGCCTGCACCTTCGCCGGAGTAGCTCAGTCGGTTAGAGCAGCGGAATCATAATCCGCGTGTCGGGGGTTCGAGTCCCTCCTCCGGCATCAAGGAAAGACCTGGTAACTCGTACTTTATCACCTGGCCAGGCGGGACGCAAGACCGTCAGAGTCGTCAGAATGATCCCGGATTGATCCCGAACGAGGGGACGAACTTCGGGGCTTGGTCGAAGCTTGCGAGCGCCAACGGGGGCGTACGCGCAACGATCCTGCCGGACGAGCGTTTGATCGCGTCCGACGAGCTAGGGGGACGCCCTTCTGCCGTGCGTCAGGACGCACTCGAGGCGCGGCTCAGAAGCGACATCCTTCGATCGTTCTGCTAGATCCGACCGGCGTGCCCAGCACTGCGAAAAGAGCTTTGAGCGACTGCTGCGGCACCA
>DAHUYL010000106.1 GCA_027315255.1 Solirubrobacterales bacterium | reverse complement strand
GCGCGGCGGCGGGCGGCGCGCTGGGCCCGGCGGGAGGCGCTGGGGCACCTCCACCGCCTCCACCCGCGCCGGTTGGCGGCGTGCCAGTCAGATCGACGCGGCCGATAGAGGGGGTGGCACCCAGACCTGGATCTGTGAACCACACGTTGCCGTCGGGGCCGGCGACGATGGTGTCTGGAAAGCTCCGCTGCTGCAGGCCGGTCGTGAACTCCGTGATCGCACCGCTCGTCGTGATCTGGCCGATCGCCGGGGCTCCGTAATCGGTGAACCAGACGTTCCCGTCAGGGCCAGCCGTGAGAGTAGCCGAGAAACTATTGGATGTCAGCCCCTGGCTGAACTCGGTGATCACCCCGCTGGGAGTGACCTGACCGATCTCGTTCGGAATGCTGCCGTCGTTGAACCATAGGTTCCCGTCCGGGCCCTGAACCAGCTCCAGCGGCTCGCCGCCCGTCCTCAAGCCGGCGGTGAACAAGGTGATCGTGCCGGCCGTCGTGATCCGCCCGATCCCGGGCGATCCCGGATCCGAGCCGTTCGTGTAGTCGTTGACGAACCAGAGGTTGCCGTCTGCTCCGACGGTGATGTGATCCGTGACGTTGGAGTAGGAGGTTGCGGGAGGAGTGAAATTGAAGAGCGTCACCACGCCGCTGGGGGTGATCTGTCCAATCGCGTCGACCTCGGTGAACCACAGGTTCCCGTCCGGGCCGCTGACGAGCGACGACGGGTAATCGCTGGGCGCGAAGGCGCTGCTGAACTCGGTGATCACACCGCTTGGAGTGATCCGGCCGATCGCCGGCGTCGTGGCGGACTTGCCGATGTACCAGAGGTTCCCGTCGGGGCCCTTGACGAGCCCCACCGGAAGGGTCCCCAGCCCGTTGGCGCTGGAGAATTCGGTGATCGCGCCGCTTGGAGTGATCCGTCCGATCGCAGGGGTCGTTCCGTGATCGTCGAACCAGATATTGCCGTCGGGACCCACGACCAGGTCTGCTAGGGAGCTGCCGGGGTTCAGCCCGGCGCTGAACTCGGTGATCGTGCCGCCCGGGGTGATTCGTCCGATCGCCGGGGTGCTGCCGTCGTCAAGGAACCACAGGTTGCCGTCCGTTCCCGCGACGATGTCTGTTGGAGAGCTGCCGGGGTTCAGTCCCGTGCTGAACTCGGTGATCGTGTCGGTGGCGGCGCCCGCGGCCGGCGCACCGATCAGCACCATGCAGGCGCCAGCGAGCACCGCCGCCACGAGCAAGCGTGTGTGCATGGTGTTCCTTTGTTCCTTTGTTCGTATCTCGGTTTGTGGTGGTCAGGCTGACCCCAGTTGCCGATCACGCTAGTCAGAGATCAGGAGGCTCGCAACAGGGTCGAACCCTGGGGTTTGCTCGAGCTCAGCCCGGCGCGCTCGTCGTGATCCGCTGCTTGGCGCCGATCGGCTGCTTCAAGCAGGCAGATCCGACTGCGCGAAGCAGGCGGCGCAGCTAATCACAGGGTGTGACCCTGTTGCCGAGGGTCACACCGGCGGCTACGGTCGGCGGTGATCGTCCGTGGCATGTCTTCATGACCAGACCTCGCGAGTGCCGGCTCAGAGCCGATCGATCCCGTGGCGCGGTTGGCTCGGGGCGGCAGGCTTCTGCTGCGTGGCGCTCGTGGCGCTCTTCGTGCGCGCGCGCACGCTGGATCACGGCTCACTCCACTCGAAGGTGACGCACTCCATCCGGCTTGCCTCGCGGGTCAGCGAGCTGTCGCGCCTGCAGTCGTTGCCGCTGCTGGCACAGTCGGTCGTCTCCGGGGCTCTCGGTGCCGGGACGAGCAACTTCTTGGCTGCACGTGCGCCCGGGGGTTGGCAGTTGGCGGGTGGTGGCGTGAGCGCCCAGCTCGGCGCCATCGCCGTCGACTTTCGATCGGAGGCGGGGTCGGTATCACTACGGCTCTCGGGTGTCGGTCGCGGCCCCCAGTTAGGGACGATCGGCGGTCGGCTCTCGGTCGTCGAGCACGGCAATCGCGTCGTCTATCGCCGGCCGGGTCTGCAGGAGTGGTTTGCTGCCGGTCCGCTCGGGGTGGAGCAGGGGTTCACGATCACCCGGCGACCAGCCGGCGCACTCGGCCCGGTGACGGTGGCGCTGAGACTTGGCGGATCGTTGCTGGCGGTCGGAGCGGGTTCCGAAGTGCGGTTCGTGACACGCTCGGGTGGGCTCGCCATGCGCTACGGGGGCCTGACCGCAGTCGACGCAAGGGGGGTGCGTCTACCGGCGAAGCTCGTCCTGGGCGGCGGTCGCCTGCTGCTGCGCGTCGACGACCACGGCGCACGGTACCCGCTGCGGATCGACCCGTTCATCCAGCAAGGAACGAAGCTGACCGGCACGGGTGAAAGCGGCCCGGCGTTCTTCGGCTACAGCGCCGCGCTGTCCGGCGACGGGAACACAGCGCTCGTCGGCGCCTACGACGATGACGGCGGGACCGGGGCGGTGTGGGTGTTCACCCGCTCTGGCGGTGTCTGGACACAGCAGGGGCCCAAGCTCGTCGGTGACTGCCAGGGCAATGGCGCCATCTGCGCCAACGAAGGAACGGGCGAGACCGGCAACGGATTCTTCGGACAGAGCGTCGCGCTATCGGCTGACGGCAACACGGCCCTGATCGGCGCCGACGACGACGCCGCCGACGCGGGCGCGGCGTGGGTGTTCACCCGCTCGGGGACGACCTGGAGCCAGCAGGGCACCAAGCTGCTGGGCAACTGCGCGATCAATTGCAGCGGACCGAACGGCACCGGCGAGAGCGGCGCCGGCGGCTTCGGGTCGAGCGTGAGTCTGTCGTCGTCCGGTGACACGGCGTTGATCGGGGCCGACGGCGACGACGGGGCCGCCGGCGCGGCGTGGGTGTTCACGCGCTCGGGGTCGATCTGGAGCCAGCAGGGCGCCAAGCTCGTCGGCGACTGCACCAGCATTCTGTGTACCGGCCCGAACGGGACCGGCGAGATCGGCACAGGCCAGTTCGGGCTCAGCGTGGCGGTGTCCGGCGACGGAAGCACGGCGCTGCTCGGCGCCGGCGCCGACAACGGAACCTCCGGGGCGGCTTGGGTATTCACGGTCTCCGGGTCGATCTGGAGCCAGCAGGCTGAGCTCTCGGGTGACTGCACGAGCGGCTTTGGCTGCAGCGGTCCGAACGGCACCGGTGAGATCGGCGCGGGCGATTTCGGCTCAAGCGTGGCGCTGTCCGCCGACGGCAGTACCGGCCTCGTCGGCAGCGCTACCGACAACCGGGACGCCGGCGCCGCATGGGTGTTCACGCGCGCAGGCTCGTCGTGGAGCCAGCAGGGCTCAAAGCTGATCGGCGACTGCACCAGCAGCTGCGGCGGCGCGAGCGGCACGGGCGAGGCGGGAGCCGGGTTCCTCGGAGCCGGCGTCTCGCTGAGCGCAGACGGCAACACGGCGCTGCTCGGCGCCTCTCAGGACAGCAGCGCCGCGGGCGCGGTCTGGGCATTTGCTCGCGCGAGCTCGACCTGGAGCCAGCAGGGCGCCAAGCTGATCGGCGACTGCACGAGCGCCTCGTGCACCGGACCGAATGGGACCGGTGAGGTCGGCAGCGGTCAGTTCGGCTCGAGCGTAGCCGTGTCCGGTGATGCCTCGACCGCGCTGATCGGCGGCGAGGAGGACAACGGCTCAGTTGGGGCGGCGTGGCCGTTCCTCATGCAGACCCCAGCACCCACGGCGACCGCGACGGCGATCAGCTCGTCGCTGAACCCGTCGACGGTCGGTCAAGCCGTCACCTTCACGGCGACCGTGACCCCCACGCCGGACGGCGGCACGGTCAGCTTCAGCTACGGCGGCACCACGATCTGCGCCGCGGTGGCGCTGAGCGCCGGCGCGGCGACGTGTCAGACCACCCCGGCGCTGAACGGCACCTATCCCGTGATCGCGACCTATTCGGGGGATGCCGCCTACGCCGGCTCGGCCTCGCCGGGGCTGATGCAGGCCGTCGCCGGGTTCGCGACGACGACTACAGTGCGGTCATCGGTGAACCCTGTCGATGTTGGGCAGCCGGTCACCTATACCGCGACGGTGACGCCCGCCCCGAGCGGCGGCACCGTCTCGTTCACCGACGCCAGCGCAGGCTCCGGCTGCGGGACCGCCACCATATCCGCCGGCGTCGCGACGTGCACCACCAGCTACTCAGCGATCGGGAGCCACCTGATCATCGCGGTCTACTCCGGCCATGGCCCGTACGGCGCGTCGGACACGAACTCGCTGACCGAGACGGTCACGCCTGCCGCACCGACAGCCACCCTCACATCGTCGGCGAACCCCTCCGTGGCCGGGCAGCCGGTCACGTTCACGGCGCAGCTCACCCCGGCGCCTGACGGCGGATCGGTCCGGTTCGCGAACCTCTCCACCGGTGGAGCACCTTGCCCGTCCGCAGCCCTCTCGGTGAGCGGCGAGGCGACGTGCACCACCACGCTGACGAGTCCAGGCGCCGATCAGATCACCGCCTTCTACGCTGGTGACGCCAACTATTCCGCGGCACTCACTGGGCTGACCCAGACCGTCCAGGTCCCGCTCGTGATCGCGCTGGTGCCGTCCGGGCAGCCGGCTGCGCAGCAGGCGACGGTCACGGTGCCGAGCTGCGGTGCCACGCAGATCACGATCGAGACGACGCAGCAGAACGTTCCGGGCGCCTCCAGCCTGACCGTGAGCGCGAGCGGCGACACCACTGGTCTTCACGCGGCCCTGAGCAGCTCCTCGCTGCCGTACGTCGGGAGCGCGACGCTGACCCTGACGAGCACGGGCGATGGCACGGGCACCGGCACCTACCTGATCACGGCGACGAACGGGAGCTACCCGCCGGCGACCGCGACGCTCACCGTCAACCACACCGGCTCGGTGGTCGCGCAGGGGCTGTACGTCACGCAGGGCACGCAGGTCGACGACGGACACCTGATCCCGAGTGGGCCAGCGCGCTCCGGCGCCGACTACGTGGGCGTGGACCTCGTCGCCGGCAAGAAGACCGCTGTCCGGCTCTACGCCGATGCTCCCACCTCTCCGGCCGGCGTGCCGGATGTCGTCGTGCGCCTGTACGGCTACCAGGGCGGTCATCCGCTGCCGGGCAGCCCGCTCTCGCCCGACTCCGGAGCAGCCACGACAACCGTGCACGACGCTCACGCGGGGGGTGCCGAGATCGTCTCCGACCAGGAGCTCGTGAGCAACGCCAACGCCTACACGTTCACGCTTCCTGCGAGCTGGAACAGCGGTCCTGCCGACCCCTACACGATCGACCTCACCGGTACGCTCAAGCCATACGGCAGCGGACGGGACGCGGCGTGCACTGGCAAGGACAGCTTCACGCTGAAGCATCTGAGCTTCCTGTACGTCGGCGGGAGCTTCAACGAGGCGCTCACTCCGGTCGCGATGGAGGTCGGCAACGTCAAGGTCCCGCCCGTCTCGCGGGTGTTCAGGTACGTCGACGCGCTGACGCCGCTGCCTGACATCGCCGGCAACGATTTCTACGACCCGCCCACGCTGAACCTCACGGCCATCGCCAACGAGACGAATGGCCCGTGTGGCCTGCCGGCGACAGCGCCTTATCCTGGCTCGACATCCGCCGGGTCCGCGTGCAATTCACAGAAGAACTCGGACACTCTCGGCCTGCTCGAGAGCTCGGTCCACACTCCCAAGCCCGCCCATATCGTCGGCGTCACACTCGGCACCGCCTATGGCCTGACGAACGGGGTCCCGGGCAACTATTCGGTGGTCGACGGTTCCGGAGACCGGCCGCTGACGTCGGTCGCCCACGAACTGTTCCATCAGTTCGGGCTGCAGCACGCCAGCTCCGAGTGCGGCGGGGGTCAGGATGGCGACCAGGACGACGGGGGTCAGATATCGACGCCATGGCTGCCGCTGGCGCCGCCGCCGATCACCGCCGTGCTGAACGGAAATGATGCGCCGCGCGGGAGCCCGCTCGTCGACGGAACCGGTCAGCTCAACGGAATCGGCCTGGACATGACCTCGAAGCCGTACCGGTTCGTGGCCAACAACGTCCCTCAGACCGTCGACGGGGTGCCGACGCCCGAGACCCACTCTCAGATCTACGATCTGATGTCCTACTGCACCTATGTCGGCGGCGGCGACGGTGGCGATTGGCTGTCGCCGAGGAACTGGGACCAGCTGATCGCCAACTTCGGGATCCACCCGGCAAGCGCCGCAAGCGCCGCAAGCGCCGCAAGCGCGGCGGGCGGGGGTCGAAGCGCAGGCAGCGGTGACCGGCCGCTGGCAGCGACGGCGCGGGTCGATCCGGCGCGGCTGAGCGTGCTCGGGTTCGTCACGAGCGCGGGGCTCGACATCACGAGCGTCGGACCGCAGGTGGGTCCGACCCCCCCATCCGGAGGCGCAGGGGCAAGCTACACCTTGATCGCCCGCGGATCGGGCAATCGCGTGATCGCGAACGTCCCGATGGCCGCCACGAGTGGCGGCCACATCGACGGACTCGCGCCGGGCGGAGCTGGTCTGGCCCCGGGTGAAGGGCCGCTGGTGCAGATCACCGGCGAGGTCCCGGCCGCCGGCGTACAGCGCATCCAGGTCGCGCACGGCGCGAGCGTGATCGGCACACGCGTCCGCCCCGCCCAGGCACCGCAGGTGAAGGTGCTGGCGCCCCGTCCCGGCGCCCGGGTCGGGGGTCGCGGGACGGTGCTCGTGCGCTGGAAGGCGACAAATCCCGAGCACCTGGCCCTTACGGTGTATGTCGACTACTCGAGCGACGCCGGACGCACGTGGAGCACGATCTTCGGTGGACCGAACACGGGTCGCGCGGCGCTTCCGAGCTTCTACTTCGTCGCCTCTCGCAGCGCGCGACTGCGTGTGCGCGTGAGCGATGGCTTCAACCAGCCCGCCGCACTCTCGGGTCGATTCGTCGCGCTCGGAGCCCCGCCGGAGGTGACGATCACGACCGACCTTGCGCGTGGGACGCCGGTTGCAGGCGACGCCCGACTGCAGCTGAGCGGCAACGCCGTCGACCAGGGCGGTCAAACGCTGGCCGGCCCGCAGCTTCGCTGGTTCGACGGGCCATTCCTGCTCGGCACCGGCGCACAGATCAGCGCGGCTCCGCTGCCGCCGGGAGTCAACCACCTTCGCCTCGTCGCTCGCGACCCTACCGGGCGCACTGCGTCAGCGGGGCTCACGGTCGTCGTCAGCGCGGTCAGATTGCCGTTCCTGAGACTGCGAATCCCCCCGCGCGTTCGTCCTCGCGCCGGGCGCCTGAGGCTTCAGGGATCGTCGTCGATCCCAGCCACGCTGACGATCGGCCGCCACAACTTCCGGCTCACCGGGAAACCGCGCACCTTCAACCTCCTCATCGCTCCGGGCCGCGGGCCGCTGCTGCTGGCGCTGAGCGTCTCTGCCGAAGGGATCACGACGCCGTTTGCCGCACGGATCACGCGCTGACCGGCATCTCTGAGAGCAGGCGGCCCGGACGTTACCGTCGGCCTAGACTCCCGTCCAGATGGTTGTCACATGAACGGGGAGGCCTTCGGGGAGGCGCCACCGCTGCTCGAACGCGATGGGGCACGCGGTCAGGTGGCCGCCCTGGTGGCCGCATCACGGCGGGGGCACGGGTCCCTGGCGGCGATCGTGGGCGCGCCGGGTGAGGGTAAGACTGCGCTCCTGCGTGAGACGAGCGCGCTGGGAGCGCGGGCCGGACTGAGGGTCTGGAGCGCACGCGGCAGCGATCTGGAGGCTTCGTTTGCGTTCGGAATAGTCCGGCAGCTGTTTGCGCCGGCGGTCAGGACCCTGAGGGAGAACGAGCGCAGCGCGCTGTTCACAGGGGCGGCACGGCTTGCCTCCGGCGTGCTCGACCTGGATGACCAGGGGCGGGCCCTCGACCCGTTCGCCGCTCGGCAGGGGCTGTATTGGCTGCTGGTCGATCTGGCACGGCGCGGCCCGCTGATGCTGCTCGTCGACGACGCCCATTGGGCCGACCAGCCGTCCCTGCAATGGCTCGAGTCGCTGACGCGACGAGTCCAGGAGCTGAGCGTGCTGGTGGTGCTGGCCGCACGGACGCCGGCCTTCGACGGCGACGGAGGCGCGCTCGCCGCGTTGCTGTCCGACGCGCAGGTGCCGCTCCTGCGCGTCGGTCCGCTCGGGCGGAAGTCGCTCGCCGCGCTGGCGCGGCGCGAGCTGGACGGCGAGCCCGAGCCGGGCTTCCTCGACGCCTGCCATCGGGCAACCGGGGGCAACCCGCTCGCGATCGTCGAGTTGCTGCGTGACATCCGCCGCAACGGAGGGGTGCTCGACGCGGAACGAGCGGCAGGGCTGGAAGAGCACGCGCCCGAGGCGATCGAGCGCCATGTCCGCGGCCGTCTGGAACGTCTCGGCTCGGCCGCCGTCCAGGTGGCACAGGCGCTCGCCGTGCTCGAGGACGGGGCGCCACCGCGACAGGTCGCGGCGCTGGCGGGGGTTGAGCTCGAGTACGCGGGAGAGCTGATCGACGCGTTGACCCTGGCGGGGCTCATCGCTCGCCGTCCCGTGCTGCGCTTCGAGCATCCTCTGGTGCACGCGGCCGTTCGCGACGCGATCAGCCCACTCCGGCGCTCCGTGCTCCACGCGCGCGCCGCGGCGCTGCTGGCCGACGAGCGCTGCGATCCTGAGTCAGTCGCCGCGCACCTCCTGAAGGCCGATCCACGCGGCGACCCGCAGAGCGTGCGTGGCTTGCGTGCCGCCGCCGCAGCGGCGCTTCGCCGCGGCTCACCGGACGGCGCCGTGGCCTACCTGAAGCGCGCGCTCGCCGAGCCGCCGCCGGCGCAGCTTCGCAGTGCGCTGCTGGGCGAGTTGGGCGGCGCGGTGTGGGCGGCGTTTGACACCTCGGCGATCGAGCATCTCCAAGCAGCGCGAGAGCTCGCCGTCGATCCCTCCGAGCGTGCGCGCCTTGACCTGATGCTCGCCGAGATCTGCCTGTACGGCGGCGAGCGAGACCGGCTGTTCAGCGGGCTCGCCAGGGGGCTCGCCGACCTCGCCGAGCTTGATCCGGGCCTGGCGCTCGAGCTCGAGGCGATGCGGACCACGGCACTCGCCGGGATCGACGCGGGCTGGCCCGCCACCGACGATTCGGAGCACGAACGGGTGGCCTCGCTCGCCGGTACCAGCGGCGACACGGGAGGCCAGTTGCAGCTCTCGCTTGCGCTGGTCGGCATCTGGACCGGGCGCAGCTCAGCACCGGAGACCGTCACCAGGGTGGAAGCTGCGCTGGACGAGGGCCTGATCGAGCGGCTCGGCACGGGCTCGTCGAGCCGTCTCGCCCACGGCCTGTTCGCGCTCACGTTCGCCGACGAGCTTGAGCGCGCAGGCGCGCTGGCGACGCGGATGATGATCGCCGCGGCAGGCGCCGGGAGCCCGATGATGCTCGGTCTTTCCGCCCACGCCCACGCCTGGGTGCAGCTACGCCGCGGAGCGCTCGCGGACGCGGAGGCGAGCGGGCGGCTGGCCAGCGAGGCCGCAGACGCGAGACGCGCCCGGTTCGCGCAGGGAATCACTCGCGTCCCGCTGATCGAGGCTCTAACCGAACGCGGGCGCTTGGAGGAGGCCGCCGAGGTGCTGAGTCGGGTGCCGCCAGGCATCGACTCCCGGGCGCTGAACTTCTTCATGCGAATGGCGGCGGCACGGCTGCACCGAGCCCGCGGCGCGCTTGACGCGGCGATCGCGGAGCTGGAGACGCTGTGTGAGGAGGCGCGTAGACATGGCATCCGCAACCCCGCTGTGTTCCCGTCGCGGTCGGAGCTGGCGCTGCTGATCCTCGCCGAGAACCCGAAGCAAGCGATGCGGCTCGTGGCCAGCGAGCTCGCCGACGCACGACGCGTGAAGCTGCCCCGAGCTGTCGGGGTCGCCCTGCGGGCTCGTGCTGCGTGCGAGTCTGGCGCCGTGCGCGAGGCGACCCTGGAGCAGGCCGTGACGCATCTGCAGGCCAGTCCGGCTCGTCTCGACCTGGCACGGACCCTGATCGATCTTGGCGGCCACCTCCGCCGCGCCGGGCGCCGCGGGGACGCCCGCCCTCCGCTGCGTCGCGCGCTCGAGCTTGCGCACCAGTGCGGTGCCGAGCCACTGATCCGGCTCGCCGGCGATGAGCTGCGCGTGGCTGACGGGCGGCCCCGCAGCCCGTGGCTGAGCGGTGCCGCAGCGCTGACGCCAAGTGAGCTCCGCGTCGCGCGGCTGGCCGGGACCGGGCTCACCAATCAACAGGTCGCCGAGACCCTGTTCGTCACGATCAAGACCGTCGAGATGCATCTCACGAGCGCCTACCGCAAGCTTGGCGGGAGCTCGCGTATGGAGCTTTCACACCTGCTCGATGGCGGAGCTGCCGATCGCGATCGTCGAGCTCGAATCAAGCGGGACGGCGAGAATCCCGATCAGCCCGTCGACTGATGTTCGCGTCCGGATCCTAGCGGCGGCTCAGAGAGCCTTCGAGCGCGAGCAACGTCCGCTTGCGCTCGATGCGGCCGGTGTAGCCGCCGAGCCCGCCATCCGCGTGCAGGACGCGGTGGCAGGGGACCACGATCGACAGCGGGTTGCCGCCGAGCGCGGTGCCGGCGGCGCGGTACGCGCGTGGGCTGCCGGCGCGGGCCGCGATCTCCTTGTAGCTGGCGACCCCGCCATACGGGATCCCGCCGGTCGCCTGAAGGACCCGCCGCCCGAAGCCGGCGCCCGTCAGGCGCCAATCGAACGTCCGCCGGCGGTGCGCGAAGAACTCCTCCAGCTCGCGACGCACGGGGTCGAGCCGCGCGGGGGCGTCGAGTACCCGCGGCGAGAGTCGTGCCGCGAGATCGCCGAGGATCCGCTTGGCGTCGGTCGCGCCGGAGCCGAGGTAGGCGACCCGGACCAGCCCTTTCGGGGTCGCCGCGAGCAGCAGCTCACCGACGGGCGAGGGCTCGATCACATACGCGACATCGAGGAGTCCCGCTGCGACCGCCGCGCCGCCCAGATCGGGCAACGGTCCCTCCGCGTATCGGAAGCCGGGCACGCTCTGCGGGCCGGTCCGCCCGCCCTGCTCGTAGCTCGTCATAGCTCGTTCCTCAGCCGCTTCAATCCTTCGTGGACGCTCCGGCGCGCCGCGTCCTGCGAGCAACGAAGCGCCTGCGCGATCAGCGCGCGGCGTCGAGCCCGAACCGCATCGCGACCGCCGTCCGCTGCTTTGGCGGCAGCCCGCGCACGGACGCCCAGACGCCGTCGTCGGAGGGCCGTGCATCGTTCACGGCGACCTCCGGGACGTCGTCGCCCGCCGGGATCGCCAGCGACCGGTGCCGCTGCTGAAAGCGATCGAACCGCTTCAGCGGTGCGAGCAGCTCCATGTAAGGATTGATACCCGTTCGCGGCCCGGATTCGCAGAAACACGGCCGCTCCGCGATTCGGGCTGAACGTGATGCTGCGCCGCCGGGTCGTCTCGGGGCCGTCTCCGCACGGCTCGATCGAGAACCGCCGCAGCACCGCCGCCAGCACGATCCGCATCTCCTGCTCGGCGAACGCGGCCCCGACGCACCGCCGCCGGCCGCCGCCGAACGGGATCCAGGTGTAGCCGCCGGGAGCGGTTCCGAGGAACCGTTCGGGCCTGAAGGCGAATGGGTCCGGGTAGATCGTCGGATCGTGGTGGACGAGTAATGGGGTTGCGAGCAGCGCCACCCCGGGCGGGTACTCGAACCCGCCGATCCGCACGCGGCGCTTGGTCAGCCGCGGCTCGGCGTTGGGCACGACCGGGCGCAGCCGCAGCACCTCGTGGACGGTTGCGTTCAGGTAGGCGTCGCTCGAGCCGAGGTCGAGCTCCGCCTGCAGTCGCGCTACGACCCGGGGCTCGCGGGCGAGGTGCGCCAGCGCCCACGCGAGCTCGGACGCGGTCGTCTCGTGGCCTGCGACGAGTGCCGTCAGGAGCTCGTCGCGCAGCTCCTGATCGGTCATCTCCGATCCGTCGTGCTGGTGGCGAGCGAGCAGCAGCGTCGAGAGGACGTCCGGGCGCTGCGCCGATCCCGCAGCATCCGCCGCGCGCTGCGCAGCCGCGGCGCCCAGTACGGCGCGGCGCTCGCGGATCTGCGCGTAGATCAGCGCGTCGGTGCGGGCGATCGCGCGGCGGAAGCGCCGCAGCGTCGGGAGCAGGCGGCCGAGCCGGTGCACGGCGGGCACGATCGAAAAGGGGTGCTCGGCGAACGCCAGGAAGTCGGTGAGCGCTGCGCGCAATTCGTCGAGCCGTGCGCCCCGCTCGAGTCCGAATACGGCACGCAGCACGATCTCGAGTGTCAGCCGCTGGAGGTGCGGGTGCAGCCGGACCGGCTCGCCGACCGGCCAGCGGTCGAGCTCCGCCTCCGTCAGCTCCTCCATCAGTCCCGCCAGCAGCTGCATCCGCTCGCCGTGGAAGGCGGGCAGCAGCAGCCGCCGCTGCTCCATGTGGAGCTGCTCGTCGAGCAGGATCACCGAGTGGCGACCGAGGATCGGTTCGAGGATCCGCGAGCCCTCGCCCGGGTGGATCGCCGCGGGGTCGGCCGCGAACAGCTCGCGGATCTCGTCCGGGTCCGACAGCAACACGAGCGGCGGCTGGAACGGCAACCGGACGGTGGCCCGGGGGCCGAACCGCCGCAGCCGGAGCATCGACGTGGCGGGACGGAACCACACCAGCGCGAGCTGGACGAGACGCGGCAGCCTCGGTCCGGGTGGCAGCAGTGCCCGTCGCTCCCGCCGGTTCATCGATCGCCTCCGACGTTCATCGATCGCCTCCTCGATCAGCTGAATACGCGCCAGTATATGTACTCACCAGTATGTATATTGTGCGAATGATCACATTGACGGACGATGCCCCGCGGGACGTTTGATCGCAGCGCCAGGCGCGCTCGCACGCGGGAGCGCCTGCTGGAGGCGGCCGCGAGGGTGTATGCCGAGCGCGGCGTCGAGCGCGCCACGCTCGACGAGGTGGCGGAGCACGCCGGCTACACGAAGGGGGCCGTGTACGACCACTTCGGCAGCAAGGACAGCCTGCTGTTCGCGCTGCTCGACGAGTTCCTGGCGGCCGAGATCGCCGAGCAGGTCTCGATCTTCGAGGCCAACCGCGACGAACCGCGCCGCCAGCAGGCCGGCGCGGATCGGTGGGTCGCGCACGTCGAGCAGGACCCGGCGGCGCTGCGGCTGTTCGTCGAGGCGTGGACGATGGGGCAGCGGGATCCCGGCGTTCGCAGCCGCGTGCTCGAGGGGATCGAGCCGATGAGAGCGATGTTCCGCGCGTTCGGTCGCGAACGGCTCGGCGAGCACGCGAGCCCGGAGCTGCTAGACGGGGCCGCGATCGCGATGGTCGGGCTCGGGCTCGGGTTCGCGCTGCTGAAGCTGACCGATCCGGAGGGCGTGCCCGCCGGCGTGCTCGGTGCCGCGTACATGGTCCTGGCCGAGGCGCTGGAGCGCGACCCGGACGCTCGGGCGCTGATCGAGGCTGCGTTCGCTTGATGCCATGCCCGCGCTGGTTTGATCGACCACGACACGATCTACGCACGGTTTCCGGGCCCGGTCAGCCCCGCAGCGCCAGCGCTGTGGGGAAGATCGGCGCCGGGAGCGCCCGACCGGCCACCGCATCGGCCCCGAGCGAGCGTCGAATCCGCCAACCCCCGGTCGCTGGCGGGGGTGGGCAGCTCTGACCACCTCACAGGTGGCTGCAGCCGCCACCCCCTCGCCAGGAGGGGGTTGGCAGAGTTTGCAAGCGCCGCTGCGCCGTCGCCGGCCGTCCTGCGTGCGGCAGGCTCGGCCCCGGCGGGCACGCCACATCACGGTCCGCCCGAAACGGCTGATCCGCCGCGGTGCGGTCACGGCAACCCTCGTCGGGGCGGGAGCTGACGGCCGCTGAGCACGCCCTCGATCGCCAGCAACGTCTGCTTGCGTTCGAGGCCGCCCGTGTAGCCGCCGAGCCCGCCACCCGCGTGCAGGACGCGGTGACAGGGGACCACGATCGGCAGCGGGTTGCCGCCCAGCGCCGTGCCGGCAGCGCGGTAGGCGCGCGGGCTGCCGGCACGCGCGGCGATCTCCTTGTAGCTGGCGATCCGGCCGTATGGGATCCGGGCGGTCGCGCGCAGGACTCGGCGCCCGAAGCCGGCCGCGGTCAGTCGCCAGTCGATCGCCAGATCGAATGCCTGCCGCTGGCGGGCGAAGAACTCCTCCAGCTCGCGGCGCGCGGGGTCGAGCCGCGCGGGGGCGGCCAGCACCCGGGGCGACAGGCGCCGGGCGAGCTCGGCGAGGACCGCGTCGGCACCGGCACCCGAACCGGCAGCGTCGGCACCGAGGTAGGCGATCCGCACGAGGCCGTTCGGGGTCGCGGCCAGGAGCAGGTCTCCGACGGGGGAGGGCTCGACCACGTACGCGACGTCCAGAAGGCCCGCGTCGGCGGCCGCGACTGCGAGGTCGGGCAACGGCCCGTCCGCGGGTCGCGCACGTCCGAGCAGAGCGTGCTCGTGGTCGGTCACAGCTCCCTCCTCAGGCGCTTCAGTCCCTCGTGGAGGCTGCGGCGCGCCGCGTCCTGTGAGCAACCGAGCGTCTGCGCGATCAGCGCATAGTCGGCGTCGAGCCCGAAGCGCATCGCGACGGCCGTCCGCTGCTTGGGCGGCAGCCTGCGCACGGATGCCCAGACGCCCTCGTCGGCCACGGGCGTGTCGGTCACGCCAACCTCCGGAACGTCGTCGCCCGCCGGGACCGGCGCACGCCGGCGGGCGCGCACGTGGTCGATCGCCTTGCGGTGGGCGATCGTGAACACCCAGCCGCGCAGGTTGCCGCCGTCGCGCAGCCGCGGGTAGGCCCGCAGCGCCGCCAGCCACGTCTCCTGCCAGCAGTCGTCGGCGTCGAGCGCGCCGACGGTCGCCGCCAGGAAGCGGTGGACGTCGCGGCCGTGGGCGTCGAGCAGCGCCTGGAACGGGGGAAGCTCCACACGAGATACAACGCGCCGCGCGGCCACCGCGTGAGACTAGTGTCCCGGACCAGGCCTCGGAGGTCCTCGGCCTGGCGGAGGAGTCGCGGGATCACCAGGCCCGGGGAGGTCACCAAACCGGTCCTGGACCGCTACCAGCGCGCCGTGTTTGATCACCGCAAGCCGGACGGCCAGCCGCTCAGCTTCCGTTCCCAGGTGCAGCGCCTCACATCCGTGAGGGCGCTGTTCAAGTGGCTGGCACGGGAGAACCAGATTCTTTACAACCCCGCCCCGGAGCTGGAGCTCCCCAAGCCGAGCGGCGACTGCCTGCCGCGGTGTTGTCCCAGGCCGAGGCGGAGCGATCCTCGCTGTCCCCGATTTGGCAGACGCGCTGGGCCTGAGGGATCGGGCGATGCTCGAGCTGTTCTACGCGGCCGGCCTCAGACGCTCCGAGCTGACCCGCCTGCGCGTGTTCGACCTCGACGTTGAGCTGCGGCTCACGTTGGCGGTCCGGCAGGGGAAGCGGCGAAAGGACCGGATGATTCCCACAGGCGAGCGCGCCGCCGCTTGGGCCGCGCGCTACCTCAACGACATCCGCCCGAAACTCGCGGTCGAGCCCGACGACGGGATCCTGTTCCTGACCGTCGACGGGACCATCTTCAGCCAGGACCGATTGACCGGTCTCGTGTCCGATTACGTGAAGCGCTCCGGCCTCGGCAAGCCGGGCGCCTGCCATCTGTTCCGGCAGACGATGGCCACGCTGATGCTCGAGGGCGGCGCGGACATCCGGTTCATTCAGCAGATGCTCGGCCACGCCGACATCTCCACCACCCAGATCTACACACAGGTCTCGCTGCGGCAGTTGCGCGCGATCCACGCCGCGACCCACCCCGGCGCTCAGAACACGAGCCGTCGGCACCGGCCAGAAGCGTCGTCGGCACCCGGCCCGCCCGCTCACCACGCTCGATGCCTGACCACCGGCCCGCCGCGAGATCGCACAGCTGGCATTCCAGGAAGTACCGTTCCGAGGATCCCGGCGGAGGACCTCGGGGAGGGCGTCAGAGCGGCCGCCGCGTCACTCTCATCGAGCGCGCAGCGCGAGATCCCCAGCGGAAGCGAAGCGGTCTCCGACGTGCGACCCACCACAGCGTCCGGCCCTCATCCTTTCTTCGTTGCCGCCGTCTTGGGCGTTCCGCGCCACCACCAGCGCTCTGGTTCCAGAACGGCCAGGAGCCGTCACACACTTGCACCCAGGCGCCTGCTCGGGCGTTCAACCGAACAGTTGTGACCGCCAGCGCGTCTCGGGTGGCGGGCGTGCCACGGCGACGACGGCCGGCGGCAGGGACGGCGCGAAGCGCTGTCCGTCTAGTCTGGGTGGGACGAGCGCAGCGAGGACCAGATGCCTGAAAGGGGCCTGGAACAGCACTCTGGCGGGCGCTACCGTTCAGATCGCGATGACCGCTAAGGAACAGCTCTGGCAGCGCTGGCCGACGATCACAGAGGACGAGGCAGCTGAGATGCTGCGCGTGCTTGATCAGCGCGACAGCGACCCGCTGACGCGCTTTCTGGACAACGCGCCAGAGGACGACGAGCCGACCACCGCCGAGGAAGAAGCGCTCGTCCAAGAGGCGCGGGACGAGATCGCCCGCGGCGAGAAGCTGATCACCCTCGACGAACTCCGCGCCGAGCTTGAGCTTCAGTGACCGCCGGCAACGGCTGGCAGGTCGAGATCGTCCCGGCAGCGTGTCGCGACATCAAGCGTCTGGACCGCCAGATCCAAGTGCGCATCATCGAAGCTCTTGAAGGTCTGCGCGCCGAACCGGCGCAGGGAGACATCAAACGCCTCAGCGGCATCCAGCGGCCCGAATGGCGCCTACGGGTCGGTGACTGGCGGATCCGGTTCGAACGCGACAACGACGCTCGGATCGTCCGGGTTCTCCGCGTCCTGCCACGCGGCCGCGCCTACCGCGACTGACCACCCGAGCACTGTCGGCGGCCGGTGAGACGTTTCGGTTGATCCCCCGCCGGCTCCTTCTTCTTTAGCTTTAGCCTCTAGCCGCCCTGACCGCCTTGGCGTTGACCGCCATGGCTGGGATCGCGTCGGCGGCGTCGACCGGTGTCGGGGCTCAGAACCGCGTCGGGGCGCTTCAAACCGAGGGCCCCTCGCTCGTCCGGCTGCCAAGCTCTGAATCTCCCTGCACGCGCCCGGGTTCTGTCGCCGGATCCGCTGAGGTCGCGGCGGGGTTCTGTGTTGCCGCAGAAGACCTACCGGCGCTTGCGCGTGCACGGGCGGAGGAGCTGCAGGGTCAGTTGCCGGCGGGATCGCAGGGCCGGGTCACGATGGCTGTGGGTATGGGTCGGGATGCTGGGGGCAACCTGCAGACCGTCGTTGGCACGAGCGAGCCTGGCGGCTACCTGAGGCCGGGTGTTTCGCTGAACGCGGGCGAGGTCATGGCGACCGGCACTGGGCGCGCTGAAGTCAGCATCATCAACGAAGCCGGGCCTTTCTCGAATCCGTTCTACATCGCAGCTGGACGCCCAATCTGTCCGTTCTGTGCTGCGGTGATCGACGAGCGGAGCAACGGCGGCGAGTCCTCTGAAATGACGGTTCGGCTATCGACGATCGCTCTCGACCTGACCGGACTTCTCGCACACGCATCGCCGGACGCTCTGCGCAGTGCAACGCTGGCGGTCGTCGACGCGGCGTTGCAGCGGACCGAGCTTCGCGGTCCTGCGGTTGTTGAGGCGCTGGGTGCTCTCGGCGCTGGCCGCTACGGCGCTGGTCCGGAGCGTGATCGGCTCAAACAGACGGAGACCGAACTCGACGATGCCGCCTGGGACCTGCAGGATCGGGCTGAGGCTGGCGATGCCTCTCAGGACGACTATCTTGCTGCGTTCAAACGTGCGCGAGCTGCGTCAGCGTTGTGGTTTGCGCTCGACGACGACGCCTTACAGGCAGCGCTAGAGAGGTGCTTTGTCAGGTCGAGCGCTCGGCGCCCAGGGCTGTGCACGGGGGCGATGCCGCTGCGGATCGGTGGCCGGGAGCGTGACTGGGTTCGGACCGGGGGGTGCGGGCCGGGGGGTGCGGGCCGGGGGGTGCGGGCCGGGGCGTGCTGA
>DAHUYL010000077.1 GCA_027315255.1 Solirubrobacterales bacterium | reverse complement strand
AAGACCGGCCCGTGCTCGACTACCTCATCCAAGCCGCAACAGCCGTCCGACACGGCCAACCAGCTCCCTCACCACTCGCCGCCGGACCGTAAACCGGCCCGAGCCGTCCGTCTCACCCCGCCGACCGGGTGAACGCGTACTACCTTGGCGCCTGTCCCTCGCACACGTCAAGAAGTAACCGTCTCGACACAGAATGGCACCGAGGCGTTGTGCGCTCGTTTCCAACCTCGATGCTCGGCCTGCGGCCGCGTCCATCGCCGCGGTTTGCCCGAAACGTATACGTGATCTGGGAACTCATCACTCATCGCCTATCACGAAGCGTACGAGCAGTTCTGCCACATAGCCCAAACACCAACACTTGAAGCCGCCAGCGAGCGTACGCTCGTCGCGCTGGCCAGCTGAATCGGGCGGCACAGCGCCGCCCTTCCTGTTCTCGATCTCGGAGGTGGCGTATGCCCCATCCTCTCCGCGGGACGCGTGAGCACGCGCTGCCCGGGCACGATCACTGGCTCGCTGGGTTGACCCTCGAGCAGGCGCGAGCCGTTACCCATGGGTCTGGTCCGTTGCTGGTCATCGCCGGCCCCGGTGCCGGCAAGACCCGGACCCTGACGCACCGGATCACGCACCTGCTCACCGCCAGCCTTGCGCAGGCGTCGGAGATCCTAGCGGTCACGTTCAGTGTCCGCGCGGCCGGCGAGCTCCGGCTCCGACTTGCCGACCTGCTCGGCGAGGACACTGCCCGCGGCGTGACAGCCGCGACGTTTCACTCAGTGTGCGCGCGGCTACTTCGTCAGCACGCGCACCTGTTCGGCCGCACCGACAGCTATACGATCTACGACCAGACCGACGTCCGGCACGTGATCGAGACGGTCCTGCCCGACTGCGCAAGCGAGGTGAGTCGAGTCGTCGGCGGTCCGGTTGAGCTCCCGCCCGCCGGCGAGCTGCAGGCGGCGGTCGCGCTCGCCAAGAGCCGGCTCCACACCCCGGAGCAGTACGCAGCCGCTGATCAGCATCGGACCGGGCGGCTGCTCGCGGCGGTGTGGCGGGCGTGCGAGCAGGAGCTGCGACGCTCGAACGCGTTCGACTTCGACGACCTGCTGTGGTTCGCCGCAAAGCTGTTGGCCGAGCATCCCGACCGGCTCGAGTGGCTGCGAAGCCGGTGGCGGCATGTTCTGGTCGACGAGTACCAGGACACGAACCGCGCCCAGGCCGCGATCGTCCATCTGCTCGCCGGCACTGACGGGAACCTGGTCGTGGTCGGGGACGACGATCAGGTGCTGTATTCGTGGCGTGGTGCTGACGCCGACCACCTTCACACATTCGCCGATCGCCACCCCGCTCACCGGCAAGTCGTGCTCGGTCACAACTTCCGCTCGCGAGCGGAGATCGTCGCGGCTGCCACCCGGTGCATCGGCCACAACCCGCGGCGCGCGGCGAAGGCGCTGATCGCGACGCGAGGACCGGGTGGTCGGGTCAATGTGCGCACATTCGCCAACGAACACGCCGAGGCGAGGTTCATCGCCGGGCACATCGCCCGTGCGCTCGCAGCCGGGATTCCGGGGACGGAGATCCTCGCGCTCGCCCGCACCGGATGGGCGACCGGAGCGCTTCAGTCGGCGTTGGCGGAGGCGGGGATCGCGCACAGGGTGCTCGGCAGCCTCGGGCTGTACGAGCGCTCGGAGGTGCGCGACGCGCTCGCGTACCTGACGCTGCTGGTGAATCCGGCGGACGCGCTCGCGTTCCGCCGCGCGATCTCAGCACCACGGCGTGGGATTGGCACCGCGACCGCCGCGATCGTCGTGACCGTCGCCCGCGAGCGCTACGGCGGTGATCTGATCGCGGCAAGCGCGGACGCCCGCGAAATGGGCGGGATCCGCTCGCACGGAGCACAACAGCAGCTAGAGCGGTTCGGCGACGGGCTCGATCGCATCCGCGCGGAGCTTGCTGCCGGCCGGTCGATCGCGCACACGGTGCTCGCCGCGGTGATGCTCGACTGCGGCCTCGTCGCTCACCACCAGCACCAGCGTGACAGCGCCCGGCGGGCGGAGCGCCGGCGTGACGCCGAGCGGGTGCTCGAGGATCTGCGCTCGCTGTGCCGCGCCGCCCAGACCTACGAGCAGTCCCACCCCCACCCCACTCTGATCGGCTTTCTCGAGCTCGCCGTCGGGCTGCACGCCCACGAGCCCGACCCCGAAGCGGAGGACGACCGCGTGACGGTATCGACGATCCATCGCGCGAAGGGGACCGAGGCGACGCTGGTGGTGCTGCTCGGCTGCGAGGAGCAGCTGCTCCCCTCCTGGCGCTCACTCGCCGCCGACACCGACGAGCAACTCTGGGAGGAAAGGCGGCTGTTCTATGTCGCCGCGACCCGTGCCAAGGACCGGTTGCTGATCACCCACACGCACGCACGCGGCGGCCGTGCGACCGGCGGCCCATCCCGCTTCCTGGTCGAAGCAGGCCTGAACGAGGCGGCCGCCCGGCGCGCAGCGTGAGCGACCCGGTGATCGGGACGCTGGAAAGAGTGAACGATCGATCCACACCAGCACGACGACGAAGATGGAGATGACCCGTGAAATGCCACCACCCACCGCGGTAGCCTTGATCGCGTGCCGACGCTCGTGCGCGATCCGCCACCGTTCGAATTCGAGGCGCTGCTCGAGCGGCGCCGTCGGCTCGGGCTCGATCGCGACGACGAGGTCTGGCAGGGTGTGCTGCACATGAACCCCGCGCCACACGGCCGCCACGCCGAGATCCAGTGGCAGCTCGCTGTCCTGCTCAACCAACCCGCCCGCGAGCGAGGGCTGCGGCCGGTGGGTGAGTTCAACCTCGGCACGCCCGAGGACTACCGTGTGCCCGACGGCGGCCTGCACGGCCCCGGGGAGCCGCAGCTGTTCTACCCGACGGCAAGGCTCGTGCTCGAAATCGTCTCGCCCGGCGCTGAGACCTGGGCCAAGCTCGACTTCTACGCCGCGCACGACGTCAACGAGATACTGATCGTCGACCCCGACGAGCAGCGCGTGCACTGGCTGGCGCTCGGACCCGAACGCGAGTATCACCCGATCGAGCACAGCGCCCTGATCACATTCGCTGCCGGCGAACTGGCCGAGCGGATCGACTGGCCGCACTGACCCGATCGACCGCGCACAGCGCTCCGGGGCGCTCGCCGAGCAGCGGCGTGCCGAGCGCGAAGCACTGCTGTTCCCTCTCGCTTCGACCCTGCCAAGGACCGGTTGCTGATCACCCACGCGCGGACGTGCGCGGCGGACGGGCGACCGGCGGCCCTTCCCGCTGCCTCGTCGAGGCGGGGCTGTACCCGAGCACGACTCGGCAAGCAGCATGACCGGCCTGTGGTCCAACGAGTCGGCCCGCGGCACGCATGATCGCCGCCCGTCAAGCCGACCGTAAACGAAGGGAGCTGTGATGGCCACTCATACACTGTCCAGCGTGGCCAGAGCGCGCACCCAGCAGGCCGAACAACCGCCCGCGAGGCCACCGGTCAGCCGTGCGCAGGCGGCAGCCGATGCGCTCGGGTCGGTGCCCGCCGAGGGCCTTGACCCCAGCCGGGCCGAACCGCTGCTGGCCGCGTGGGCGCGCGGGGAGCTTAGCGACGCGCAGCTCGAACATGCCAGCTGTCTGCTGCGGAGCGATCGTTCGCTGAGCATCGAGCAGCTGCTCGCCGACTTGCCCGCGCCCTGACTGCTGCCGATCGACTCTCACACGCCGCTCCGGCACGGCTGGCGCGGAACTTCGCATGGATCGGCGATCCGACGAGCAGGGCTTGAAGTCGGACATACGGCGGTCTTGATCAGGGTCGTGCCCGGAGTCAGCCGAGCTGCTGCCCGCGCAACACGACCTCCCTCAACCTGGCGGGCGTTCACCGGCAAGTCCCTGACTTACATGCACGACCGGGAGCACGAACTTCAGTAAAATCACTCCGAGGAAGGAGCACATTTGCGCAGAATGCGAGACACCAGCACGAGACGGCGCGCTCGTAGCGGGGGACGGTTCGTCGGGCGCAGGGAGGCGTCCGCGCTCGGTGGCGTGTCGCTGGCGGCGGTTGACAAGGCGATCGAGCAGCGGGTGATCCGCTCGCTGCCGGGCAAGCCGGCGAGGATTCCCGTCGAGGAGGTCGAGGCGCTGGCACTGCTGCACGAGGTCGGGGTCCCGCTGCCGACAACCGTCAAACGCAGGATCCGCGACTGGCTGCTCACCGGCCGCGAACAACAGGAGCGGGAGTTGGCGCTCGGTGGGGCACTCGTGATCCGCGTCGACGAGCGCGTCGCTGGGATCGGGGAGCGAGCCGCCCGCTACGCGCAGGATCGCGACGCGTTCATCGAACGCGAGCCCGAGGTCAAGGGCGGCGAGGCGGTGATCCGCGGCACGCGACTGACAGCCAGCGCCGTGCACGCCCGCCTGGCGGCCGGCGACACGCTTGAGCGGCTCGCCGAGGAGTACGACTACGTCCCTCGCGAGGCGCTGGAGGCGGCCGCGTTGTACGCCGAGACGCACCCGCGGCGTGGCCGGCCGCGGCGACCCTGGTCGTCGTGAACCTCTGGGTCGACGAAGACCTCTCACCCTCGCTCGTAGCCATCGCCCGGCACGCCGGATACAACGCCACATGCGTCCGTGACCGCGGCGCGCTCGGCCGCACAGATCGTGAGCTCGCGCGGGTGCTGCTCGACGAAGACTTCGTGCTCGTGACAGACAACGCCGGTGACTTCCTGACGCTCGCCGAACACGCAGGAGTGCATCCCGGGATCATCTTGCTCGAGCAGGGCTCGGCAAGCGACGAGGCCGGCTGGCTGACCGCCGCAATCCAGCACATCGAAGCAGGCGCCGGCGAGCGAGACGAATCAGCAGCGCTGTTCATGGTCAACCGGGTCATCGAGGTCGACCGAGAACGCCGCTGCAGCGAATACGAGTGGCCCAAACCACCGCCGGGATCGCCACCGCGCCGTTGAGCGGCGCCTGAACACACACCCAAGCGCCCGCCGCCGCGGGCCCCGCCCACGAGCCGGCGCTCAACCCACGCACGGCGCGAGGCGAATCGCCGGACCGATCGGCGATCCCCTGGGGCAGAGAACCACTACGACAGCACGCCGCTGTTGGCGCTGCGACTCGCATGCTCAACCAGCCGAGAGGCTGAGAGACGGCACCGGCGTGCTCGGCGACCAGCACCTCCCAAGCGTCACAGACCCGCTACTCAAGCGGTGTCCCCAGCAGCACCTCGCCGCCTGACGCCACCCACGGCGCTTGCCCCAGCACCACGCAGGCCGCGGCGCGTGGCAACCAGCGAGTTCTCGCATCGCCCGGCCCCACTGTAAACCGGGTCGGCGCCAGCACCGCGCCGGCACCCACCTCCTACGCACACGACGATGGAGCACAACATGCCCGAGATCGACATCACCACCTTGCAGCCGCCAGCCGAGACCCACCAGCACGCGACTTGGCTGCTGCGCCGCCCGTTCGCCCCCGGCGCGATCGGCTTCAGAGCGACGACCAAAGTCGCCCTGAACGGCAACCCACACGGCGGCGCGCAGATCGCCGCGTACATCACCGCCCAATCCGTTCTGCAACGCCTGAACAGCGTCGCGCCGGGCCGCTGGCGGATGCAGTTCGCGCCGCTCACCCCGGAGCTGCTCACGGTCGGGCAGCGCAAGCTGTACCTCGCCTGCCGGCTCACGATCACGCTCCCGGCTGAGGCCGGCGGCCCCGATCGCGACGCTGTCTACGAGGACGTCGGCGAACTCGACCACGGCTCGCTGGCCGGCTTGAAGACGCTGTTCTGCGACGCGCGCAATCGTGCCGGTGTCGCCGCCGGGATCGGCGCGTACCTCTACACCGCGCTGGAACCGGTCGTGCTGGCGATCGGCGACGGCCCCCGGCAGGTACAGCTCGTCCGCCGCCAGGGCAAGCCCGACCTGCTCACCATCTCTGCGGCGACCGAGCAGTGGCTGCGAGCGGGCTACGCCACCCGGATCGCGACCGACGCGGTCCGCCGCGATCTCGGCGAGATCCTCCCCCACGGCGAACCCGACAACGGCACCGGCCAAGGCGAAGCCGCCGACCAACGACCACAATCGCCGACAAGCGAGCAGCCGCCCACCCTCGTCGCCGTCCCCGAGCCAACCGTCCAGAGCGGCAACGGCGCCGGTGAGCCGACCGTCCACACTGGCAATGGTGTGGTGAGCGTCGACTTCGGCCGGCTCGGTCCCGCCGCGTGAACCCTGAACGTCGGGACATGGTCAGGCGCGCGTGCGCTCGCGCCTGTCAGGACCCGCGTTCATGCTCGTCGTCGCCCGGTGCGTGCGCGAGCTCAACGAGCGCGGGTTCAGCCCGCCTTTTCATCCCACCGTCCGGGTGCACCAGCTGACCGGCCTGGAGTTGTGGTCGATCAGCTTCGCCGATGGGAGGCGCGCCGTGTTCGGCGTCGCCGCCCCAGTGATCGAGGGGCAGGTGCATATCGTCTGGGAGTTCATCGGCGACCACGACGCCTACGAGCGGTTGTGCCGCACGCGATAGAAGCGCGGCACAGGAACCGCGCCCGCTGACCCGATGCCCGGGTTCGCGACCGAGCCCACGGCGCGACAGCGCACCCGACCCAGTCAAGGAGCCAGCGAGGTGATGAGCCACCGGCTCACCGCCGGATCCCCGCACGTCCGTGACGACCGCCGCCAACGCCGGTCGGTCGCAACCGGACCACCGGCCGCGATCGTCCTTCACATCTACACGCTGAAAGGAGCACCAAGATGCTCGACCTCGCGAACGCGCGCGCCGACCAGGCGCGCCACGAGCAACGGGACGCGGCGGCGATCGCCGCCGCGATCCCCATCCCCATCCGCCTGCCGGCCCGTCTCGACGGGCAGCCGCTCACGCATCTGTCCGCCAGCTCGTACTCGAAATGGCTCGCCTGCCCGGAAGCGTGGCGGCGGCACTACATCCTCGGCGAACGCTCGGCGCCGAGCGGCGCGATGTTCCTCGGCAGCCGCGTCGACGACACGCTATGCCTCTACTACCAGCAGCTGATCGACACCGGCGAGACCCTCACCCCCACCCAGCTTCAAGACCACTACCGCGACCGGTGGAGCGCCCAGATCGCATACGAGCACGACCGGCACGGAATCAGCTGGAACGACGCTCTGCCCGAGCAGGCCGCGTTCAACCTCGGCCTCCGCGCCCTGGAGACCGCGCTGAACCGGATCGTCCCGCACCTCGGCCACCCGCTCGCCGTCCAGCGAAAGCTCGAGCTCACGCTCGCGCCCGCCCTCGAATGGACCGTCCAGTGCTTCCCCGACCTCGAAACCACAAGCAGCGAGGGAGAGCCGGTGCAGCGGGTCGTCGACTTCAAGGTCAAGGACGTGCTGATCTCCGCCGAGCAGGCACGCTCAGACATACAGGCAAGCATCTACCTCGCCGCCCGCTGGCTCGAAGGGCAGCCCGCCACCGAGTTCCTGTTCGCGCAGATCGCCAAACCCGGCCCACGCCGCCAACAGATCGGGCACACGATCGTCCCAACTGCCCGCAGCACCGGCCAGCTGCGCGGCACCCTCGCCCGGCTGGCGCTCGCGGCCAGCCAGATCAACGCCTGTCACCACACCTACGGCCCCGACCGCCCATGGGGGTTCGCGGACCCGACCGGCTGGCGCTGCAGCCCGCGCTACTGCCCCCACTGGACGACCTGCCCCGGCGGACGCGGGCTATGAGACCACCGAGAGAGACGACGCGGCCGCGGCGCCGCCATCAGTCGGCGAGCCGCGCGGCCAGAAACCGGCAGGTTTATAATCATCTCGCACGGCATCATGCGTTTCCGTCGGGTCTGCGACGACCGCGAACAAGGACTCCCATGCCTGAGATCGCCATCAATGCCGAGCACCTGCGATTGCCGAGCGCAGCCCGCGACGCGCTCGAACACGGCACGCGCGTGCTGATCACCCGCTACGGGAAACCGACCGGTGCGCTGCTGAACTGGCAGACGTACAACCTCGTCGTACCGCTGCTCGAGCTGCTCGAAGAGGGAGTCGTGGTCTCACCCGAGCTGCTGATGACCAACGACGACATCGCCCTGATCGCGGACCTCGCCGCCGACGAGCAGACCACGCCGGCCGAGGAGGAGCTGATCGACGCGCTGCTCGCCGCAGAACAAGATGCCCGCTAGCGTCGAGTCGCTACGCCGCGGCGCGATCGCCTACGGCGTCTTCCCATTCGCCGCACAGTTCCCGATGCGCTACCTCGACGACCGCGGCGCCACCCCGCTCGCGGCGACGATCGACGAGTACGTCAAACGTCGGCGGGGCGCGGCCACCACCGTGCAAAGCGAGGCGAAGCTCAGGCCGCTGCTGCTGCTGCTGCACGACGGCACCCGCGGTGACAACGACCAGCTCCTCGGGCTGCGGATCAACACGGTCAAACCCCGGCATCGCGACTCGCCGTCCTGGAGGCGGATCGCCGCAGGCGAGCATCCGCTGTTCTTCCACCTCCCCCGCGGCAGGTACGGTCTGCCCGAGGAATCGATCATTGCGATCAACGCCCTCACCGCGATCCACAAGAGCGCCGTCTGGCGCACGATCGGCGCCGTATCGCGCCACGAGATGCAGACCATCAACGCGCACCGTCCTCGCACTCGACCTAGCGCCACTGATCGCCGCCCAAGCCCGCGAGCTGCTCAAACGCGCCGGCATCATCAAATAGCAACCAAGCCCGCCGCCGCCTCCTCCCCGCAGCTCACCACCCAACCCCAAGGGGCTGCAAACCCCCCACCGCGCCCGCACTGAACGCGCTACCAGTGAGCAAACGCGAGCGATCAGTCCGCGGGCCACAAGCACGATCCCGAAAGGAGCTGTACAAAGTACAAAGTCTGTACACATGAAGACCGCGCGGCTGAACCTCAGACGCGACGCGCGCCAAGACGCGATCATCCGCCGAGCCGCCGAGCAAACCGGCACCAACGTCTCCGACTTCGTCGTGCACGCGGCCACCAGCGAGCCCGAACGCGCGATCGCCGACCCTCAGACGATCATGCTCGATCCGGCGGCTTGGGCTGAGTTCACCGCGATCCTCGACCGCCCACCGCGCGAGAACCCGAAGCTCCGAGCGCTGTTCGAACGCCCCGAAGCGTTCGAACAGAGCGGCTACCAGCGGCCCCGGCCGCTCGCACCCCACGACCAGCTCGACGGGTTCGACTCGGGCGTCGCCTCGCTCGACGGGTGGCTGGCCGCTACGCGCGACTCGCCACTGCAGCCGGCTCGACCCCACCTACCCCACCGTCACCGGTGAGCACGTCGCCGGCTACAACGCGCTCACCGTCGGACACATCGAACCAGACCAAGCTCATGGGCGATTGGCCCGGGGACTCGGATCACATCCGATCCCGTGATGCTGCTCGACCGCCTCGCCGTCGACCAACGGGACCAGGGCAACGGCCTCGGCGCCGGACTGTTGCGCGACGCGATCGCCCGCACACTCGCCCCCAGCGAACACGTCGGGATCCGCGCGCTCGTCGTCTCGGCCACAAGCCCCAGCGGCCGCCGGCTTCTACGCGCAGTCGGGTTCGAGCCGCTACCCGGAGACCCGCTGCGCCTGTTCCTGCTGCACAAGGACATGCGCCGACTGCTCGGCTGAAGCACCTCCCGCCTGGCTGGACCCAGCCAAGCTCGACACGATCCGTCAACCGCGACGCCGAGCGGCGCGGCGCATCACGCGGTGCGCCGAGTTCGAGCGGTAGTCGCCTCCAACCAACCGCCACTCGCCAACAGTCGTCCACGGCCGCTCGACGGCCGAGCCCCCACTCGGCGGCCGCGCCGGGGGGCGCCGCCCAGGCAGCTCCCCTTCACCGGCCCTTCAGTTGACCGCAACGGTCACGGGCCGGTCCCACACCACACACCACAACACCCAGATGGGAGGACAACTCATGTCCCACGGCATCACCACCACCGACACCATGTTCAGCGTCCGCCAAGCCCCCTGGCACGGACTCGGCGCGGTGCTCGACACCTACCCCACGTCGATCGACGAAGCGCTCGACAAATCAGGACTCGGGTGGAAGGTCACCCACGGCAACGTGCTCGTCGTCAAACGGCCCGAATGGATCGACGACTACGGCACCACCCACCCGGCCGAGCTGATCCCGGCACGAGGGTTCAAGGCGAACCTGCGAGAGGACACCGGCGAGCTGCTCGGGATCGTATCGACCGAGTACGAGGTGGTCGACAACCGCGACGCGTTCCGATTCCTCGACGCGCTGATCGGCTCAGACCTACACTTCGAGACCGCCGGCAGCCTGTGGGGCGGCCGGCGCGTCTGGGTACTCGCCCGCCTACCCGAATACATCGAGCTCGGCGGCGACCAATCCGCCACCTACGTCTACGTCGCCAACAGCCACGACGGCTCACTCGCCGTCACCGCCTCCGCGACACCAATACGCATCGTGTGCGCGAACACACTCGGCGCCGCGCTGCGACGCTCAGACCACGCCGTCGAGGCACAACGCACGTTCCGCTTCCGCCACACCGGCAACCTCCAAACCAAGTTCACCGAGGCCCGCCGCGTGCTCGGCATGACGATCAACTACCAGCGGCAGTTCAAGGAACTCGCCGACCGGCTCGCCCGCGAGCCCATCACCGCCCAGCGGCTCGAGTCATCGGTGCTGCGCCATTTGTGGACGATCGACGAGGACACCGGCAAGCGGGCGCGCCAAAACCGCGAGCGGACGATCGAAGCGGTGCTTGCGATCTTCACCGGACGCGGCCCCGCCGGCGACACCACCGGCAACAGCCCCGGCAGCAAATGGGTCGCCTGGAACGCCGTCTGCGAACAGCTCGACTACGGCCGGCGTTACACCACCCGCACCAACCAGGTACAACGTTCGTTCGAGGACGTCGCGCTGAAGCACCGAGCGCTCCAGCTGGTCATCGCCGCCTGACAAGCAGCAACCCCGGACAGCTCAAACCAACTAGGCTGCCCGAACAGCGCATTCTCCCACCCTCACTGACGAGGGTGGGAGAACGGGCGGCCCTTTTCGTCGTATGGGCTATCTATTTGACTCAGGTAGGCTGGGCCCGTGCCGACGGCCGGACGCGACTACCCAGGCTCCTTCGCGGAGCTGCTCTCCTGGTTCCCGGACGACGATGCGTGTCTGGACTACCTGGAGTGGTTGCGCTGGCCGGACGGGATCGGCTGCCCTCGCTGCGCCGGGCGGGATGGCTGGCGGCTGGGTAGCGGCCGGTGGCAATGCGCGGTCTGCGGCCATCAGGCGTCGGTGACCGCAGGGACGATCTTTCATCGCACGCGCACGCCGCTGCGGCTGTGGTTCGAGGCAGCCTGGCAGATGACCAGCCAGAAGCACGGCGTGTCCGCGTTGGGGGTGCAGCGGTCGCTGGGGCTGGGGTCCTACCAGACGGCGTGGGCGATGCTGCACCGCTATCGGGCGGCGATGGTCCGGCCAGGTCGGGAGCGGCTGTCGGGGCACGTCGAGGTCGACGAGGCGTACGTCGGCGGGGTCGAGGAGAAGGTCCGCGGCCGCGAGACGGACACCAAGGCGATCGTCGCGATCGCCGTTGAGATCGAGAATCCCAAGGGGTTCGGGCGGATCCGCCTCGCGCAGGTGCCAGACGTCTCGGCCGAGAGCCTGTTGGCGTTCATCGACGGCGTGGTCGAGCCGGGCAGCACCGTCCACACCGACGGCTGGCAGGCATACCTGGACCTGGAGAACCTCGGCTTCCGGCACGAGCGGACCGTGATGCGCACCCAGAGCGATCCCGCGCACGTCGTTATGCCCGGCGTGCACCGGATCGCCAGCCTGCTGCAGCGCTGGCTGCTCGGAACCCACCAAGGCGCGGTCACCCGCCAGCACCTCGATGCCTACCTCAACGAGTTCACCTTCCGCTTCAACCGCCGCCGCTCCCGCCGCCGCGGGATGCTGTTCTACCGCCTCCTCGAACAGGCGACCGCTGCCGAGCCGATCACCTACCGCAGCCTGATCGC
>DAHUYL010000067.1 GCA_027315255.1 Solirubrobacterales bacterium | reverse complement strand
CGGCCGCGTCCATCGCGGCGCGGACCGCCGCCCGGCGCCGCTCCAGCTCGGTCTCCGGAAGGGGCGCGTTCAGGTGCGAGTCGCCGTTCATCGCGCCACCAGGTTCTGCAGCCCGGCGCGCTCGCCCGCGACCCAGCGGCTGAGGTTGGGCTCGAAGATCGTCATCGCGTCGCGGATGTAGCGGTCGCTGCGCCCGCCCAGGTGAGCCGTCAGGAACACGTTGTCGAGCTCCCACAGGGGGCTGCCGGGTGGCAGTGGCTCTGAGTCGAACACGTCGAGTCCGGCGCCGGCGATCTGACCCGAACGGAGCGCGTCGAGGAGCGCGTCAGTGTCGACCACCTCCCCCCGCGCGAGGTTGATCAGGTACGCCGTCGACTTCATCGCGGCGAGCACGCGCGCGTCGATCAGCCGCTCGGTGTCGGGCGCGAGTGGCACGGTCAGCACGAGGAAGTCGGCGAGCGCCGCGGCCTCCGCGAGCCGCTCGCGCGTGAACACCCGCGCGACGCCGGCGAGCTCCCGCGGCGTCCGCGAGACGCCGACGACGTCCATCCCGACGGCGCTGCACGCCCGCGCGATGTGCTCCCCGGTCAGTCCGAGCCCGACGATCCCGACGGTCCTCTCGCCCAGCACGAGCGGGTCCCAACGCTCCCACCGGCGCGCGTCCTGGTTGCGGACGCTGCGCGGCACCTCGCGCGCGAGGCACAGCATGTGACACAGCGCCGCCTCCGCCATCTGCGGCCCGTGGATCCCGCGCGTCGAGGTGAGCACCACCTCGGGCCGCTGCGCCAGCGCCGCGACCGCCCTGTCGGTGCCGCTGATCAGGCAGTGCATCCACTCGAGCGACGGCATCCGCTGCACGAGCTCCGGTGTCAGATCGCGCCCGACCGACACGAGCACGCTGGCGGTGGCGAGGTGCGCGGCGGCCTGCTCGAACGACTCGCTCACACGAAACGTCACCTGCGGAAACCGCGCTGCCGTGTCGGCGAACTGAGCCGGCCGCCAGTCGACTACGAGCACCTCCGTCACGCGCTGAGCACTCCTCACGGTCGGCGGCGGATGGTATCATCCCGCGACCTAGGACGGAGGCGTCCACATTATGGGACGAGAGACGGACTTCAGCATCGCTGTCGACATCGGCGGCACGTTCACAGACCTGATCGCGTACGACGCCGGCGGCGCTCGCTTCCTGCACGCGAAGAGCCTGACGACGCCGCACGACCTGGTCGAGGGGATCCTCGACTGCGTGCGCCGCAGCGGCGGTCAGCTCGCGGACGCGGGCGAGGTCGTGCACGGCTCGACGATCGCGATCAACACCGTGCTCGAGTCACGCGGCTCGCGCACCGGCCTCGTGGTCACGCGCGGGACCCGCGACGTGTACGCGATCGGGCGTGGCAACCGCCCCGACGCGTACAACCTGTTCTTCCGCCGCCCGCGGCCGTTCGTCCCGCGCGAGCTCACGTTCGAGGTGCCCGAGCGCACGCTCGCGTCCGGCGAGATCCTCGAGGAGCTCGACGAGCAGGCGGTGATCGACGTCTGCACCGAGCTGCGCGAGGCGAACGTCGACGCGGTCGCCGTCTGCTTCCTGCACTCCTACGCGAACCCCGAGCACGAGCGGCGCGCGGGGGAGCTGATCAGGCGCGAGCTGCCCGACGCGTACGTGTCGCTGTCGCACGAGATCCTGCGCGAGTACCGCGAGTACGAGCGCACCTCGACGACCGTCGTCAACTCGTACATCGGCCCGATCGTGAGCCGCTACGTCGACGCGCTCGGCGGGCGACTGGCAGCTGGCGGGTTCGGCGGTCAGCTGTGGATCATGCAGTCGAGCGGCGGCGTGATGGCCCCGTCGACGGCGGCGCGCCGCCCCGTCGCGATGATGGAGTCGGGGCCCGTCGGCGGGATCATCGCCGCGGCCGAGATCGGGCGCCGGCTCGGCTTCCCGAACGTGATCGCATTCGACATGGGCGGGACGACGGCGAAGGCGAGTCTGATCCGCGACGGCACCCCGACGGTCGCCGACGGCTACCACGTGGGCGGCTACACCGAGGGCCATCCGGTGCTGAGCCCGGTCGTCGACGTGGTCGAGGTCGGCACCGGCGGCGGCAGCATCGCCTGGATCGACGAGGTCGGTGCCCTGAAGGTCGGACCGCGCAGCGCCGGCGCCGACCCCGGGCCGATCTGCTACGCCAGGGGCGGCACCGAGCCGACGATCACCGACGCGAACGTCGCGCTCGGCCGGATCCGCGCGCACGCGTTCATGGGCGGGGAGATGGCGCTCGACGCAGACGGTGCCCGGGCGGGCATCGCCGCGCGGGTCGCGCAGCCGCTCGGGCTCGACGAGCTCGCGGCCGCCTTCGGGATCGTCGAGATCGCGACCGCGAAGATGTCGCTCGCGGTCCGCGAGGTGTCGGTCGCGAAGGGGTATGACCCGCGTGACTTCGTGCTGCTCGCCTCGGGCGGCGCCGGTCCGCTGCATGCGGTCGCGATCGCGCGCGAGCTCCACATCCCGCGCGTGATCGTGCCTCGCTTTCCCGGGCACTTCTCGGCCGTCGGGATGCTGCTGACCGACCTGCGCCACGATCTGGTACGAACGATCTATTCACGCATCGACGAGGTCGAGCCCGAGCGGATTCACGACGCCTACCGCGAGATGGCCGCCGAGCTGGCGACCCTGATCGATCCCGAGCGGCTGCGGGTCGAGGCGTTCCTCGACATGCGCTACGCCGGGCAGGACTTCACGCTGCCGGTGCCGGTCGCCGAGCACGAGCTCGTCGCCGGCGGCCTCGAGGTCGTGCGCCGCCGCTTCGACGAGGTTCACCAGCGCCGCTACGGGCACCACGCCGCCGGCGAGCGCGCGGAGATCGTCAACCTGCGGGTCACCGGGCTGGGGCGGCGGGCGAAGCCCGAGCTGCAGGACACCCCCACCCCGGCGAACGGCGCGGCGCTGCAGCGTGCCCCCGTCTACTTCGCCCGCGGCGCGGCGGCGGTCGACGCGCCCGTCCACGCGCGCGACCGGCTCCAGGCCGGCGCGCTGATCGAAGGCCCGGCTCTGATCGAGGAGTACGCGTCGACGACGGTCGTGTTCGACGGTGACACTGTCACCGTCGCACCGACGCTCGAGCTGCTGATCGACGTGCACGACTGAGAGGAGACACAGTGCAGAGTGACACCGCCACCGCGCTCGACCCGATCACGCTCGAGGTGATCCGCAACGCGCTGCCGGCGATCTCGGACGAGATGTCGGCGGACCTGCGGCGGGCCTCCTACAACATGATGATCTACGAGGTCGGCGACTTCTGCTGCGCGCTGGTCGCGCCCGACGGCGACCTGATCTCGCAGAACGTGGGCGGGGTCTCGCACTTCGTCGCCGACCTCGGCGTGGTAGTGGTCGACGCGATCGCGCAGTGGGGCGCCGACGGCTTCGCCGAGGGTGACGTGCTGATCACCAACCACCAGCGCGTCGCCGGCCAGCATCTGAACAACATCGTGGTGGCGATGCCGGTGTTCGTCGACGGACGGATCGTGTGCTTCTCGATGGTCCGCGCGCACTGGATCGACGTCGGCGGGCTGTCGACGGGGTTCGGCGCGACCGGGTCGGTGAGCGATCCGTGGATGGAGGGGCTCCAGCTCGACCAGCTGAAGATCGTCGAGGCCGGGCGGCCGAACGAGACGCTGCTGAAGGTCCTGCGCGCGAACATCCGCTTCCCCGACGCATCGCTCGGCGACCTGCGCTCGCAGATCGCGGCCTGCCAGCTCGGGGCGCGCCGCGTCGCGGAGCTGTACGCCCGCTACGGCGCGGCGGTCGTGCACGACGCGATCGCGCAGATCTTCGCCGAGGCCGAGCAGCGCTGCCGCAACGTCGTCGAGCAGATCCCCGACGGCGTCTACGAGGCATCGGCGTTCCTCGACGACGACGGGCGCGCGAAGGGCGAGCCGATCCCGATCCACGCTCAGGTGACCGTCGCGGGCAGCGATATGACGATCGATCTATCAGGATGCTCGCCGCAGCGGCTCGGAGCGGTCAACTCGCGCACGAAGGCGGGCGCGATGGTCGCCTACAAGTGCCTGACGACTCCCGCCGAGCCCGTCAACGCGGGCTCGTTCCGCGCGCTCGAGGTGGTGATCCCCGAGGGCAACATCATGATGGCGAGCTTCCCCGCGCCGATGTCGGGCTGGAGCCTGCCGATCCCGACGGTCGTCGACACGATCGTCGCGGCGCTCGCACCGGCGCTCCCCGCCGGGGTCCCGGCGGCCCATCTCGGGGTGCTCGGCGGGACGATCATCTTCACCGGGCTGCACCCGCGCACCGGCCAGAGGTTCATCGTCCAGAGCATCGAGGGCGGCGGCTGGGGCGGACGGCCGCACGAGGACGGCCCCAGCGCGTCGGTATCGGTCTGCCAGGGCGACGTGCGCAACGCGCCGATCGAGACGATCGAGCTGCGCTGTCCGGTCGTCGTCGAGGAGCGCCGGCTGCGGCCCGACTCGGCCGGCGCCGGCAGGCACCGCGGCGGGCTCGGCGTCGACGTCGTCGTCCGCAACCTCGTGCCCGGCAAGTGGAACCTGTGGCAGACGCGCCGAAGGGGATGTCCGCCATGGGGGCTCGGCGGTGGCAAGCCGGGAGAACCCGCCGACTACCTGCTCGAGACGCCCGGCTCCGGCGGGTTCGAGAGCGTCGACGTGACCCTGCACGACGTGCCCGCGGACTCGCGCGCGATCATCAGGACCGCCGGCGGAGGGGGGTGGGGCGACCCGTTGCAGCGCGACCCCGAGCTGGTCCTGCGCGACGTGCGCGAGGGACTCGTGTCGCTCGAGGCGGCGGCGCGCGAGTACGGCGTCGTGATCGACCACTCGCGCCTGACGGTCGACCACGACGGGACCGCGATGCTCCGCGCTTCGCGGTGAGCACCGCGGACGCCGCGCTCGAGTGGGTCGTGCACCTGCACGACGGGGTGCACTCGTATCTGGAGTGCAACCCGGTGTTCGCGCTGACGGGCGTGAGGACGATCGGCGAGGCGGCGGTGATCGTCGGCCGCGACGGCGCGATCACGCTGCTCGCGGCCCCGGCGTGCGACGGCGCGCGACTCCGCGAGCTGGCGTCGTGCCCGGTGCTCGCGTGCGATGACGTCGCGGGCGAGCTCGCCGCACGTGTGAGTGGCCGCGTCGGCGTCGCCGGGCTCGACGACGTCGCCAGCCGGTTCCGCCGCGCGCTGGAGGCGTGCACGCTGGTGAGGCTTCCGAGCGACACCGGGCGCGCGAAGTCAGACGACGAGCTGGCCGCCGCCCGGCGGGCGTCGGCGATCGCCGAGCAGGCGTACGACGAGCTGCTCGGTGCGCTGCGGCCGGGGGTCGCCGAGTACGAGCTGATCGCGCGGCTCGACGTCGACGTCCGCCGCCGCGGCGCCGACGACCACTTCGTGCTGTGCTCCTCGAGCCCGATCGGCGACAACGTCCGCGCGCCGACGGCGCGGCGGCTCGAGCCCGGCGACGTCGTCAACCTCGAGATCTCGCCCTCGGTCGACGGGCAGTTCATCCAGATCTGCCGCACGGCGGTGCTCGGTCGCGCCGGTGTGCGGCGGCGGGCCGACTACGCGCTGATCGTGGCGGCGCTGGCGGCAGGCGCGGCCGCGGCGCGGCCGGGCGCGACGGTCGCGCAGGTCGTGGCCGCGCTCGACGCGCCGCTGATCGACGCGGGGCTCGCCGAATACTGCCGCCCGCCGCACATCCGCGTCCGCGGCCACGGCCAGGGGCTCGCGTCGCTGTCGCCCGGCGACATCACGTTCGACAACGACACGGTGCTCGAGGAAGGGATGATGTTCACCCTGCACCCCAACCAGCGGTTCCCGGACAGCGGTTACATGCTGTGCGGCGAGCCGATCGTGGTCACCGCCGCCGGTGGGGTCGCGCTCACCCACCGCCAGCCGGGGCTCGACGAATGCTGACACTGCACCCGGTCGTGCTGCGCGGGCGCACCGAGCTGCCGTTCTCGGCCGACGAGCTGTCGGCGCGCGTCGCGACCGTGCAGCGCGAGCTGGGCGGCGCCGGCGTGGACGCGCTCGTCGCGTTCGGCGATGCACGGTCCTACGCGCCCTTGGCGTGGGTGACGGGAATGGTGCCGATGCTGAAGTGGGCGGTCGCGGTCGTGCCGGCGAGCGGCGAGACCGAGCTCTACTCGGCGCTGCCGGGCGCGCGCGACCTGCGGCGCGTGCGGACGCTCGCGCACGTCGGCTCGGTCGCGCCGATCGGTCAGCTCGCCGGCGGCCTCGCCCGCTTCCGGCGGGTCATGGTCGCGGGGTTGCGGTCGATGCGAGCGCGCACCGAGGACGCGATCCGCGGCGCGGTGCAGGTCCTCGACGGCGGCGACCAGCTGATCGATCGGCTGTCCGCGGTGCCGTCGGAGCGCGAGCGCGAGCTGCTCCGCGGTGCCTCGGAGGCGGCCCGGCTGGCCGCCTCCGAGACGGTTTCCGCGTGTCAAAGCGGTGCCGGCGCCGTCGAGGCGCTGCTGCGCGGTGACCTCGCCGCCCGCGAGGCCGGGATGCACGACGTCCGCGTGCTGTGGAGTCCCGACGCGGGGCTGCCGCTGCGGCCGCTCGCCGGTGAGACGGCGGTCGACCGCGATCCGCTCGTGTTCTACTTCGCCGTCGAGACGGGCGGCTACTGGGGCGAGGCGCTCGCCTGCGCCGGCGGCCCTGCGACGCTCCCGGCGGCGCTCGCGCCGGTCGCGCGGCTCGGGTTGTCGGTGCAGGAGGGAGTCGAGGATCAGCTGACGCCGGGCTTCTACTCGCGCCGCTCGCTCGACGCCTCCGGGGTGCCGTGCTCGCAGACGATCGAGGTCGGATGAGCCTGCACGAGCTGGCTGCGCGGTACGCGGAGTGGGGCGAGCCGGGCGAGACGGCCGGCGTGCGGATCCTCGACACGCTGGCGGCGCTGCGGCGCGGGGCCGCGACCGGCGAAGGCCGGGCAATCGCCGGGCTCGCGGACGCGTCCGTGGCGGACCGGCCGGTGGATGGGGGAGTCCTCGGGACCGTCGCGCGGCGCGTCTCGATCGCGCGGCTGACCGAGCTCGACGACATCCACATGGCGAGCGGCACCACCCCGGGCGCCGTCGTCGTCCCGACCGCGGTCACGCTCGGCGCGGCGCTCGGCGTCTCAGCGGGGGCGCTGGCGCGCGCGGTCGAGATCGGCTACGACGCGCTCGTGCGCCTCGGGCTCGCGATCGACGGCGCGCGCGCGGTCTATCGCGGCGTCTGGCCGACCTACTTCGGCGCGCCGTTCGCGGCGGCCGCGACCGTGGCCGCGCTGCTCGAGCTCGACGCCCGGCGGACCGCGCACGCGCTCGGGCTCGCGCTGACCCGGGCGACCGGGCTGACCTCGGGGATCGCCGGGGCGCCGCTCGGCCGCTGGCTGACCGTCGGCGACGCCGCCGGGGCCGGCTGCCTGGCGGCGGTCGCGGCCGGGCGCGGGTTCCTCGCCGAGGTCGACATCGACCGGGTCGCCGCCGGCGCCGGGGTCGAGCTCGATCGCGGGTTCCTCGCCGCCGACGACGTGGCGGCGGTCGATGCGGTCAGCGTCAAGCCGTTCCCGATCGCCAAGCAGAGCCTCGCCGCGACGCTGGCGGCGCTGGCACTCGCCGACCGGGTCGCCGGCGGGGAGGCGGGCACCGTGCGGGTCCACGTGCCGAGCGCGTACGCGCCGATGGTCGCGCGCGCGGCCGATCCCGCCAGCCGGCTGAGCCGGCTGTCGAGCGCGCGCTGGAACGTGGCGCTCGCGCTGGCATGGTCTCAGGGTCTAGCTGACGTCGAGCGTTCCCCGTCGGAGCACGACGATCGCGTGCGGGAGCTGGCCGAGCGGGTCGAGGTCCTGCCCGACGAGGAGCTGTCGGCCGAGTTCCCGCGACGCTGGCCGGCGCGGGTCACGCTCGGCGATGGCGGCGAGCTCGTGGTTCTCGACGCGTTCGGCGATCCTCCGGGCAACGGCCGCGCCGCGGTGATCGCCAAATGGGCCCGTCTCGGCGACTCGCTGGCCGGGCTCGACGCGCGCTCGCCGCGCGAGCTCGACGCGGCCCTGCCGATCAGCTGAGCTCGCGCCCGAGCATGCGCTACAGCCAGTCGATCTGGCGTGCCAGGTCGCCGACGCCGACGCCGAGCACGGCGCTGTGCTCGATCTCCCGGTACTCGCCTCCGACCAGGGCGTACCAGCGGACCGCGCGCTCGGCCGGATCGACGATCACGACCTCGTCGACCTCGTGCGCCGCGTAGAAGTCGAACTTCTTGTAGCTCTCGTCGTCCGGCGACACGATCTCGACCGCGAGGGCGACGGTCGGGTACCAGACGCGATCGCTGAAGTCGCGGTGCATCCCGAGGTCCGGGACCCGGAAGTCCTGGGCTGAGTCGCCGAGGTTGAAGACGTCCGTGGGCACGAGCTTGGCGGCGCGGGCAAGCGGTGTCAGCAGAACCGCAAGCTGCACAGCGATCGCCCCGTGGCCACCGCGGGGTGCCGGGTTCATGTGAAGCACGCCCTCCCATACCTCGTCGAACAGGTCCTGCCCGAGCTTGCGCCGGCGCTCGATCAGCGCTGTGAGCTCCACCGGTTGCGGGTCCAGCACGAGCGTTGGCATCGCCGAAGGCTACCGCGCGCAAGCGACGCCGCTCGGGCGATCCCGGGTCAGTCGAGGTAACCGCACTCCTGCGCGTAGCGGCGGGCGCCGGGGTGCAGCGGCACGGCGGTCTCGGTGAACATGTAACGCTGGTCGACGGGCAGCGCCAGGCAGCGGGTGACGTTGCCCGGCCCGTTGTCGATCGCGCCGCGGCAGCGGTCGCACGCCTTCGCGACCGCGTACGCCCACTCCTCGGGCAGATCCTCGCGGCAGAACACGAGCCAGCCGCTGAAGTCGATCGTGGGCACGGGTTCGGTGACGCTCGGCCAGCGGCCGGCGGGGATCTCGCGCGGCGCGAACCCGTAGGTCTGCCACATGTACTCGCGCACGGCGTCCGACACGGCCAGGTAGTTGACCCGTCGCGGCGGGGAGTCGATCTCCGCCCAGATCGGCAGCATCTCCGCCTCCTGGAACATCGCGTCGGCGCGGCCGTCGAGCACGAGCCGCCCCCCGATGTGCGAGGGCCCCGGGAAGAACACCTGCCCGCCCCACTGCTCGATCGAGGCGTAGCTGATCCCGTACTGCCGGAGCACCTCCTCGACGGTGAACGTCAGGACGTCGATGCCGCGCTCGCTGCGGCGCCCGCTGACGAGCCGCAGCGGGTAGCGCTCCTGCGCGAGCTGCTCGAACGAGCTGATGCCGGTCGCCGCGTCGACGGCGAAGATCACGTAGTCGATGTGGGGGTAGGCGGCGATCGCCCGCAGCCCGCCGTGGCGCTCGCTGTAGGCGCCGATCCCCTCCTGCGCCATCCGCGCCGACACCGACGGCGTCGTGATCCCGAGCGCGAGCGAGCCGCCGGCGACGTCGATCGGGTTGTTGAGCGCGCCCTGGAGATCGCGCGGGGTGACGACCGCGAACTGGACTCCCGGCAGGATCTGATCCTCGTAGCCGACGAGCGCCTGCACGATCCGGTCGGCCACGTACCACCACGGGTGTGTCGGGTTCTGCGCACCGAAGTGCACGATCCCGCCGCGGTCAGCCGAGCCGGAGCAGCCGGGTGGCATTGTCGCTTGCGAGCTTGCGCCGGTCGGTGTCGCTGATCGGGACGCGGTCGAGCCAATCGGCCCCGTCGGCGATCTCCTCGAACGGGTAGTCGGCGGCGAACATCAGCTTGTCGGCGCCCAGCTCGAGCAGGATCCCGATCAGCGACGGGGTGTGATAGTTCCCGCTGGTCGTCAGATAGAAGTTGTCCCGCAGGTAGGCGCTCGCCGGCCGCTCGAGCGTCACGTCCGCTCGCCGCGACAGCCGCTGCTCGAGGCGCCTGATCGCGAACGGCAGCAGCTCGCCGAGATGCCCGAGGATGACCGTCAGCCCGGGAACCCGGTCGAACACGCCGCCGACGATCATCCGCAGCGCGTGCACGGCGGTCTCGGCCCCGAACGCCCAGGTCGGGCCGAGCAGCTGCTCGCGTCCTTCGTAGATCAGGCGCTGCGTCGGCAGCGGGTTGCGCGGATGCAGGTACAGCGGCACCCCGAGTGCGGCGAACCGTTCCCACAGCGGGTCGTAGCTCGGATCGTCGTAGTAGCGGCCGCGCTCGAGCGTGCCGTCGCTCGAGTAGCCGTTCACCAGCGCACCCTTGAGGCCGAGCGTGTCGACGCACCGGTCGAGCTCGCCGCACGCCGCGTCGACGTCGAGCATCGGCAGCGCCGCGAAGCCGTCGTAGCGGTCCGGGTGCGAGGCGATCACCTGCGCGAGCGCGTCGTTCACCTCGCGCGCGAGGGCGACCGCATCGTGTGGTGGGAGGACGTCCTGGAGCCCGTTCGAGCCGAGCGACAGCACCGCCTTCTCGATCCCGGCGCGATCCATCTGCTCGAGCCGGCGCTCGGTGTCGATCAGCAGGTCGAGCGTTCGCTGCCAGACCGGCGGGGGCCAGCCCGGGTTGGTGATCAGCTCCGTCAGCCCGGCCGGAACGAAGTGCTCCTCGAGCGCGATCTTCGGGACGGGCATCGCGGTGGGACTATAGCTCGTCTCACGAAGAAGGATCCACGTCCCGCGATGTGAGACAGATGCCACGCTCGTCGACTCGAGCGGCGCGATTCACCGCGCGGGAGCCCCCGAGCTGCTCGCCGGCGAGCGGCCGCTCGCGATCGTCACCTCGTGCTCGACGGCGCTGGTGCATCACCGGCTACACGTCAGCGGACTGCCGATCCCCGACGTGATGGTGACCGCCGACGACGTCGTCCGGGGCAAGCCCGACCCTGCCTGCTGCCTGCTGGCGGCCGGGCGGCTGTCGGTCGCGCCGCACCGGTGCGTCGTGATCGAGGATGCACCGATCGGGATCGCCGCGGGCCTCGGCGCAGGGGCGATCGTGATCGCGCTGCGCACGACCCACGAGGATCGGGAGCTCGCCGCCGCCGACGCGATCGTCGACGACCGGGCGGCGCTGCTCGGACTCGGCTGAGCTCAGCTCGCCGGCTCACCGGCCCCGATCCGGGGCGGCTCCGGCGGAGCCCCGGGACCCAGCTGCGCCTTCAGCTGAGCGAGCTCGTCGTCGACGGCGCTCTTGGCCCCGAGCTGCTCGAGCTGCCTGTCGACATCGTCCTGGGGTGGGCCGATCGCAGTGATGTCCTCGAACGTCCCGGCGGCCTGGAGCTCCTCGACGGCGGACGCGCGCGCCTGCATCTGATCGGTCTTGTCGATCGCTCGCTGCATCGCCTCGCCGAGATCGGCCATGTGGTCTCCGATGCCGGTCGCGGCCTCCGAGATGTGCACCTGCGCCTCGGACGCCGAGTACTGCGCCTTGATCACCTCCTTCTTGGTCCGGAACTCCTCGATCTTGGTCTGGAGGCTGCGCTCCGAGTCGATCAACTTCTGCTGCTGTGACTCCAGATCAGCCACCTGCTGATCGAGTGAGCTCGTCTCCTGGGCGATCAGCTGCTTACGCTCGAGCGCGGCTCGCGCGAGGTCCTCGCGGCCGGCGGTCATCGCCTGGCGAGCCTGGGCATCGAGCTTCTCGCCCTGCTGCTTCAGCTGCTCCTCCTGGAGCTGAAGGCGCTTCTTGGAGGTGACGACGTCGGCGACTCCCTGCTTGACCTTCTGGAGATCCTCGATCTGCTGCTGGTAGGCGTAGTCGAGCGTTTCGGCGGGATCCTCAGCTCGATCGAGCAGGTGCGAGATCTTCGCCTTGGTCAGCGTCTCGATGCGGCCGCCAAGTCCGGGCATCGGTTTCCTCCGATCGGTTTGAATGCAAGCGAGGTCAGCGTGGCAGCTTCAGGTCACGTTGGTCAAGCGTGAGCGCTGGCCGCGCCCGCATCGACGACGTGGCAGGCGACCTCGACCGCCCCGAGCGGGGTCGGCCGTGGTGTGACCGCGGCGCACTTGGCGATCGCGTGCGGGCAGCGCCAGCGGAAGCGGCACCCCTCACCGGGGTTGATCACCCGGGGCGGCTCGCCGGTGT
>DAHUYL010000064.1 GCA_027315255.1 Solirubrobacterales bacterium | reverse complement strand
CGGCTGATGTTTGACATTTGATCTAAAATACCGTGACACGGAGAGGTAGTTGAGATAGGAGGAGGAGTCGCAATGAAGAGGATCAGGGCATTGAGCGTCGCCGTGACGGTGATCGTCGCCGCGCTCGCCGTGTGGGGTTCGAGCAGCAGCGCGCACAGCGGCGCCGCGACCGGCAAGCCGATCGAGATCGGGGTGGCGATCGACTTCTCGGCGCTGATGGCGCCGACCGACGATCCGGCGCTGTACGGCGCCGAGATCGAAGCCGCCAAGATCAACGCCGCCGGCGGTGTAGGCGGGCGCCCGATCAAGTTCATGGTCGAGAACACGCAGCTGAAGCCGGTCCAGACCCGGTCCGACGCGCTCAACCTGGTCAGCAAGGGCGCCAACGTCCTGTGGGTGACCTGCGACGTCGACTTCTCGACGCCGTCGATCGAGGTCGGGCTCGCGGCACACCTGCTGACGGTCTCGCCGTGCATCGGGACCGATCAGATGGGCCCGAAGCGGTTCGGCTCGCAAGGACAGCTCGCATACAGCTTCGGCAACGTCGCCCAGGACGAGGGCGCGGCGGACGCGCAGATCGCGAAGAAGCAGGGCTGGAAGACCGCGGACGTCGTGATCGACAAGCAGATCGTCTACAACCAGGACGTCTGCCAGGCGTTCATCTCGAAGTTCCAGGCGCTCGGCGGCAAGGTGCTCACGACCCAGACCTGGACGCAGGGCGATCACACGATCGGCAACGTCGCCAACCGCGTCGACGCCACCCACCCGGCGGTGATCCAGGTGTGCACGACCGGCGCGCCGGACATCTCGACGTTCCTGTCCGACATCCGCTCGGCGGGCAACATGACCCCGATGCTGGCGCCGTGGTCGCTCGACGGCACCTGGTGGATGCCGAAGAGCGCGAAGATCGACACCAACGTCTGGACCGACTCGTATGCGTCGATCTACGGCGACGACCCCAACGCCCAGGTCAGGGCGATGATCGCCAAGCTGAAGGCCGAGGGTCACGCCCCCACGACCGGCGGCTTCGTCACCGGCGCCGCCGCGATCGACGGGATCGTGGCGGCGATCAAGAACGACGGTGGCTCGCTGGCCGGCGCGAAGCTGGCCGCGGCGATGCAGAAGTTCCACGACCTGCCGACGCTGTCGGGCAACGTCTCGTTCTCGGCGACGCAGCACACGGTGTTCGGGCGCGACTACCGCGTGCTCGAGGTCGTGAACGGACAGGGCCACTTCAAGTACCTGATCAACGCCAGCGGCGGCAGCTGATCGATCGGGGCGTGGACGGCGGAGCGCTGCCCGACGACGCACATCGGTGGCCGCAGGGATCCCTGCGCGCCACCGACGTGTCGCGCTCGTTCGAGGGCGTCGAGGCGCTGCGCGACGTGTCGCTCGCAATCGAGCGTCACGAGGTCGTCGGCCTGATCGGTCCCAACGGCGCGGGCAAGACGACGTTGATCAACCTGATCACCGGGTTCGATCGTCCGAGCGCGGGCCGGATCGAGCTCGGCGGCGACGACATCACCGGCTGGCTGACGATCCGCCGCGCGCGGGCGGGGCTGGCGCGGACCTTTCAGCACGGTCACCTGTTCCGCGCGCTCAGCGTGCGCGAGAACATCGAGCTGGCCGCGCTCGGCGTCGGGATGCGGGCCGCCGCCGCGGCGCGGATCGCCGACGAGCTGCTCGATGCGCTCGAGCTGCGCGCCCGAGCGGGAGTTGCGGCCGGCGCGCTGGCGCACGGCGAGGAGCAGAAGGTCGGGGTCGCGCGCGCGCTCGCGTCGCGGCCGCGGTACGTGCTGATGGACGAGCCCGCCGCGGGCCTGTCGGAGGCCGACATCGAGTCGTTCTCGAGCCTGGTGCGCAGGATTCGCGACGACTACGCGGCCGGCGTGCTGCTCGTGGATCACAACATGGCGGTGATCATGGACGTCTGTGACCGGATCCTCGTGCTCGACCAGGGCCGGCTGATCGCGGCCGGGACCCCGGCCGAGATCCGGACCAACATCGACGTGACCGCCGCATATCTGGGCTCGACCGGCGTCAGGGAGGCCGGCGGTGGTGGCTGAGCCGGCGCTCGAGATCGACTCGCTCGACGTGCGCTACGGCGTCGTACCGGCGGTCCGTGGCGCGACGCTGACCGTCGGCCGCGGCGAGATCGTCGGGCTCGTCGGCCCCACCGGAGCCGGCAAGAGCACGACGATGCTGGCCGTGATGGGCGTGGTCGCGCCCGCGGGCGGCACGATCCGCTTCGAGGGCAGCTCGATCGTCGGGCGCCCGACCGAGCGAATCGTCCGCATGGGACTCGGGCTGGTGCCGGAGGGACGTCACGTCTTCGAGGCGCTGACCGTCGAGGAGAATCTGCGTCTCGGACTGATCGGACGCCCCGATCAGTCCGGGGTGGAGCGCGACATGGAGTGGATCCACGGGCTGTTCCCGGTCGTGTACGAGTTCCGTCGCCGGCAGGCAGGGCTGCTGTCGGGCGGCCAGCGCCAGCAACTGGCGATCGCGCGTGCGCTGCTCGCCAGGCCGCGGATGCTGCTGCTCGACGAGCCCTCGCTCGGGCTTGCGCCGATCGTGGTCGACACGGTGTTCGCGGCGCTCGGCGAGATCCGCCGGAGCGGCGTCACGATCCTGCTGGTGGAGCAGCGAGCGCAGATCACGGTCGGCTTCGCCGACCGGACCTATGTGATGAGCAACGGGATCCTGAAGATGGAGCTGACGGCAACCGACGCTGACGCGACCGACCGGCTCGTCGACGCGTATTTCGGGTCATGAACGCCGGGCAGGTGATCTTCGACGGACTCGCGCTCGGCGCGCTGTACGCGCTCGTCGCGATCGGGCTGGCGCTGGTGTTCGGGGTCCTGCGGCTGATCAACTTCGCCCAGGGAGAGCTGATCACCGCCGGGGCGTACTCGCTGTATCTGACCGACAACCTGCCGGCGCTCGCCAGCATCGTGATCTGCTTCGCGGTCTGCATCGGGCTGTCGGTCTTGATCGAGCGGGTCGCGTTCCGTCCGCTGCGCGGCGCGTCGCCGGCGACCACGCTGGTGGCGACGTTCGCGGTCGCATTCGCGCTCGAGGCGATCTGGCTGATGGCGTTCAGCAGCAACGGCAAGCCGGCGGATCCGCTGGCGAGCCTGAACCAGATCGCGATCGGTGGTTCGCTGGCGCTGCGCTGGGTGACGATCGTGGAGATGGCCGCGGGGGTCGTGCTGCTCGGCGGGGTCGCGCTCGTGCTGGCGCGAACGAGCGTCGGCCTGCAGATGCGCGCGGCCGCCACCGACTTCCGGATGGCCCGGCTGCTCGGCGTGCGCACGAACCTCGTGATCTCGCTGGCGTTCGTGATCGCGGGCGTGATGGCGGCCGTCGTGGCGGTGCTGTTCACCGTGCAGCAGCCGTCGGTGACGCCGACGTTCGGGTTCGACATCACGCTGGTGGCGCTCGTGGGGGCGGTCGTCGGAGGCGTCGACCGGCTGTGGACGGCGACCGCCGGGGCGTTCGCGATCGGCTTCGCCAGCTCGATGCTGGCCGACCTGCTCCCCTCCTCCCAGCTCCAGTTCCAGACCGCGTGGGTGTTCCTGCTCGTGCTCGTGCTGCTGCTGCTGCGGCCCGCCGGACTGTTCTCCACGCTGAGCCGGTCGACGGTCGAGCGGGTATGACCCGGCTGCGCGTACCCCAGACGCTGCTGGCCTCGATCGCGCTGCTGGCGATCGTCGCGCTGCTCGGCAGCGGCGCGTCTGCCAGCACGCAGCAGGACTACATCTCGGCGCTGGTGTCCGCGACGATCGTCTACGGGCTGTACATGTTCGTCGGCAGCTCCGGCGTGATCTCGTTCGGTCACATCAGCTTCGCCGCGATCGGGGCGTTCAGCGCCGGGGTGCTGACGATCCCGGTCGGGCCCAAGCACCTGACGATGCCGGGGCTGTGGCCGTTCTTGGCCCAGCACTCGGTGTCCAGCCTCGAGTCGCTCGTGATCGCGGCGGTGCTCGGTGGGGTGAGCGCCCTCGTGATCGGCTTCCCGCTGATGCGCCTGTCCGGGATCGCGGCCGGGATCGCCACCTTTGCGGTGCTCCAGATCACCTACAACGTGCTCAACCAGTGGACGCTGATCGGCCCGGGGCCGACGACGCTCGCGCTCGTGCCGACCACGACCGGCATCTGGGTGTCACTGCTCGGAGCGATCTTCTCCGCGATCGTGGCGTTCGCCTACCAGTCCTCGCGCCGCGGGCGGCTGCTGCGGGCGGCCCGCGAGGACGCCGCCGCCGCGCAGGCGATCGGCGTCCACGTCGTCCGCGAGCGCCTGCTGGCGTTCGGGCTCTCGGGCGCGATCTGCGGGCTCGGCGGGGCGCTCCTGGTGCACCAGCTCGGCAGCATCACGACCGACCAGGTGTACCTGGAGCTGACGTTCCTGACGCTGGCGATGCTGGTGATCGGCGGCTCGGGCAGCCTCTGGGGCGCGACCGTCGGCGCGCTCGCGATCAGCCTGCTGGACTCGTTCCTGAACACGGCCGAGAACAGCGTGCACGTGGTCTTCTTCGAGCTGACGCTGCCGAACGGATCCTCGGACGTGATCCTCGGGATCATCATGACGCTGGTGATCCTGTTCCGGCCACAGGGGCTGACCGGGGGCTCGGAGTTCTCGCTCGCCGGGCTCGCGCGCGTCGGCCGGCTGATCGCCGCGTCGCCTGCGAAGCTACGCCACCGGCCGGCCCGATCCGAGGGTCCGCCCGCGCCTCGAACCGATATGTGATCAATGATACGATCAACCGTCCCATGCCTCCGAAATCCGCGGCCTCGCTTGATGGCGCCGGGTCCATGCCGCTGGCGGCGAACCTAGCCGCGCTGCGCCCCTCGGGAGGGCACCGCACGCTCGCCGAGCGGGCGTTCGCGACACTGCACGAGGCGATCGTCACCGGCGTGCTGGCGCCCGGCGAGCGCCTGCCGATCGAGGAGCTGGCCGCCGTGCTGGAGATGAGCCCGATGCCGATCCGCGAGGCGCTGCGCCAGCTCGATTCGGTCGGGCTGGTGGAGAACGTCCCCCACCGCGGCGCCCGCGTCGCCGAGCTCTCGATCGACGACCTCGGCGAGGTCTACGAGGTGCGCCTCGAGCTCGAGGCGCTGGCCGTCCGGCTCGCCGCCCGGAACTTCACCGAGGCCGACGTGGCGGTCGCGCGCGAGCGGCTCGAGGAGCACGTCAGGGCCTACTCGTCCCGGGATGTGCGCCGGATCTGGTCGAGCCACACCGAGTTTCACTTCGCGATCTACAACGCCGCCGGCTCCCGCTGGCTGAATCGGCTGATCAAGCCGCTGTGGGAGACCAGCGAGCGCTACCGGTTCGCGATGCTGCCGGTGCGCGAGAATCTCGAGCGGCGGCGGCTCGAGCACGAGCGGATCCTCGACGCCTGCGCCGTGCACGACGAGGCGGTGGCCGACGCGGAGCTCCGCAACCA
>DAHUYL010000135.1 GCA_027315255.1 Solirubrobacterales bacterium | reverse complement strand
GAGCAGGCCGTCCGGCGCGAGCCGGCCGTCCGGCGCGAGCAGGCCGGGCGGCGCGAGCAGGCCGTCACGCGCGAGCAGCATGTCCGCCGAGAGGCGCCGCTCCGTCGAGCGCCGCGCGAGCGCCGCGCGCCGATCGTCCACCGAACGCGGCTGGCCCGGCCCGATCGGCTGCGCGTCGACCTGCGACCGCTGCCGCTGCTGCGTCGCGCCGTCCACGCCGTCGTAACGCTCCCCGACCATCGTTGGCTCGACCGTCTGGTCAGAGGCCGAGCCTGGATCCCGGTGCTCGGCGCACTCCTGACCGGAATCGTGTTCATGCAGGTCGAGGTGCTGAAGCTCGGCGCCGAGATCGGCCGCACGGTCAGCATCGCGACCGAGCTCCAGAGCCGCCACGAGCTCGAGCTGGCGCAGGTCGCGCAGTTGTCGGGGGCGGACCGGATCGAGCAGCTCGCCGTGCAGATGGGAATGACGATGCCCGGGCCGACCGAGATCTCGTTCCTGAGCGGTCGCGCGCGCGGCGCCGCCGGCCGGGCGGCAGCCAACATCCAGCGTCCGGACTCGAGCAGCTTCCTCGCTGCGCTGGCGGCGCAGCGGGCGGCCAACGGCGATCCGCAGTCGGCAACGACCGCCACGCTCGGCCAGGGGGCGGGCGCGACGGCGGCCAGCACCACCGCCAGCTCCACGAGCTCGACCGCCCCGGCGACGACGACCGCGACGACCGCGGGCACGACTCCCGTGACGTCAACCGCGGCGGCCCCTGCAACGACGGCGACGACCCCCGCGGCGGCCCCTGCAACGACGGCGACGACCCCCGCGGCGACGGCGGCCACGACCCCCGCGGCGACGGCGGCCACGACGCCCGCGGCGACGGCGGCCACGACCCCCGCGGCCACGAGCGGGGCGAGCGCCGGCACTCCAGCGACGGCCACCGCCGGCACCTCGGCGCCGGCGACGGGTCAGGGGGCGGGGACATCCCCGGCTGCACCGGGTGCCACCAGCCCCGATGCGGCCGCATCGACCACCCCGTCCGGTGCGGTCGGCAGCGGGGGCGGCACGGCTGTCGGGCCGGGGTAGCAGTGGCCACCACGACCAGGCGCCCGCCGCGCACCCTCGACGCGATCGACCGGCGCGTCGGCATCCTGTTCGGGCTGTTCATGCTGCTGCTGGTCGGCGCGGTCGCACGCGCCGCCTACCTCGGACTGTTCCGCGCGCGGTCGCTGCAGGTCGCCGCCACACGCCAGCAGGTCGCGATCGAGCCGGTCCCCGCGACCCGCGGGATGATCACCGACCGCAGCGGCGTCGTGCTCGCGCTGAGCGAGGCCGCCGACGAGGTGGTCGCCGACCCCTATCTGGTCATCGGCCACGACCAACCGGCGAAGGTCGCCGCGCAGATCGCGCCACTGCTGGGGCTGAGCGCCACTCAGACGCTGGCGGGACTGACCGCAGCGCACACCGGCTACAAGGTCCTCGCGTACGACGTCCCGGCGGCGAACGCCACACGGATCGCGACGATGCGGATCGACGGGATCTCGCTCGTGCCGGTCGAGCAGCGGGTCTACCCGCGCAACACGCTCGCGGCCCAGGTGCTCGGCTGGGTCGGGTCGAACCGCCCCGGGCTCGCCGAGACCGGGCGCGGCGGGCTCGAGTACCTGTTCAACTCCGCGTTGAGCGGGCGGGCCGGGGTCCGCCGGACCGTCAACGACGCCGTCGGTCAGGCGATCGCGACGCGGATGACGCGGCCGGTCGTCAACGGCAGGACGATCCAGCTGACGATCTCGGCGCCGCTGCAGGCGGAGGTCGAGCAGGTGCTGGCCGGGGTCGGCGCCGAGTGGCACCCGAAGGCCGCGACCGCGATCGTGATCAACCCCGACAGCTCGCAGATCCTGGCGCTCGCCAACTGGCCGCCGGTCAACGCCAACGACATCGGCGCGACGCCGATCGACGACACCGAGGACTACGGCGTCGGCTTCTCGTACGAGCCCGGCTCGACGTTCAAGGCGTTCACCGTGTCCGGCGCGCTCGAGGACGGTCTCGTCACCCCTCAGACCGCGTTCGACGTGCCTCCGTACCTGGACGCCTACGGCCACATCGTCACCGACGCCGAGTCACACGGCTACGAGACGCTCACGGTCGGGCAGATCCTCAAGTACTCGAGCAACATCGGTGCGGTCCTGATCGGCCAGCGGATGGGGGCCACCAACTTCAGCCAATGGGTGACCCGGTTCGGCTTCGGCCGGCCGACCGGCGTCGCGCTCCCCGGTGAGCAGCAGGGCGTGATCCGGCCGCTCGACCGCTACGACGGCGTGTCGATGTACAACTTCCCGTTCGGGCAGGGCCAGGCGGTGACCCCGATGCAGATGGTCGCCGGCTACAGCGCGATCGCGGACGGGGGCATCCTGCGCACGCCGCAGATCATCGAGTCGGTCGGCGGCGCGCCCGTGCGCGAGCCGCACGGAACCCGCGTGATCTCGGCCACCGTCGCGGCCGAGGTGCGCGACATGCTGCGCGGCGTGCTGAACGACGGCGGCACCGCTTCGAACGCGTGGATCAAGGGCTACGACATGGCGGGTAAGACGGGCACCGCCCAGATCGCGGTGAACGGCAACTACTCGAGCACCGAGTACGTCGCGTCGTTCATCGGGATGGTCCCGGCCAGCAACCCGAAGCTCGTGATCGCGGTCGTCGTCGACCAGCCGCAGGGCGAGATCTACGGCGGCTCGGTCGCGGCGCCGGCGTTCCAGAAGATCGTCGGCTGGGCGGTCCCGTACTTCGGGATCGACCCGTGCCCGGCGCCGTGCCCGCCGACGGCGTACAACCCGACGGCGTCGCTGTCGCTTCCGTAGCCACCGCCGGCAGCTGCCAGGCGTATCCCGGAAGCCCGACGTTACGCTCCGAGAAATGCGACTCGGGGAGCTGCTGAGCGACACGCCGCGGGAGCTCCGTGACGTCGAGATCGGCGGCCTGGCGTTCGACAGCCGTGCGGTCGAGCCGCGCACCCTGTTCTTCTGCGTGCGCGGGTTCACGAGCGACGGCCACGCGTTCGCCCCACAGGCCGTGGCCCGCGGCGCCGTCGCGCTGGTCGTCGACCACCGGCTCGACCTCGACGTCCCGCAGGTGCTCGTGCGGGACGTCAGGGCGGCGATGGCGCCGGCTGCCGGCGCCTTCCACCGGCATCCGACGCGGGAGCTGCAGGTCGCCGGCGTGACCGGCACGAACGGCAAGACGACGACCGCGTACCTGATCCGATCCCTGCTCGAGGCGGGCGGCCGGCAGACCGGGCTGCTCGGCACCGTCACGAGCGTGGTCGGCGGCGTCGAGCAGCCGGTCGTGCACACGACGCCCGAGGCGATCGACCTGCAGCGGCTGTTCCGGGCGATGCTCGACGGCGGCGACCGGGCCTGCGCGATGGAGGTCTCCTCGCACGCGCTCGAGCTCCACCGGGCCGACGCGATCGAGTTCGCGGTCGCGGTGTTCACGAATCTGACACAGGACCATCTCGACTTCCACGGGTCGATGGAGGCGTACTTTCGCGCGAAGCGACGGTTGTTCACCGACCACCGCCCGGCGCACGCGGTCGTCAACCTCGACGACACTTACGGCGCCAGGCTCGCCGGCGAGCTCCCGGCCGAGCGCACGACGACGGTCGCGATCGACGGCGTCGACGCGGACCTCCGCGCGATCGACGTCGCGACGGGGCTCCGCGGCTCGCGCTTCACGGTGAGGGATCTGCGCTCGGGCGAGACCCGCCGCCTGAGCTCGCCCCTGCGCGGCCGCTTCAACGTCCTGAACGTGCTCAGCGCGTACGCCGCCGCCCGCGCGCTCGGAGTCGCAGCAGACGTCGCCGCGGCGGCGATCACCGCCGCCGGTCAGGTTCCCGGCCGGTTCGAGACCGTCGACGAGGGCCAGCCGTTCGCGGTCGTCGTCGACTACTCGCACACCCCGGACTCGCTCGAGAACGCGCTCGAGACGGCCCGCGGCATGGCCCGTGGCCGAGTCCACGTCGTGTTCGGGTGCGGCGGCGATCGTGACCGGGGCAAGCGCCCGCTGATGGGGGAGATCGCCGCGCGCCTCGCCGACCGCGTGATCGTGACCTCCGACAATCCGCGCTCCGAGGACCCGGGCGCGATCATCGCCGAGATCCTCGCCGGGGTCGGTGGGCCGGTCGAGCACGATCCCGACCGGCGGGCGGCGATCGAACTGGCGATCGGCGGCGCCGAGGCCGGCGACATCGTCGTGATCGCGGGCAAGGGCCACGAGCAGGGACAGGAGTTCGCCGGCGGTCGCAAGCTCCCGTTCGACGACGTCACGGTCGCGCGGGCCGCGCTCGGCCGGCGTGACTACAGTCCGCCCCGATGAATCGCTGGAGCGCCGAGACGATCGCGGCGGCCGCAGGGGGCGAGCTCCTCCGCGACGCTCCCGAGCAGCGAACCGACGCCGGCCCGGGGCCCGAGCGGGTGACGGTCGACTCTCGCGACGCGGGCCCCGGTGCCCTGTTCGTCGGGCTCCCGGGCGAGCGGGTGCACGGCGGCGAGTTCGTCGCACAGGCACTGGCCGCGGGCGCCTGGGGGGTGCTGACCGACCTCGACCACGCGTACCCCGCCGGTTCCGGCACCCAGGCCGGAACCGGCGCGATCATCGCCGCCGCCGACCCGCTGGCGTCACTCCAGCGGCTGGCGAGCGCCTGGCGCCGGCAGCTGGGCGCCCGAGTCGTGGGCGTGACCGGGTCGACCGGCAAGACGACGACGAAGGACCTGCTGGCCGCGCTGCTCGCGCCGCATCGGCGGATCGCCGCCAGCCGTGCCAACTTCAACACCGAGCTTGGGCTCCCGCTCGAGCTGCTCGCCGCACCCGCGGGCACCGAGGTCGTCGTGCTCGAGATGGGGATGCGCGGCGCCGGGCAGATCGCCGAGCTGGCACGGATCGCCGATCCCGACGTCGGCGTGATCGTCAGCATCGGACCCGTCCACCTCGAGATGCTGGGCACGCTTCGGGCGATCGCCGCCGCCAAGGCGGAGCTGATCGCCGCGCTCCCGGCGGGCGCGACCGCCGTTGTTCCCGCCCACGAGCCGCTGCTCGGACCCCACCTGCGCTCGGATCTGAACACCGTTACGTTCGGCCCGGGTGGCGATGTCACGCTCGTGACCGCGAGCGACACCGAGACCGACGAGCACGTCGAGATCGACGCAGCCGGCGAGCGGATCTCACTCGAGGTGTCGTTCGCCCAGGCCCACCTGCGCCGCAACCTGCTCGCGGCCGTTGCGGCGGCTCGCGCGCTCGGTGTCACGCCGCGCGGCGCGGTCGATTTCACCCCCGGAGCGGGTCGCGGACGGCGAGTCCAGCTGCCACAGGACGTGCTGCTGATCGACGACTGCTACAACGCCAACCCGATGTCGATGCGGGCGGCGCTCGACGACCTCGCCGCGACCGCCGCTCGCCTGCAGGCGCGGCGCCGGGTCGCGGTGCTGGGCGACATGCTCGAGCTCGGGCCGGGAGCCGCCGCCTTCCACGTCCAGCTCGGCGCGCGGGCCGCGACCGCAGCCGATCTGCTCGTCACCGTCGGCCCGCTGGCGGCCACGATCGGCGCCGGATTCCCCGGCGAGCGCCACCACGTCGCGGACGCGCGAGCCGCCGCCGAGCTCGTCCCGAACCTGCTCGCCGCCGGGGACGTCGTGCTCGTCAAGGCGTCGCTCGGCGTCGGCCTGCGCGCGGTCTGCGACGCGCTGACAGCGCCGCTTCCCCGCCGACAGTCGGTGTAGTCTCGCGCCCCGATGGCCACCTCCGTCTCCGGCCGGGTGCTGATCTCCAGCTCCGGGGCGCTGCTCCTGTGCCTGTTCCTGGCCCCGCGGTTCATCCAGTTCCTGCGCGACAAGGCGCTGGGCCAGAACATCCGCGAGGAGGGGCCGGAGGGCCACAAGCACAAGCAGGGCACGCCCACGATGGGCGGGATCATCATCATGGTCGCGTTCGCGATCCCGTTCCTGATCCTGTCGACGCGCAGCTGGCCGTCGATGGGAGTGTTCCTGACCACGGTCGCCTGCGCGGTGATGGGCTTCGCCGACGACTACACGAAGATCGTCAAGCGCCGCTCACTTGGGCTGCGCGCGCGCACCAAGCTGATCGTGACGATCGCGATCTCGGTCGGCCTGTGGTGGATCGCGACCCACGAGGGGCACGTCTCCTCGTCGGTGCTGATGCGGCCGTTCGACTTCCACATCGACCTCGGACCGTTCTTCGTCGTGCTCGTCTACCTGGTCGTGGCCGGCACGACCAGCGGCGTCAACCTGGCCGACGGCCTCGACGGGCTCGCGGCCGGCTGCGTCGCGATCGCGCTGCTCGCCTACATCGGGATCACGTTCGTGTCCCCGGGAGACCACGACCTCGAGCTGGTCGCGGGCTGCCTCGGCGGCGCCTGCATCGGCTTTCTGTGGTTCAACAGCTTTCCCGCCTCGGTGTTCATGGGCGACACCGGCTCGCTGGCGCTCGGCGGCGCGCTCGCCGGGCTGGCGGTCATGACCCAGACCGAATTGCTGCTGATCGTGATCGGCGGGATCTTCGTGATCGAGGCGCTGTCGGTGCTGGTCCAGGTGTTCTCGTTCAGGTTCTTCCGTAAGCGCGTCTTCAAGATGGCCCCGATCCACCACCACTTCGAGCTGGAGGCTTGGTCGGAGACGAAGATCATGCTGCGCTTCTGGATCGTCGCCGCCGCCTGCGGCGCGATCGGTTTCACGCTCTACCAGGTGAGCAACCGCGATCTCACCAAGCAGCCGCAGGCGGAGACCACGCGGGTCGCGGCCATTGCGTCGCGCTGACCGCCCGCCGCTTCCGCCCGGACCGTTCCTGGTCGTCGGCCTGGCGCGCTCCGGGGAGGCCGCCGCGCTCGCCCTTCGCGCCCGCGGAGAGGAGGTGATCGGATGCGATGCGGGCGCGACCGCGGAACTCGAGGCGGTGGCGGGAAGGCTCCGGGACGCCGGCGTCGAAGTTGACCTGGATGCGTCAGGCGCCCACCTGCTCCCGACAGTCCGAACGCTCGTCAAGAGCCCTGGGGTGCCTCGATCGGCGCCGGCCGTCGCAGCCGCCCGGGCGGCTCGCGTGGCCGTCATCGGCGAGCTCGAGCTGGCCTGGCGCCTGCTGCCCAATCCGTTCATCGCGGTGACCGGGACCAACGGCAAGACGACCACGACCGAGTGGATCGGCCACATCCACCGGGCGGCCGGGGTGCCGGTCGCCGTCGCGGGCAACGTCGGCACGGCGCTGTCGACGCTGATCGGCGCCGTCGAGCAGGACGTGACCGTCGTCTGCGAGGCGTCCTCGTTCCAGCTCGAGGACACGGATGCGTTCGCACCGGAGGTCGCGGCGCTGCTGAACCTGACCCCGGATCACCTCGACCGCCACGGCAGCTTCGACGCCTACGCGGAGGCCAAGCTGCGCGCGTTCGTCCGCCAGCGGCCTGGGGACGTCGCGGTCCTCCCCGACGAGCTCGAGCTCGAGCTGCCGGGCGAGGCCCGCCAGGTGCGGTTCGGCGAGAGCGCCGCCGCCGGCTTGTGGCACGGCGGCGGCGAGCTCCGCTGGGACGGCCTGCGCCTCGTTGCGGTCGACGAGCTCCGCCTTCCCGGCGCCCACAACGTCAAGAACGCGATGGCGGCCGCCGCTGTCTGCCTCGCCCGGGGGTTGGACGCGGAGGCGGTCGCCGAGGGGCTGCGGTCGTTCGGCGGCGTCGCCCACCGGCTCGAGCCGGTCGCGGAGCGGGGCGGCGTCGCCTACGTCAACGACTCGAAGGCGACGAACGTCGCCTCGACCGTGGTCGCGCTGCGGGCCTACCCGGGTGGGGTTCACCTGATCGCCGGCGGTCGTGGCAAGGCGCAGGACTTCTCGCCGCTCGCGCCGGTCGTGCGCGAGCGGTGCGCCGCGGTCTACCTGATCGGCGAGGACGCGGCCGCGCTGGCCGCGGCGCTCGGCGGCGCAGGCGTGCCGGTCGTGGATGCAGGGAATCTGGGGGAGGCGGTCGCGCTGGCGTCGGCGAGCGCGCGGTCCGGCGAGGTCGTGCTGCTGTCGCCCGCGTGCGCGAGCTTCGACCAGTTCCGCGACTTCGAAGACCGGGGAGAGCGGTTCCGCCGGTTCGTGCTGGGTCGTTCGAAGCCGGACGGGCCGGCCTGATGGCCGCCCGCGCGACCCGGCGCGTGGCGCCGCCGCTCGAGCACCGGATCCTCGTCACGGCGGCCCTGTGCCTGCTGGCGTTCGGCGCCGTCATGGTGTACAGCGCCTCGTCGCCGCTCGGGGTCGTGAACGGCCACGGCTACGGCACCGGCGAGTTCTTCATGTACCTGGTCGCGGGCGTGCTCGGGCTCGTGTTGATGCGGCTGGGCGAGCGCCGCGGGCTGGCGCTGCTGACCCCCACGGTCGTGCGGCTCCTGCTGTTGGGCTCGGTCGCGCTGCTGCTCGCGGTGCTCGTCCCGGGCGTCGGCATCGACCTCAACGGTGCGCGCCGCTGGATCGGGGCGGGACCGGTGCAGTTCCAGCCGTCGGAGCTGGCGAAGCTGGCGCTCGTGCTGTACGTCGCGCGCTACCTCGCCGACAATCCGCGGCGGCTCGGGCGCGGCTTCCGCCAGGCGATGGCCCCGATCGCGGTGGTCGCCGGGCCGGCCTGCCTGCTGATCTACGCCGAGCCCGACCTCGGCACGACGCTGGTCGTCTGCCTGACGATCACGGCGCTGCTGGTCGTGGCCGGGATGCCGGGCCGCTACCTGATGATCCTCGCCTCGCTCGCCGCCGGCGGGGTGCTCCTGCTGGCGCTCGGCTCGGCGTATCAGCGCGCCCGCCTGCTGTCGTTCCTGCAGCCGTCGCAGTGCGCGCAGACGACGTGCTTTCAAGCCGTGCAGGGACAGATCGCGCTCGGCTCCGGCGGCGTGTTCGGAGTCGGCCTGGGAAGCTCGGTCGGCAAGATCGGGTACGTTCCGGCAGCCCAGACCGACTTCATCCTCGCGGTGGTCGGCGAGGAGCTCGGACTGGTCGGGGTCGTCGGCGTCGTCTGCCTCTACGGGATGATCGCCTACGCCGGGCTGCGCACGGCACGGCGTGCGGCGACCGGCTATGCAAAGCTGCTTGCGACCGGCCTCACCTCACTGATCCTCTGCCAGGGAACCCTCAACATCTTCGTCGTCCTCGGGATCGCGCCGCTCACCGGCGTGCCGCTCCCGTTCATCTCGTATGCGCCCACGAACCTGCTGGTGATGCTCTCCACCGTCGGGCTGCTGCTCGGGATCGCGCGGCCGGGGGCGCGCGAGTTGCGGGCGGTCGACGGTCCGCGCCGGCGGACGGATGACGCCCGTGGCGGACGCGCAGGCGAGCGAGCATCCCCGGGCCGGGAGGGCACCGGGCGGGTCGGCGTCGGAGGCGCCACGGCCGCTGGTCGTGATCGGCGCGGGCGGGACGGCCGGACACGTCGTGCCGGCGCTGGCGGTGGCCGCCGCGCTGCGGGCTGAAGGCGCCGAGGTCCAGTTCGTCGGCGGCGACCGCGCCGAGGCCGAGCTCGTGCCGGCCGCCGGCTACGAGCTGCACTCGCTGCGGATGGTCGCGTTGCCGCGGCCGGTCCGGCCCGGCGCGCTCGCGCGGACTGCCGGGATCGACGCGCGCGCCGTCGCCGCCGCCGGGGCGCTGCTGCGCCGGATCGCGCCGGATGTCGTGCTCGGCGCGGGCGGCTACGTCGCCGGCCCGGTTTCGCTGTCCGCGGTGCTGCGACGGATCCCGCTCGTGCTGGCGGAGGCCGACAGCCATCTGGGGCTGACCAACCGGGTGCTGGCGCCCGCGGCGCGACGGGTCTGCCTGGCATTCCCGATCCCCGGCCGGACTGCTCCGCGATACCTGGTGACCGGGCGGCCCGTGCCGCCTGCGACGACCGATGTGACCGCCGCCCGGCGGCGCTTCGGGATCGGGCACGGCGAGGTGTGCGTGCTCGTGTTCGGCGGCTCCCAGGGGGCCCGCTCGATCAACCGTGCGGCGCTCGAGGCGTTTCGCGGCTCCAGCTTCCGCGTTCTGCACGCTGCCGGCGAGCGCGACCTGCCGGACCTGCGGGCGCCCGGTCCCCAGTACGACCTGCGCGGCTACATCTCCGAGTTCGGCGAGGCGCTGGCCGCCGCCGACCTGGTCGTCGCCCGCGCCGGTGGGTCGGTGTTCGAGATCGCGGCCGCCGGCAAGCCGGCGGTGCTGATCCCGTATCCGCATGCGACCTCCGACCACCAGATGACGAACGCCCGCCATTTCGTCGAGGCTGGCGCCGCGGTCGTGATCCCGGACCGCGAGCTGACCGGTCCGCGGCTCGCCCAGGAGGTCGGGCGGATCCTGGCCGACCGCAGCCGGATGGCTGCAATGGCTCGAGCCGCGGCGGCGCTGGCCCGCCCGCACGCGGCCGCGGAGATCGCTGCAGAGGTGCTTGCGGCCGCCATACCGGCGCGCGCGCTCCGGTAGCCTCGGCCCGCATCGCTGCGTCTCGACCGACACTGAGCGGCGGCTGCCGCCGGCCGCCGGCCGTTCTGCTCGCGCTTGCCGCGGCGGTGCTCGCCTGCGCGGGCGTGTACAGCGCGACCCGTGCCGATGCCGCCGGCGTCGGAACGCTGAAGCAGCGGATCGGCGGGGGCGAGTCGCGGGTGCAGTCGCTCGCCGGGGCGGTCGGCGCCGACTCGCAGCGAATCGCGGCGCTCGCCGGCAGCATCGCGTCGCTCCGGGCCCAGATCGAGCGCAAGCAGTCGGCGCTGGACGCGCAGCTTGCCGAGCTGCGCCGCACCGAGCAGCAGTACGCCTCGGTGCAGGCGAAGCTTGTGCGCCTCGAGCGGTTCCAGGCGCTCGCCGAAACCGTGCTGCGCGAGCAGATGGTCGGCCAGTACGAGGCTCCCGAGCCCGACCTGGTGACCGTGATCCTCGAGTCGAAGGGCTTCCAGGACCTGCTCGAGCGGCTGCAGTTCGCCCACAGGATCCAGCAGCAGGACGCGCTCGTCGTCAAGCAGGTTCGCGCCGCGCGCCGCGCCGTCGCCGCCGAGGCGATCCGGCTCGGGGCGCTCCAGGTGCGCGAGCAGAACCTCGCCGCGCAGATCCTCGGCGAGCGCAACTGGCTCGAGCACACGGCCGTCGCGCTCGAGGCCCAGCAGGCCGTCGTCGAGCGGGCGCAGTCGGCGAAGGCGTCGCAGCTCGCCGGAGCTCGGGCGCAGCTGGAGTCGCTGC
>DAHUYL010000041.1 GCA_027315255.1 Solirubrobacterales bacterium | reverse complement strand
TTCGTCCCCGAGCCGGTCCCTCCGGTTGACATCGAGACGAGCAACTGGTGGGCCAGCACCCACCCCTCCTCGCCGTTCGTGTTCGGCCTGATCGCGAGCGTCAACCATCCCGACGGCACGCGCGAGGCGATCAGCGACTGGACCGGCCCGCTCGAGCTGCGCAAGCTCTCCCCGGGCACCACGGACCTGTCGCAGCCCCCCCGCGAGGCGATCCCCGAGCTGCTGGCCGACCGCTTCGGGCTCCGAGGCTTCGAGCTGGGCGAGGACGGCCGCATCCACTGACCGGTCATCGAGGGCTGAGAACGCCGCGAGCTCGGGCCCGAGCACCATCCAAGGGACTGCGGACGTCAGGCGAGCAGGCCGAGCCGCTGGGCGCGCTGAACCGCCTCGGTCCGGTTGCGCACCCCGAGCTTGCGATAGACGGACGAGGTGTGCTCCTTGACGGTGTGCTTGGACAGGTGCAGCGCCGCGGCGATCTCCGGGTTGGTCGAGCCCGCCGCCATCAGCGAGAGCACCTCGCGCTCGCGATCGGACAGGCCGAGCGCGCCGGTCGAGTCCTGGCGCTCGAACACGGTGCCGCCGAGGGCGACGTGCCGCACCGCGGCCGCGATCTTCTGCGCCGGCCAGTCCTTGTAGGCGAAGCCCGAGGCGCCGGCCGCACGCGCTGCATGCGGCGAGATCGCGCCCGCACCCGAGAACAGGAGCACGCGGGTGGCGGGCTCGGCCGCCCGCAGCCGCGCGCACACCTCGGCACCGGACTCCTCGCCGATGAACAGGTCGACGATCGCGACGTGCGGCCGGTAGCGGCCGGCGAGCTCCAGTGCCTCGTCCCCGGTCGAGGCCGCGACGCACCGCTCGACCCACGGCTGCTGGGTCAGCATCAGCCGGAACCCCCAGTGGACGACGTCGTGGTCGTCGACGACGAGCACGCGTAGCCGCTGCGGGCTGCGCAGCGGCTCAGCCATCGCGATCGATGGGCCTTATGCCGCCTATAGGCGGCATAAGGCCCATCGCTCCGGCCGACATCACACGTTCACGCGTCCCCGCACGGCACTACCAACCGCACCTGCCAAGTCCCCGGCTCGCGCACGCCGAACTCGACGACGCCGCCGGACTGGAGCGCCTCGAAAGCCGCCAGCCGCAGCCCCATCCCGGCGCGCCGCGGCGCCCCGGAGACGCCGTCGTTGACCACTTCGAGCACGAGCGCACCGTCGAGCCGCTCGGTCCGCACCCGCACGGCGGTCGGACGGGCGTGCTTCTGCGCGTTGCGGACGGCCTCGCGCAGGACGCTCTGCGCGAGCGGCTCGAGCGACGGCGGCACGTCTCCATGGCTGCCGGCCTCGAGCGTGACGCCCAGGTCGGGATGCGCATGCGAGAGCCGCTCGACCTCGGCCATGAAGGTCGTGCCGGTAGCCCGTGGCGCGCGCCCGAGTGGTCGTTGCAGCGCCTCGCGCAGATCGGCGAGCGCCGTCTGGGTCTCGCTCGCGCAGCGAGCCCGAGCGTCGGCCGGCAACTCGCCGTCGCCGTCGAGCGCCATCGATACGCCGAACAGCCGCTGGATCACGCGCTCATGGATCTCGCGCGCGAGGTCGAGCCGCTGCTGCAATTGCTTGGAGGACTCGGCCTCGGTCGCTACGAACCGCGCCACCGAGGCGAGCGCGGCCGCCTTCCCGAGCGTCCACAGCAGGTGGCGCTCGGCCGCGTCGAGCGGCGGCGCATCCAGCGTGCGATCGGCGAGGATCGCGCCGACGGCCCGGCCGGCCGCCTGCATCGGCGCGCACACGAGCCGCATCGGCGCGTCGACGAGGGCGGCGTACTCGGGCGGAAACTGGTCCCGCAGGTCGCCTGCGGCCTCCACCACCGAATCGGTGCGCAGCGCTTCCGCGGCGATCGGCGCCGACTCGACGGTGACATGCGCGCCGGCGAACGCGCCGACGTCGATCGCGTGGCCGCCGGCTGCGCGCACTCGCCGCGTCGCCGGGTCGTATCGGAAGATCAGCGCGCGGCGCATCCGCGCAAGCCTGCAGACGGCGCCGCACAGCCGGTCGTAGAAGTCCTCGCCGGCCGACTCGCTCGTCTCCGACTGCGACAGCACCGCGACGAACAGCTCGAGCGCCTCGATCGAGACGGCACCGGCCCGGTCGCCCAGGTCAACCGCACTCATGGAAGCGCTAATGATGGAGCACGCTGAGGCGCAGCGCCTGCTGCGGCGCCAGGTAGACGCGCCAGCGCTCGTCGCATGCGGGGCAGTGGCACTCGCACCACGGGTCGTAGCTGTCGAGCGCAGCCTCGCGCCTGACGCGGTCCGCGTGGAGGCAGATCGGACACGCGAACGCCGCCTCGACGAGCTCGTCGGGATCGTCGGGCCGGAACCTGGCGGTGTCGGCCAGCATCGCCATCCGCAGGCGCTGCTCGCCGCTCACCGCAACAGCGCTTCCGCCCGCGCGATCGGGCGCTTGCCCCAGCGGCTGCGGGTCGCGAAGTCGAGCAGCCGCTCGAGGTAGTCGCCGAGCGGCGAGGCTTGAATTCCGGCGCGACCGAGCCGGGCCCGGGTCAACGCGTTGTCGAACACGGTCGCGATCGAGAAATAGGGGAAGTAGATGCTGCTCGACTCGAGCGCCGCAGCGGACAGCCGGGCGTCGGCCGGCTGGAACTCCGACGGGGAGACGACCTCCGGCAGCGGCCGGCGGAAGTAGCGGCACGCGGCGGCGGCGATCTCGCCCATCGTCGTGGCCTCCGGCCCGGCGGTCAGATGGAACGTCCCCCCGACCCCCTCGTCGCATTCGCACAGCTCGTGGATCGCGTCGGCGACGAAGTCGATCGAGACGACGTCGAGCGGAGCCGCCAGGTTCGCCGGAACAGTCTTGAACAGACCGCTCGAGAACGCGCGCAGCGGCCAGTACAGCACGTTGAAGGCGGCGGTCCAGCCACTGCGGCGGTCGCCGACGACGATGCTGGGGCGCAGGATCGTCCACGGCAGCTCGTCGTGCGAGCGGACGAGTTGCTCGGCCTCGAACTTCGACTGCTCGTAGGAATTCCGGAAGCCCTGGCCGACCTCGAGGTCCCCCTCGGCGAAGCGGCCGTCGTGCGTGCCCGCTACGAACGCGGTCGACACCTGGCCGTAGCGGTGCAGGCCGCCGCGCGCCTGGGCCAGCTGCGCGAACTCGAGCATCCTGCGGGTCCCGCCGACGTTGATCTCGCGCGCCTCCTCGAGCGGCAGCACGAACGAGATCGACGCGGCGCTGTGGACGATCGTGGTCACGGACTCGGCGAGCCGGTCGCGTCTGTGCGGGCTCAGCCCGAGGCCGGGGGCGGTCAGATCGGCCGCGTAGGCAGCCACCCGGGCTGCGTAGCGGTCGGCGCCACGGCCGAACAGGTTGCGAATGACCTCGTCGAGTCGCTGGCGGGCGCGATCGTCGCTCGGGGCGCGGATCAGGCAGCTGACCGTACGATCGCTGTGCTCGAGGTAGCGCGCGAGCACCTCCATCCCGACGAAGCCGGTGGCGCCCGTCAGCAGCACCCCGCCACGGCTCATCGCGGGCTCCCGCGCCGCTCGCGGTCCCCCGACCGATGTCTCCGGTCCCGGGCAGGCCCAGGGTGCGCCCCCGCACCTGCCCGCCGCCCGTCCCCCCAGCCAAATCCGATGCCGACGCAGCGATTCATCGTGCCCCCCGCAGCGACCGCAGCGCCCACGCCACCCGAGCGCGAGTCTGCGCCGGCTCGATCAGCTCGTCGATGTACCCGGCGGCGGCCGCGACCTGGGGCCGCAGGTGCGACTCCGCGTAGCGCCTTGCGAGCGCGTCGCGTTCCGCCTCCGGATCCTCGGCGACGGCCAGCTCGCGGCGGTGGATGATCCCGACCGCGGGCTTCGCGCCCATCACGCCGATCTCGGCCTGCGGCCAGGCGAACACGTAATCGGCGCCGAGATCCTTCGAGTTCATCGTGATGAACGCGCCCCCGAACGACTTGCGCAGGATCACCGTGACCCGCGGCACCGTCGCCTCGGCGAACGCGTGCACGAGCGTCGCTCCGAGCCGGATCACACCGGCCGACTCCTGGCGCGTGCCTGGCATGAACCCCGGCGTGTCGACGAGCACCAGCAGGGGGACGCCGAACTGGTTGCACTTGGTGACGAACCTTGCGCCCTTCTCAGAGGAGGACGTGTCGAGCACGCCGCCGAGATACCGCGGCTGGTTGGCGATCACGCCGACGGTGCGGCCGTCGATGCGGGCGAACGCGGTGACGATGTTCCGCGCCCAGCCGGCGGCGACCTCGAGCATCTCGCCGCCGTCGACGACCGCGGCGATCACGTCGCGGACGTCGTAGACCTTGCGCGCCTGCACCGGCACGAACGCTCCCGGGTCGCCGTACGCGGGCCCGATCGGCTCAGCCTCCGGCACGGGCAGGTCGCGATGGCTCGGCAGGTATCCCAGCAGTTCGCGGGCGAGCTCGGCCGCGTCGGCGTCCGTCGGCGTCACGAAGTGACAGACGCCATTGCGCTCGTGGACCCGACGGCCACCGAGCTCGGCAGCGGTGACCTCCTCGCCGAGCGCCTCGCGGACCACTCCGGGGCCAGTCAGGAACATGCTCGAGTCCTCGGTCATCACGACCCAGTCGGTCAGCGCCGGCGAGTATGCGCCTCCGCCCGCCGACAGCCCGGTGATGATCGAGATCTGGGGCACCCGCCCGGACAGTCCGACGATCCGCCGGAAGATCCGCCCGTAGCCGCCGAGCGCGGCGACGCCCTCCTGCATCCGTGCGCCACCCGAGCCGACGAACCCGACCACCGGCGCGCGGGCGCGGTCGGCAAGTTCGAGCACGCGCACGATCGTCTCAGCGTGGCCGGCGCCGAGCGAGCCGCCGGCGTAGGAGGCATCCTGCGCGTAGGCGAACACCGGCCGGCCGCCGACGAGCCCGGAGCCGGCGAGCACGCCGTCGCCGGCGCGCGCCTTCTCCCCCATCGCGGTCGACAGGATCTGCGTGCGGATCAGGTCCAGCGTATCCGGATCGCACAACGCCTCGAGCCGCTCGAGCGGCGTCAGGGGCGCCCGCTCGACAGCGGACGCACGCTCGACCGGCCGCGCCAGCGTGGCGCTCATCGCGGCACCCCCCACTCGAGCACCGTCGCGCCCCACGTGAAGCCGGCTCCGAAGGCACCGAGCAGCACCCGATCGCCGTCGTGCAGGCGGCCGCATTCGACGCTGTGCGCGAGCGCCAGCGGCAACGTCGCCGCCGAGGTGTTGCCGTAGTCGCCGATGCAGTCGACGACCCGGTCGGCGGGCAGCCCGAGCCGCTCGCCGACGGCGGTGAGGATGCGACCGTTGGCCTGGTGGTAGACGAACAGGTCGATCTCGGCGAGCTCGACTGCGGCTGCGGCGGCCGCCTGCTGCGTCGCCTCCGACAGCCGTGCGACTGCCTCCTTGAAGGTCTCGTGTCCGAGCATCCGGATCGTCGGGTGCTCGCGCGGGACGTAGATCGTGTCGGCGCCGCCGCCGTCGGCGCCGAGCACGACCGGGCCGATCCGCCCGGGCTCGCCGGTCGCGACCAGCACGACGGCGCCCGCACCGTCGGCGAACACGGCGGCCGTTCCGCGGTCGGCCGGATCGGTGATCCGCGACATGAAGTCCGCGCCGACGACGACCACGCAGGCGCAGCGGCGCGAGTCGATCAGCGCCGCGCCGGTGGCGAGCGCCGACAGGAAGCCGGAGCACGCAGCCCCGATGTCGAACGCGCCGGCGCGGGTGGCGCCAATCCCACTTGCGACGAGCGGCGCCGCGTTGGGAAGGATCTCGTCGGCGGTCGTGGTCGCGACCAGCACGAGATCGACCGCGATCGGATCGATCTGCGCGCGGTCCAGCGCAGCCGCCGCCGCGGCCGCGGCGTGGTGCTCGAGGCGCTCCCCCGGCGCAGCGATCCGCCGCTCGCGGATGCCCGTGCGGCGTTCGATCCATGCGGGCGCGAGCCCGAGCCGCGCCTCGATCTCCGCCGACGCGACGACGCCGGCGGGAAGGTGCATGCCGACCGCCGCAACCGCCGCGCCTCCGGGCCCAGGGGCGACCGGCAGGCGCCGCTCGGCCTCCGAGGGTCCGACCGTGACGCTCACCGGGTACAGGTTCGTGCCCCCGGCGCGGGGCTGCCAGGGCGGCGGGGGACAAACCACCCGGGCGGGGGGTCCGGACTGCGCCCCGGCGTGACACGCCGGGACGGGGGTGGCGAGCCCACAAGCCGCCACCCCCGTGAGCACGGCCCGCGCGCAGTGCTCCCTAGCATTCGGGTGGATGCGCGTCTCGGTGCTCGACCAGTCCCCGATCGCAGCGGGGTCGACGGGCGCGCAGGCGCTGCGCAACACGCTCGACCTGGCGCAGCTGGCCGATCGGCGCGGCTACCACCGCTACTGGCTGGCCGAGCACCACGGCGGGCCGATGCTCGCCGGCCCGTCCCCCGAGGCGTTGATCGGGCCCGTCGCCGCCGCCACCAGCGGACTCCGGGTCGGGTCTGGCGGCGTGATGCTCCCGCACTACAGCCCGTTCAAGGTCGCCGAGACGTTCTCGCTGCTGGCCGGGCTGTTTCCGGGGCGGATCGACCTCGGGATCGGCCGCGCCGCCGGCACCGATCCGCTGACCACGTACGCGCTCCAGCGCGACCGCCGGCAGGCCGCGCCCGACGACTTCCCCGACCAGCTGGTCGAGCTGCTCGCCTACCTCGACGGCGAGCTGCCGGCCAAGCACCCGTTCGCGCGGCTCGCGCCGCACCTGCCGGGCCGCCCGGAGGCGCCGGTGCCGTGGCTGCTCGGCTCCTCGCCGCAGAGCGCGACCTGGGCCGCGCAGCTCGGCCTCCCGTACGCGTTCGCCGACTTCATCAATCCGGGCGGCGCGGACTTCGCCGCCTCCTACCGGGAGCGGTTCGCGGCCGAGCACGGCGGGCCCGTCGGCCCGCGCGGACCCGCCCGGACGGCGGTTGCCGTGTGGGCGATCTGCGCCGACACCGACGAAGCGGCGGAGCACCTCGCCGCCTCGAGCCGGATGACGATGCGGCTGCTGAGAGCGGGCCGGCTGATCCCGGTCCCGCCCCCGGACGAGGCGCTCGCGTGGCTGCGCTCGCAGGGAGCCGCGCGCGACGGGCTCGTCCCCGGCCGCCGCGGGATCATCGGCTCGCCGGAGACGGTCCGCGACGGCGTGCTGCGGGTCGTGGACGAGTACGGCGCCGAGGAGCTGATCGTCGTCACGATCACCCATGACCACGGGGCACGCCGGCGCTCCTACGAGCTGATCGCCGACGTGCTCGAGCTGGAGCCGCGCACGGATCTCACGGTGGCCGCCGCACGGGTGTTGTAGGGGCATGCTCTACACCTGCACCCCATCCCCCGTCGGCGACTTGCTGCTCGCGGGCGACGGCGAGGTCCTCCACCGCCTGGCGTTCACACCCGCCGCGCCCGAGCCGGACTGGCGACGCGACGACGGCGCGTTCGCCGCCGTTCGCGCCCAGCTGTCCGAGTACTTCGCCGGCGACAGGCAAGAATTCGAACTCGAGCTCGCACTCGAAGGCTCCGAGTGGCAGCGCCGGGTGTGGTCGGCGCTGCGCGAGATCCCGTACGGCGAGACCCGCTCGTACGGCGAGCTGGCGCGCGGGCTGTCGAGCGTCAGCGCCTCGCGCGCGGTCGGTCTCGCGAACGGACGCAACCCGATCGCGGTGATCGTCCCCTGCCACCGGGTGATCGGCGCCGACGGCGGGCTGACGGGGTTCGGCGGCGGGCTCGCGCGCAAGCGGACGCTGCTCGACCTCGAGGCCGGCCGGCTCGCGCTGGTCTAGCGCCGGGCGGCCGGCGACGGCTCAGGCGGCGAAGGACGCGACCGCGGCGTCGAGAAAGCCCCTGGCGATCCCGTCGCCGATCCCGCCGACCGGCAGGAACCCGGGCAGGTCGAGCGTCGCCTCGAGCGCGACCGTCAGATGGGTGCGATCGGATCCGCGCTCGTCGAGCAGCCAGCGGATCACGACGAGCTCGGGGTCGTCGGCCTGCTTCGGCAGCCGGCGCATCTCGACGAGCCGCGGGCGATCGAGCGTGACCGCCATGTGCAGCGTGAAATCGCGCCGCAGGCTCGGGATCGCCAGCTTCGCCTTTAGCTTCGTCGGCTGACCGTCGGGGCCACGCTCGAGCGGCTCGGCGAGCTTGACGCCGTTCGGGTGCCAGCTCGGGTAGCGCTCGACGTCCGCCAGCCGTTCGAAGCACGTCTCGATCGGGGCGGCCGTCTCACCCTGCGCGGTGGCCTTGAGGTCCTTCATCGTCCTGCTCCAACCCTAGCCTATGCTGGCCGGTACACGTGATCGACGGAAGCTCGAGTGCGGAGATCGATGTCCCGATCGCGGCCGTCTGGGCGGTAGTCGAGGACGTCGAGCGGGCGCCTGAGTGGCAGGGCGGGATGCGTGCCCTGCGGGCGATCGAGCGCGATGCGGATGGACGCGGCCTCGTGTGCGAGGTCGACGTCGACGGTCGCGTGCGCACGCTGCACTCGACCGTGCGGTTCAGCTACGAGCCGCCGACACGACTCAGCTGGACCCAGCAGCGCGGCGACTTCAAGGCGGTTCGTGGGGCCTGGGATCTCGTCGAGCTCGACACCGGACGAACGCGGACCCGCTACTCGATCGAGGTCGACCTCGGGCGACTCGGGTTCGTGATCCGCGGTCCGCTGGTCGGGCTGCTGCGCGCCGAGCTCGCCGGCGCGCGGGCGGCGGAGCTCAGGCGCGCGGTCGAGGCGAGCGCCTCCTCGGCGTCGTAGCGCGCGAGCTGCGGGTAGCCGAGCGCCACCGCCCCGACGCCGGCCAGGCACGCGATCCCGCCCAGCAGCACCGAGTCGAGCGCCCCGACGAGGCCGGCGACGAGCCCCGACTCGATGTCGCCGAGCCGCGGCCCGCTCGTCACCACCAGGCTGTAGACCGCGCTCATCCGGCCGCGCAGGTGGTCGGGGGTGAGCGACTGGCTGATCGTCGAGCGGCACACCGCGCTGATCCCATCCGCGTAGCCGGCCGCACCGAGCAGGCAGGCCGCCGGCCAGATCGAGCGGACGAGGCCCGCGCCGACGATCGCCGCACCCCAGCCGAGCACCGCGCCGATCACCACGCGCCCGAGCCTGTTGGCGGTCGCGACCCACCCGGAGGTGAGGACCGCGAGGGTTCCGCCCACCGCGATCGCGGCGTACAGAAGTCCGGTGCCGCTGGCACCTGCGTGGTAGACGCTCAGCGACAGGACCGCGAACAGCGCCCGGGGCATGCCGAACGTCATCGCGTTCAGGTCGATCGCGAACGACCCGGCCAGCGCCGGCGTGCGGACGACGAACCGCAGCCCGTCGCCGATCGCGCGAGCGACGGGCTGATGTCGCTCGGCGCCGACCGGCGGCTGCGGCCCGATCGCGAGTGCCGCAGCCACCATCGCGAGGCAGCTGGCGGCGTTGACGGCGTAGTTGCCGGCGACGCCGGTGACGCCGATCAGGAGTCCCCCGAGCCCGGGGCCGGCGATCGCGGTCGCCTGGAACGCGCCGTAGTTGAACGCCAGCCCGGTGCGCAACCGATCCGGCCCCAGCAAGCCGGGGATGATCGCCTGACGGGTGACGTCCCCGAGCGCCGAGGCGCCCGCCAGCAGGCCGCCGAGCACCAGCAGCACGATCACCGGCGGGCGGCTCGTCGCGACCGACACCGCGGTCAGCGCGCCACCAACGGCCACCACGCCGAGCTGAGAGGCCGCAAGCAGCGGCCGGCGGTCGCGCCGGTCGGCGATCGCGCCGCCGACGAGCGACACCACGACCATCGGCCCCAGCTCGAACGCCCCGAGCAGCCCGACGAGCGCCGGCGAGCGCGAGACGACGTAGATCTGGTACGGGAGCGCGACCAGCGCCACCTGCGTGCCCAGGCTCGACACGGTCTGGCCGAGCGACAGCAGCCTGAACTCGCGCGACTCGCGCACCGGCGAGAGATCGACGGCGACGCGCCGCAGGAGGCTCAGCATCGCGCCGATCTTATGTTCGCCGGCGGCCCGGCGCTGGGGGCGCTGGGCCGCCGGGCCGGACGCGGTCCGCCCGGTCCCGCTGCGCGGCCGCTGCGCGCGCGGCGATCCGCTGGTAGCCCGCCCCCAGCAGGCGCTGGATCAGGTCGATCGCGCGGGCGTCGGCGCCGACGAGGATCCGCGCCTGATCGCGCTGCACGCCGCGCACGATGATCGCGGCCGCGCGCTCGGGCGTCAGCCTGGCGATCCGATCGAACTCGGCGGCGAGCTCGTCCGACGTGCGGTCGTTGCTGCGCGCCGCCCGCGCGATCCCGGTCTTGACGCCACCCGGATGCACGCAGCTCACCTTGACCGGGTCGCCGCTGAGCAGGAGCTCCTGGCGCAGCGACTCGGTGAAGCCGCGGACGGCGAACTTGGCGGCGCAGTAGGCCGCCTGCTGCGGGGCGCCGACGATCCCGAAGATGCTCGAGATGTTGACGAGGTGACCGTCGCCCGACGCGATCAGGTGCGGCAGGAACGCGGTGCTTCCGTAGACGACGCCCCAGAAGTTGATTCCCATCAACCATTCGATGTCCTCGAGCGGAAGCGCGGCGACCGGCTTGTCGACGGCGACGCCGGCGTTGTTGACGAGCAGGTTCACGACCCCGAAGCGGGCGATCACCTGCGCGGCGTGCCGCGCGACCGCGTCACGGTCGGAGACGTCGAGCTGATAGTGACCTACCTCGGCTCCGAGCGCGGCGGCTGCCGCGGCCGTATCGGCGACGGTCTCTGGGTCGATGTCCGAGATCGCGAGTCGCGCGCCGCCTGACGCGAGCGCGAGTGCCAGCGCCCGCCCGATGCCCGATCCCGCACCGGTCACGACGCACACCTTGTCGCGAAGCTCCCGCACCGGGCGGACGTTACAGCCGCCGGCCGCTTCGGGCCGCGGTAGCCTGGAGCGCATGCGATCGGACGCCAGGCGGTTGCGCGCGCGGCTCTTCGGCGCTGCCGGCGCATGCCTGATCGCGCTCGCTTGCACGGTCGCGGCAGCGGACGCCGGGCAGGTCCGGTCGCACGTCCGATCGCACGTCGTGCCAGGTCAGCCGGCGCTCCAGCCGATGCTCCAGCTTGCCCGCGGCGAGCTGCTCGTCCTGATCGGGACGCCACCGCAGTGGCTCCCGGAGAGCGGCGCGCGGACCACGCTGACGCTCCTGTCGGGAGCGCCTCGAGCGCGGCCTGCGGCCCGCGCCGCGCTCGAGATGGCCTTCATCGCGCTCCAGGGGGCCGGAAGCCGTTGCGCACGGACGGCGGCCCGGGCCCGCGGAGCGCCGCTCGAGATCGCCGGGTACTACGCGCACCGCAACCTGATCTCGGCGCAGCCGGGCTCAGCGTTCGCGGGCGCCCAGGCGGGCGACTACGCCACCAGCGTGAACGGCGTCGTCGTCAAGCAGGTGCGTGAGACCCGGGCGTGCGTGTGGCTTGGCACCGCCCCGCAGAACGCGCGGCTCGTTCACGTTCAGACGATCCCGTTGCTGAACGGGCTGTTCGCCGCATCCGTGTCGACGCTGCCGGACACGAGCGCCGGCAGCGCTGCCGGCACGGGCTACACGCTCAACGCCGTCGAGGTCGGTGGTGGCTTCAGCTACACGGTCGCGACCACCCAGTGCGGCACCGGCGTCGGCGACTCGAGCGGGCTCGTCCGCGATGGGCAACTGGCAACCGAGTCGATCGCGATCGACGCGCACCCGTGCGCCGGCGACGGCAGCCAGTTCTCGTTCGTCGGCACCGGCGGGTCGCTCGGGACGCTTGGCTACACGGTCGCGCAGGCGGCCGCGGCGCCACCCGCGATCGCGACGCTCGGAGGCTGCGAGCTCGACCCGGTGGCGGGCGCGCCGCTGGCGGCTGCCGAGCAGTACGTGGTGGCCGTCGGTTGCCGCGTCGGGCGGCTGCTGGTCGCTCGCTACCAGCCGGGCCTTCCGAGCGGGGTCGTGACCGAAGCCCAGGTCGACGGCGGGCTCGCCGAGGTCGCGCCAGCCGGCACCGCGGTCGATCTGGTCATCAACACCCAGCGCTGAGCGGCGTGTGCCCGCCCCTGAGCGGGCATGATTGAAGAATGCTGTGCGCCTACGCCGCCTCGATCGCGCCGGACGACCCGCTCAGCGGGCTGGTCGTCGGCGACCGCCCCGAGCCTTCGCTCGCGGACGGCTGGACGACCGTGGCCGTGCGGGCGGCGTCGCTCAACCACCACGACCTGTGGTCGCTGCGCGGCGTCGGCCTCGCGGCGGGCGCCCTGCCGATGGTGCTCGGATGCGACGCCGCCGGGGTCGACGACGCCGGCAACGAGGTGATCGTGCACGCCGTCGTCCCGGGCGACGGCTGGCGCGGCGACGAGACGCTCGACCCGCGTCGCTCGCTGCTGTCCGAGCGCCACCAGGGCACGTTCGCGGAACGAGTGGCGGTCCCGCGGGGCAACCTCGTACCGAAACCGCCCGAGCTCAGCTTCGAGCAGGCCGCGTGCCTGCCGACCGCGTGGCTCACCGCGTACCGGATGCTGTTCGTGCGCGGGCGGGTCCTGCCGGGGATGACGATCCTCGTCCAGGGCGCATCGGGCGGCGTCGCGACGGCGCTGATCACGCTCGCGGCGGCGGCCGGCGTGCGTGTGTGGGTCACCGGTCGCACCGAGGCCAAGCGCGCGGCCGCACTGGCGCTGGGAGCCGACGGCGCGTTCGAGCCCGGTGCCCGCCTGCCCGAGCGCGTCGACGCCGTGATGGAGACCACCGGCGGCGCGACCTGGGGTCATTCGGTTCGCGCGCTCAAGCCGGGCGGCACGATCGTGATCTCAGGTGCGACGACCGGCGACGCCTCTCCGGCGGAGCTGCGCCGCATCTTCTTCCTGCAGCTGTCCGTGATCGGCTCGACGATGGGGACGCGCGAGGAGCTCGAGCGACTCGTCCGCTTCTGCGTCGACCGCGACGTCAGGCCGCTCGTCGACACGACCCTTCCGCTCGCCGACGCGCGCGCGGGCTTCGAGCGGATGCTCTCAGGCGAGCTGCAGGGCAAGATCGTGTTCACGCTGCCGTAGCCCGACCGCGCGTTCGGCAGCCAGGGTCGGTCGATCAGACCGCTGGGTCTGCTCGTCTCGAGCGACAGCCTTTCGATCGTCCCGCGCGCCGAGTTCGCCCCCAGACTCCGCGACACCCGCCGAGCTGCGCGTGTACCGGTCCCGCCGCTGGCCGCGCCAAGACCGAGCGCATCCCCGACGTCGACGGCCTTGTGAACCGCCTTGCCGCCCTGAGCTTCGCGCGTGCGATGGTGCGATCGGGAACAGCGCGTGCGCGACAGGAACCGCCCTGCCGGGCGGCGATCGAAGCTCGTCACGATCCAACCGATCTGTCCGGACTCGCCGTACATGTACTTACAAATGCAACGACGTACCGTGAATCCGTTCACCATCAGGGACCGATACCGCCAGCACGGCCGATCGATCGCCGTGGGCTCGGACACGGATGCGATGGTCAGCCGCGCCGGGGGCTCCGCGGAGCCGCGGCATCGGAAGGTCGCCGATGCGCCGCTCCGCGCCGCCGCCGCCTGAAGACGAAAGCGCCGGCTCGAAGGCCGGCGGCCTCCCTCGTGCTGAACCGGCTTCTGGTCGCCAATCCGATCGTCGTCACACACGCCCGGGTCCTGCTGAAAGCGACGTCAGTGCGACAGACTCCGCGGGCCTCCGTCGCTGCGGCGACCAGGATTGGCTCTAGCCTCGATGAACCACTTGGGAGGCGAGGCGACCCTCGTAGATCGATGCCGCGCCAGCCCCGAGCGCGAAGTACTTGGTCCAGAGCTGCCAAATGATCCGCCACTGATCACTGTTCGGGTCGATCTCCTCGACGGGAAGTCCGGCCTTACGCGCGTCCGTCGCGTTGAAGACGGCCCCATGATCACGAGGCAGGTCGATGAGCTTCTCCTTCAGCGCCGCGGCGATGCTGTCGACATCACCGGTCGGGCGGTCGGGATGGCTGGCCAAGGCCTCCTTGACGAGGTCGTCGGTCCGTTCGAGCGCTGATCGCGCTTGCTGCACCATGACGGCCGTCACGTCCGCGAGAAGCGAGACGTGCAGCGGGTAGGTGTCCGGATTCGCCGCAATGGCCTGCTCGGCGTTCTCGACCGCTGCGATCAGGTCCTTTGCTGAGTACAAACCTGGCCGGTCAAGCTGCTGAAACTGCGGATCGACCGGACCAAGGTCGCTCGTGGGGCCCATCAGAATCTTGTGGGCACCAATCGCGAGGATCGTGCCGGCGCTCTTGGCCTGATTCGGAACGATGACGGTGAGCTCGCGGCAGCGCGACTGTGCCGAACGCACTAGCCGTACCGCGGTTTCGCCGTCCCCGCCCGGGGAGTCGAGCAGGAGGTGCAGGTCTTCGTCAGGACTCGCGCCGGCGATTAGCTCCTCGAGCAGCGTCACGCTGTACGGGAAAATCACATCGATCATGACGACGAGTCGACAGCCGAAGCGCTGCTCGTAAGCCCGGATCAGGTCTTGCCGCGCATAGCGTTCCGCATGCTGCGCATGGAAGAGCGGTGTCTGTCGTGGAAAGGCTACGGGTGCCTGCGACTCGTCGGGAACGCCAACGGCTTCCCTTCCCTGGCCTTCGCGGTGCTCTTCCGGATCTCCAGCGCCTTCGCGATCTTCCCGCTCGTCACTGATGCCGGGCGTCCCTGGGCGGGTGGGATGACCACGTTCTGCTTCGGCTTCGTCTCCATGCTCGCTCACCTTCTTTCGGCTCCTCGGTGCCGTCTCCTTGACAACTCGATCGAAGGATAGGTCGACGGGCGGGCGGCAAGCTGCAGCATCCCGGTCGCGCCAACTGCGAGGATAAAGAACACCGGAACGATCCTCGCGCGGGTGGTTGACCGTCGAGAGGATCCAGTGAATGGCTACCGAGCGGTCCACGTCATCGTGTTTCCCGATGGCATTCCGGTCGAGATCCAGGTTCGCACTCGCTGGCAGCACGAGTGGGCGGAGCTGTATGAGAAGCTGGCGGATCAAGTAGGCCGCGGGATCAGGTACGGGGAGCCGCCACTATCGCTGTTCGATGACGCCGAGCTGAGCATGATGCCGAGGAAGGTCAGAGACGCTGCCGCCGTCTTCAACGATTATCGCCGTCTCGTGGTCCAGCTAGCCGCGACAGTTGCCGATCTGCTTGATGCCGCTGAACGCGGCATGCTGGAGGACCCGGATGGCCCTGAGCTCCGTGTGGTCCGTTCTCAGGCTCAGAGGGCGATCGCCGAGCTTCGCGAGACGTTGCGCGAGTCTGAGAAGACGGAGAGCGACATCGCTAGCGCAAGAGGGCACGGACGTCGTGCGCGCCCCAGCAACTGATCTAGGATCTCAACCGTGGCGCATTTCCTACTCGTCTACGACCGCCGCCGCGGTGAACTCCTGCGCAAGCAGCGCTTCCCGACCGACAGCGACGCCCTTCGAGCGCGGTTCGCCGCGGAGCATGAGTTCGCCGGGCGAGATGGAATCGAGGTCGTTGTGCTGTCCGCTGAGTCCGAACACGATCTCAGCATCACGCACGGTCGTTATTTCGTCGGACTGGACGAGCTAGCAAGCCGTATCACCTGACCTCAGCTGCTTGGTCGCGCCAGTGTATTCGTCCGTGCCCGGGTCTCACGCCGGACGGTTCCCCTGGCGACCAGAAGCCGGTTCAGCACGAGGGAGGCCGCCGGCCTTCGAGCCGGCGCTTTCGTCTTCAGGCGGCGGCGGCGCGGAGCGGCGCATCGGCGACCTTCCGATGCCGCGGCTTCGCGGAGCCACCGGCGCGGCTGACCATCGCATCCGTGTCCGAGCCCACGGCCGTCGAGGATGCGCTTCGGCCACGTGCGCTGGCCAGGCCGGTCCCGCGGAGCGCGGTCCGCGCTCGCAGGTGCATGACCGGGTGCGCAGCACAAGCGTTCAACTGGTCAGCGTCACGGGCCCTGCCGTGCTGTCCGATGACCTCCAGGCGGGAGACATTCGGGATTCGGAAGGTCAGCGACAGCTCGCTGATCCGTCTACAAGGAGCGGGCGGACCCGGACGCCGAACCTCAGCCGCCGAGTCCGCCGAACACCGCGAACGGATTCGGCGGCGTCTGGCGCGCGATCGCGGCGAGGCTCGCCTCGACGGTGATCGTCGACCCGGCCGGCACCTCGCCGCGTAACCGGTCAGCCAGCGTCTGCGCGCTGTCCTCGTCGGGGACCCCGACGAGCAGGTAGCGCCAGCGCCTGACCGCCGGCAGCCCTTCGTCCAGCAGTCGCCGACTGAGCTCGACCGTGTCCCGATGGCTCGGGCACTGGATTCGCACCTCGTACTCCGAGAACCCCCACGACGCCGACTCCGACCGCTCCTGGGCGATCAGCCGCGCCCGCTCGGCATCCTCCTCGGCGCCGGTGGTCGGGACCGGCGCGTCGACGTCGGCCCATTCCTCGGCCACAGGATGCCAGCGGCGCAGCTCGACCTCGACGCTCCATCCGTGTCGCTCGCAGGCGTCTCGCAGCGCGGCCGCGGCCGCATCGGCTTGGGAGCGCTCCTCCAGGTACAGGAACACCTCACGGTCGTCGACCGACGCCGCGACCCGCCCAGCCCCACCTGCACCATCCTCGAACGTGATCTCGCCACGCTCGAGCAACCCGCCGAGCTGCGCCGCCTGGCGGCGGTCGGCAAGCGTCACCCGGACCCTGAAATCGTCGCTCATCGGCCGCCAGCCTACCGCGGCTGGCGGCCGCACCGTCGTTCAGACGTACGTCTTAGCCCGCTCATCGCGATCGCTTCACGGCCGGGGCGAAGCTCCAGCGTCATGAAACCACCATTCCCCGCCGTCGAGATCGTCATCCCCGTCCACAACGAGGAGGCCGTGCTCGCCGACTCGGTCGTCACCCTCCACTCGTTCCTGTCGCAGCCGGGCAGCCCCCCGTACCCGTGGCGGATCGTGATCGCCGACAACGCGAGCACCGATCGAACGCTCGCGATCGCGCGGCAGCTCGGCCGAGCGTTCCCGCACATCGACACGGTGCACCTCTCCCACAAGGGCCGCGGCCGCGCGCTGCGCGAAGCATGGTCGCGCAGCCGCGCCGAGATCCTCGCCTACATGGATGTCGATCTCTCGACGGACCTGCGCGCCCTGAGACCGTTGATCGACGCGATCGCGAACGGTCACGGCGAGCTCGCGATCGGCACCCGCCTCGCGCCCGGTTCGCGCGTCACCCGCGTCGCCAAGCGCGAGCTGATCTCGCGCTCGTACAACCAGCTGCTGAAGGCCACGCTCCGCGCTCGCTTCAGCGACGCGCAGTGCGGCTTCAAGGCGATTCGCGCGGACGTCGCCCGCGACCTGCTCCCGTACGTCGCCGACGAGGCATGGTTCTTCGACACCGAGCTGCTGGTGCTCGCCCAGCGACGCGGCCTGCGGATCGCCGAGATCCCGGTCGCTTGGGTCGACGACCGAGACTCGCGCGTCGACATCGTCAGGACGGCCGCCGCCGACCTGCGCGGCGTCGCCCGGCTCCTGCGGGCTCAGCGGACTGGCTCGAGCCCGGCCGGCCGCCCCATCCCAGCCGTCCGCCCGACCCCGGCCGCAGCCCCGCCCCCGGCCGCAGCCCCGTCGAACCCTGTCGCGCCCACGGCGCCCGCGGCGACCACCCGGTCACGCCCACCCGCCTTCGCGTCGAGCAACGCCATGTCCGCGAGGCGGTAGAGCGACTCCGCGTCGAGGTCGTCGCGCAGGGTCGCGAACCCGGCCGACAGCGTGACGCGCCCGAGCTCCTCCAACATCAGGCCGGCGACTGCCCGGCGGCCGCGCTCGAGCGCGATCATGGCACCGGTCTCGTCGGCGCCGGGCAGGATCCACGCGAACTCCTCGCCCCCGACGCGCGCGATCAGCTCATGGCTTCGCACCTGCCGCTGCAGCTCGGCCGCGGCAACCCGCAGCACCTCGTCGCCCGCCTGGTGGCCGAGCGTGTCGTTGATCCGCTTGAAGCGGTCGATGTCGAGCACGGCGAGGCTCAACCCGGTGCCCTCCCGCCTGGCGCGAGCCAGCTCCAGCTCGAGCCGGCCCTCGAACGTGCGGCGGTTGGGCAGGCCGGTCAGCGGATCGTGCGTGGCCAGCCGCTCGAGCTCCGCCTCGCCCAGCTTGCGTTCGGTGATGTCCTGCACGGCGGCGTAGATGTGGGTGACGACGCCGTCGTCGTCGGCGCGGGTGCGCAGGCGCCCGTGCACGAACCGGATCTCGCCGTCGGGTCGCACGATCCGGTACTCGGCTTCACCCGGATAGCCGGACCTGGCCTCCTCGAGCAGCTCCCAGATCCGCTCGCGATCCTCGGGGTGCACGCGCGCCACGAGGTCGTCGACCTCGGGAACGTGGTCGGAGTCGTAGCCATAGATCCGCGCCATCTCGGCGGTCCAGTCCGGTCGCGGCAGAGCCACGTCCCATTCCCACGACCCGACGTGCGCGAGCGCCTGGGCGTCGTACAGCTGGCGCTCGTTGTCGAGCAGTCGCTCCTGCGCGCGCAGCTGTTCGGTGATGTCGCGGGCGATCACCGACACACCGAGCGGCTGGCCTTCCGAGCTCAGGATCGGCGCGACCGTCAGCGCGACCTGGACCAGATCGCCGTCGCGACGGCGACGCGCCGTCTGCATCGCCCGAACGCCCTCGCCGCGCAGCGCTGCGGCCAGCAGATCGTCGTCCTCGGCCTCGTGGCCGGCCGCCAGCAGGAACCGGCCCGTGCGCCCGATCGCCTCCTCCGCGCTGTAGCCGTACATCCGCGTGGCGCCGTCGTTCCAGTGGGTGATCACGCCGGCGGGGTCGAACACGACGATCGCGTCGACCGACTGCTCGACGATCGTCGCCAGCAGCCGCAGCCGCTCCTCGTCGCGCCGGCGCTCGGCCTCCGCCCTCCGTTCGGCGGTCACGTCGAGCGTCGTCCCGACCATCCGCGCCGGCCGCCCGAGCGCGAGATCGCGCGGCAGGTAGCAGCCGCGGACGAGCAGCGCCCGGATCCCCAGCCGCGGATGGACGACCCTGTACTCGTCGATGAAGTCCTCGCCCGAAGCCACGTGGGTGCGCACCGTCTCGAGCATCGCGCCCCGATCCTCGTGGTGGATCAGCGCCAGCATCTCGTCGAGTCCCGGAACGCCGCCGGCCGGGTCGACCCCATAGATGTCGAACTGCTCGCGCGACCAGCGCATCTCGCCCGTCTCGAGGTCGAGCTCCCAGCTCCCGATCCGCCCGGCGGCCTGCGATTCGTCCAGCCACAGGCGCTCGCGCTCGAGCTCCTGTTCGACCGCCTTGGCCGCGGTCACGTCCTCGCACTGGGCGATCAGGAAGCTCGGAGTGCCGGCCGCGTCGCGCACGAGCGACAGCGCCACCCGCATCCAGACGACCGCACCGTCCCGCCGGACGAACCGCCAGTCCGCGCGGGCGGCAGCGATCTCGCCGGCCAGCAGCCGGCCGCGCAGCTCGCCCCCCGTGTAGTCGCCGGGGTGGATGAACGTCTCGATGCTGTCGCCGATGAGGTCCTCCTGCGGATAGCCGAGGGTCTCGCACAGCGCCCGGTTGACCTCGGTCCAGCGACCGTCGACCGAGATCAGCGCCATCCCGCTGGGAGCGTTGTGGAAGAACGTCTCGAACCGGTCCGTCGAGGGCACGTCCGTGTTAATCGACAAGCCGGCTCCGGAATTTGATGGTTGGGGTCATAACGCTTCCGTCGGCGCGGGAAACATACTCGGGGGCGCGATGCTTCACGTTCACCGCGCCGAACGCGCCGATCGCCTGGCCGCCGCCCTCGCCGGGATCCTCGCGGCGCCGCTTGCCGACCCGTTCGCGCCCGAGGTCGTAGCCGTGCCGACGCGCGGAATCGAGCGATGGCTGACGCAGGTCCTCTCGAGCCGGCTCGGAGCAAGCGCCGGTCGCGGTGACGGCGTGTGCGCGGGCATCGGGTTTCCGTCCCCCGCTCGCCTGATCGCAGGCGCGCTCGCCGCGGCCACCGGAATCGACCCCGACCGGGACCCGTGGGCGCCGGAGCGCATGACCTGGAAGCTGCTCGAGACGGTCGACGCGAACCTGGACGAGCCCTGGCTCGCGCCGCTGGCGGCGCACCTGGCCGCGGGGCGCGAGCGACGGTTCGTCCGGGTGCGGGCGCTCGCCGCGCTCTACCACCACTACTCCGTGCGGCGCCCGGGGCTGATCGAGGCATGGGCGGCGGGCGACGGCGACGGCTGGCAGCCGGACCTGTGGCGGGCACTGCGCGCCCGGATCGGTGTCGCCAGCGGCGCCGAGCGACTCGCACCCGCCTGCGCTGCGCTGGGCGAGCGACCGGAGCTGGCGGCCTTACCTGAACGGTTCGCGCTGTTCGGTCTGACGCGCCTGCCGGCAGGCCACGTGCTCGCGCTGCGCGCGCTGGCCGCGCACCGCGACGTCCATCTGCTGCTGCTGCACCCCTCGCCGGCCCTGTGGGACAAGGTCGCGCGGCTGGCGGCCGGGATGCCGCCAGCCGCGGGGGCGCCGGGCCCGCCGCCGCGCCGCGCACACGACGCGACGGCTCGCCTGCCCGCCAACCGGCTGCTCGCCTCGTGGGGACGCGAGTCGCGCGAGCTGCAACTGGTGCTCGCCGCCCACGCCCGCGACGATCACGTCGCCGAGCACCACCACGCCGTCGAGGCGGCGGCGCCGCGAACGGTGCTCGAGGCGCTGCAGGCGGCGATCCGGGCCGACCTCCCAGCTCCCGGCCCCCCGCTCCCGGGCGAGGCGGACGGCCGGCTCGAGCTGGCGGCCGGGGACCTCAGCGTCGCCGTCCATGCCTGCCACGGCCGCCGGCGCCAGGTCGAGGTGGTGCGTGAGGCGATCCTGCACCGGCTGGCGGCGGACCCGTCGCTCGAGCCGCGCGATGTGATCGTCATGTGTCCCGACATCGAGACGTTCGCGCCGCTGATCGGAGCGGTGTTCGGGACGGGTGCCGCCGCGGATCCGGATCGGGACGCCGCGGATCCGGATCTGGACGCCGAGCCCGAAGCGATCGACCTGCGGGTGCGGATCGCCGACCGCTCGCTGCGCCAGACCAACCCGGTGCTCGCAGTGGTGTCTCGCCTACTCGACCTCGCCCACTCGAGGCTGACCGCCTCCGAGGTGCTCGACCTGACCGACACCGAACCGGTGCGGCGGCGGTTCGCGCTCGACGACGAAGAGCTCGCCCGGATCCGCGAGTGGGTCGCCGCCGGCGCGATCCACTGGGGGCTCGATGCCGAGCACCGCCAGGCGTTCAAGCTCGGTGGCGTCGAGGCCGGCACGTGGGATCACGGCCTGCGGCGGCTGCTGCTCGGGGTCGCGATGAGCGAGGCCGGGGGGCGGCTGTACGAAGGGGTGCTGCCGCTCGACGACGTCGACAGCGGCGCGATCGATCTGGCCGGCCGCTTCGCCGAGCTGCTCGACCGCCTCGCCACGGCGGTGCGCGCCCTGCGCGGCCCGCACACGGTCAAGGCCTGGGTGGAGGCGCTCGAGAGCGCCGCGGATGCGCTCACCGCGGTCGCCGAACGCGACGCCTGGCAGCGACTCGAGCTCTCACGCCTGCTCGGCGAGGTCGTGATCGAGGCGGCTGGCAGCGCTGCGTCGACCAGGCTGACGCTGGCCGAGACGCGGGCGCTGCTGGCACAGCGGCTCCGGGGGCGGCCGACCCGCGCCAGCTTCCGCACCGGCCACCTGACCGTCTGCACGCTGCAGCCGATGCGGTCGGTGCCGCACCGGATCGTGTGCCTGCTCGGGCTCGACGACGGCGCCTTCCCCCGCCACGCCCCACGCAACGGCGACGACCTGCTGCTCGCCGACCCGCACGTCGGCGATCGCGACCCCCGCGCCGAGGACCGCCAGCTGATGCTGGACGCACTACTGGCCGCGCGTGAGGCGCTGATCGTGACCTACAGCGGCCGCGACGAGCGCACGGGCGCCCCACGGCCGCCGGCGGTTCCGGTCGGCGAGCTGCTCGACGCGGTCGACGCGACCGCTCGCTGCCCGGACGGCGGGAGCGCCCGCCGGCGGGTACTCGTCGAGCATCCCCTGCAGCCGTTCGACCCTCGCAACTTCGACGCGAGCGAGCCCGCCGGCGGGGAGCCGTGGAGCTTCGATCGCCTCGCGCTCGCCGGGGCGCGCGCGCTGCAGCGCGAGCGGGTCCCGGAGCCGCCGTTCCTGGCGGCACCGCTCCCGCCCGCCACTCAGGACGGGACGCTGGCGCTCGCCGACCTGGTCACATTCGTCGAGCGGCCCGTACGCGCCTTCCTTCGCCAGCGGCTCGGAATCTGGGCGACGGCGGCCGAGGACCAGCTGTCCGATGCGCTGCCGGTCGAGCTCGACGCGCTCGACCGCTGGGGCGTCGGGCAGCGCCTGCTCGACGGCCTGCTCGCCGGCCGTGACCGGCGCGAGGTCGCGCTCGCCGAGGTCGCACGCGGCACGCTCCCGCCCGGCGCGCTCGGCCAGCCGGTGATCCGCGACGTGTGGCCGCAGGCGGAGGCGATCGTCGAGCGTGCCCGGACGTTCGCACCGGGTGGCGGGCCGCGGTCGCTCGAGGTCGGCGTGACGCTCCCCGGCGGCGCGCGCCTGCTCGGAACGGTGCCGGGCGTCCGCGGCGAGGTGCTGCTCGGGGTCGGCTTCTCGCGGCTGGGGCCCAGGCAGCGGCTCGCGAGCTGGGTGCGGCTGCTGGCGCTGACCGCCGCTCACCCGGATCTGACGCTCGAGGCGGTGACGATCGGCCGCGGGCCGGGGCGCGGCGGGCCCGCGGTGGCGGTCGCGCGGATCCCGGCGCTGGGGCGCGACGCGGCCGCCCGGCGGGAGGTTGCGCTCGCAGAACTGGCGGTGCTGGCCGACCTGCACGAGCGCGGGTTGCGCGAGCCGCTGCCGCTCCCGTGCCTGACCGCTGCGGCGTACGCGGCCGCAGGGCGCAGCGGGCACGACGCCGTCGCAGCCGCCGGCGAGACGTGGTCGAGGTCGGGGGCGATCGGCGGCGAGAACCGCGAGCCCGAGCACCTGCTGGCATTCGGCCGGGAGCTCTCGCTCGAGGAGCTGCTCGCGTTCCCGCCGCGGGACGGAGAGGACCGAGAGGGCTGGCACACCGGCCAGCCCTCCCGCTTTGCGAGGCTGGCGCTGCGGCTGTGGACCCCCTTGCTCGCTCGCGAGGTGCTCGATCCGTGAACCCGCAGCCGTTCGACCTCCGCGAGGCATTGCCGCCCGGCGTGACCGTGCTCGAGGCGAGCGCCGGCACCGGAAAGACGTACACGATCGCGGCGCTCGCGACGCGGCTGATCGCCGACGGCGCCGCCGTCGAGCAGCTGCTGCTTGTCAGCTTCACGCGGATCGCGACCGGCGAGCTGCGCGAGCGGGTGCGCGAGCGGCTCGTCGCGGCCGAGCACGAGCTGCGCCGGGTGCTCGCGGGGGCGCCCCCGCCACGCGAGGACACGCTCGACGCCGTGCTGGCGGACGGCCCGCGCGAGGCGGTCGAGCTCCGGTGCGACCGGCTGGCGGCCGCGATCGCCGAGTTCGACGCGGCGACGATCTCGACCACCCACGGCTTCTGTCAGGACGTGCTGGCAGAGCTCGGTACGCTGGGAGATCTCGAACCCGACGTCACATTCGTCGCTGATGCGTCCGACCTGACGAAGGAGGTCGTCGACGACCTGTACGTCCGGCGCTTCCACGACCGCGCCGGTGACGTTTCGGTCAGCGACCGGCTCGATCGGCGCCAGGCCGGTCTGATCGCCGAGCTCGCGATCGCGCACCCAACCGCGACGATCCATCCCCGTGGCGGCGACGAGGCCGGCGTGCCGGCGATGCGGCGCCGGCTGGCGGAGGCCGCCCGGACGGAGCTCGCGGCACGCAAGCGGCGGCTCGCGCTGATGAGCTACGACGATCTCCTGACCCGCCTGCGGGACACGCTCGCCGGGCCGACCGGCCCGCAGGCCGCAGCACGACTGCGCGAGCGCTACCGCTACGTGCTGATCGACGAGTTCCAGGACACCGATCCCGTGCAGTGGGAGATCGTCGCCCGCGCCTTCGCGGGCCCGGACACGACGCTCGTCCTGATCGCCGACCCCAAGCAGGCGATCTACGCGTTCCGGGGCGCGGACGTGTATGCGTATCTCGAGGCGATCCGGCGCGCCGACCGCAGCGCAACCCTGACCGTCAACCACCGCTCCGACCAGCGCCTGCTCGACGGCCTTGCGGCGCTGTTCGGGGACGCCCGGCTGGGCCACCGGGAGATCGTCCACCGTCACGTGCAGGCGGCGCCCGGCAACCGCGCCACGCGCCTGCACGGGGCTCCCGACTCGCCGGCGCTGCGGATCCGGATCGTCGACCGGACCACGCGCGGGATCTCGATCACGCCCGCCGGGTTCGCGTCGGCCCCCTCGGTGCGCGCCCATGTCGCGCGCGAGGTGGCGGCCGAGGTCGTGGCGCTGCTCCAGTCGGGCGCGACGATCGAGCAGCGCTCCCCCGACCGGGAGGGCGGGACTCGCTGCACGTGCGAGCCGCTCGCGCCGGGCGACGTCGCGGTGCTCGTGCCGACGCACGCACGTGCCGCCGAAGTCCACCGCGCGCTCGACGCCGCCGGCGTCCCGGCGGTGCTCGGCGGCGCCGGCAGCGTGTTCGCCACCGGCACGGCCGGCGACTGGCTGGCGCTGCTGGAGGCGCTCGAGCGGCCGGCATCGCCTGCCCGCGCGCGGGCGGCCGCTCTGACGGCGCTGATCGGCTCCACCGCGGCCGAGCTCGCGGGCGCCTCCGAGCAGGAGCTCGGCGCGCTCCACCGCCGGCTGTTCGCCTGGGCCCGGATCCTGCGCGGCGGCGGCGTCGCGGCGCTCGCCGAGGAGGTCACGCGGGCCACCCGGATGCCGGAGCGGCTGCTCGCCCGTCACGACGGCGAGCGGCAGCTGACCGACCTCCAGCACGTGGCCGAACTGCTGCACGGCGCCGCGACCGTCGACGGGCTCGGGGTCGCGGCACTTGCGGGATGGCTGCGTCAGCGGATCGCGCTCGCGCCGCGGGAGCGCGGCAACGACGAGCTGACGCGGCGGCTGGAGTCGGACGCCGCCGCGGTCCAGGTGCTGACGATCCACCGGGCCAAGGGGCTCGAGTTCCCGATCGTGCTGTGCCCGTTCCTGTGGGATCTCGGCTGGATCTCCGACGAGCAGCTGCCTGTCGCGTTCCACGACGAGGACGCCGACGGCCGGCGGGCCGTCGACGTGGGGCTCGAAGGAGCCGACTACCGCGCCCACCGCGAGCAGTACATCCGCGAGGAGCGCGGCGAGGACCTGCGGCTGATGTACGTGGCGCTGACTCGCGCGCGCCATCAGGCGGTGCTCTGGTGGGCCGGGTCCTTCGGCAGCCGCGACTCCGCGCTCGGCCGGCTCGTGTTCGCCCGTGACGGCGATGGGAACGTCGCTTGGCGGGGCAGATCGGTCCCGTCGGACGAAGCTGCATTCGCCCGCTTCTCGGAGCTGGCGGCGACGGCCGATGGAGCCGTGTCGGTCGAGTGGTCGCGCGAGCGCTCCGCCGCCCGCTTCGCCGCCCAGCCGCGAGCGATCGGCGAGCTGTCGCTGGCCGTCTTTCAGCGCGGGCTCGACCGCCTCTGGCGGCGGACCTCGTACACGGCGATCACCGCCGTCGCCCACGAGGCGCTCGTCGCCAGCGAGCCCGAGGACCGCGGCGTCGCCGACGAGCCCGACGTCACCGTGGTCGCGGGTGCGGGCGAGCTCCCGCTGGCGGCACTGGCGGGCGGCGCCCGCGTCGGGACGATCGTGCACCGCGCACTCGAGGCGGTCGACTTCACCGCCGCCGAGCTCGAGCCGGCACTGACGGCGGCGCTCGTCGAGGCGGCGTCGCCGGGCGCGGCGGAGCTCGGCTGTGCGGCGGGGTTGGCTGGCGCCGGGCTGGCGCTCGCGCTGGCGACGCCGCTCGGCGGCAGCCTCGGAACGCGCTCGTTGCGGGACGTCCGCCGGGCCGATCGACTGTCGGAGCTCGAGTTCGAGCTGCCGGTGGCCGGCGGCGAGCAACCGGCCGGCTGCGTCTCCGCCGGGCAGTTCGCGGCGCTGCTCGACGCGTTCCTGCCGGCCGGGGACCCGCTCGCCGGCTATGCCGAGCGGCTGCGCGACCCGGCCCTCGCCGGCGCCTTTCGCGGCTACCTGACGGGGACGATCGACCTGGTGGTGCGGGTCCCGGGCGGCGGGACCACGCTCGCTCGCCCGCGATTCGCAATCGTCGACTACAAGACCAACTGGCTCGCGCCCGCCGGGGAGCCGCTGACGGCGTGGCACTACCGGCGCGATGCGCTCGTGGCCGAGATGGCGCGCTCGCACTATGCGCTGCAGGCGCTCCTGTATGCGGTCGCGCTGCACCGCTACCTGCGCTGGCGGGTGCCGGGCTACGAGCCGGCGAGCGACCTCTGCGGCGTCTACTACCTGTTCCTGCGCGGGATGGTGGGCGACGGCGCGGGCGTGTTCGCCTGGCAGCCACCGGCTGCGCTCGTCATCGCGCTCAGCGACCTGCTCGATCGGGCGCAGTCCGGATGAGCGCGACCGAACTGGACGGCCTCGCACCGGGCGCCGACGAGCCCGAACCGGCGCTCGATCCGTACGCCGCGGAGCTGGCACTGGCCGCGCCGGAGCCGCTCGCCGCGTTCAACCGGGCGGGAGTGCTGGCCGCCGCCGACGTGCGCGTCGCGCTCGCCCTCGCCGATCTCGCCGGGGTGGCCGGCACCGAGATCATGCTGGCGGTCGCGCTGGCGGTGCGCGCCCCCCGCCTGGGACACGTGTTCGTCGACCTCGAGGCGGTGCGTCACACGGTTGCCGTCGACGCCGACGAGGCCGTGATCGCCGCGTTGCCGTGGCCCGGTCCGGCCGCGTGGGTCGAGGCGGTGGCGAGCGTCGACCGGCTCGTCGCGGCCGGCGCGGCGGCGCAGGACGAAGCCGTCGTGCGACCGCTGCGGCTGCTCGGCCCGCGGCTCTACCTCGACCGCTACTGGCGCGAGGAGCGCCAGCTCGCGGCGGCGCTCAGAGCGCTGGCCGCCGCCCCGCCGCGGCGGCTCGAGCTGGCCCAGCTGGCCGCCGCGGTGCGACGACTGTTCCCGGACGGCGGGGAGCACGCAGACCCGGCGCCGAGGGCGGCCGCCGCGTGCGCGGCGCTGCGCGGGTTGACCGTGATCGCGGGCGGGCCGGGGACCGGCAAGACCACGGCCGTCGCGCGGATCTGCGCGCTGCTGTGCGAGGCGACCGGCGAGGCCGAGGTGGGCTCGGCGCCGCTGATCGCGTTGTGCGCACCAACCGGCAAGGCCGCTGCCAGGCTCCAGGAGGCCGTGCGGGAGGAGGCCGACCGGCTCGAGCTCGCCGAGCCAGTGCGCGACCAGCTGCACGCGCTGCACGCCTCGACGATCCACCGCCTGCTCGGTTGGCGCCCTCGCGCCCACAGCCGCTTCCGACACGATCAGGCCAACCGCCTGCCGCACGACGTCGTGATCGTCGACGAGACCTCGATGGTGTCGCTGACGCTGATGGCCCGCCTGCTCGAGGCCGTCCGGCCGGACGCTCGGCTCGTGCTCGTCGGCGACCCCGATCAGCTCACGGCGATCGAAGCCGGCGCCGTCCTGCGCGACATCGTCGGTCCGGCGGCCGCAGGACCGCAGATGGGCACCGGCGCGCGGGTCCTGCTCGAACGGGTCGTGGGCGGCAGCCTGCCGGGATCCGAGCCGGCCGCGGCTGGCCACCGGCCGGCGTCCGAGCCGTCGTTCGGTGACGGCATCGTCGTGCTGCGCCGCGGTCACCGGTTCGGTGCGGCGATCGGCACGCTCGCGGACGCGGTCCGGCGCGGCGATGGCGACGCGGCCGTCGCCGCGGCGCGCTCCGCTCCCGCGGAGGTCGACTGGCTCGAGCTCGACGCGACGGCCGGCGAGCAGGCCGCCACACCGCTGCGCGCGGAGGCGGTCCGCGCGGGCATCGGGGTGCTCCGGGCAGCGCGCGCCGGTGACGGTCGCGCTGCCCTCGACGCGCTCGGCGGCTTCCGCTTGCTCTGCGCCCATCGGCACGGTCCCTACGGGGTGGCCGCCTGGAGCGCGGCCGTCGAACGCTGGCTCGCGGACGCCGGTGGCGGACTCGTCGATGCCGGTGGCGACTACGCCGGACGCCCGCTGCTGATCGTCCGCAACGACTACGAACTGCGCCTCCACAACGGCGACACCGGCGTCGTCGTCGCCGATCCGGGCGGGCAGCTGACCGCGCTGTTCGAGCGCGACGGCGAGCTCGCCGGCTTCGCCCCCGCGCGGCTCGAGGCCGTCGAGACGCTGCACGCGATGACGATCCACAAGAGCCAGGGCTCCCAGTTCGACGTTGCCGCGGTTGTGCTCCCCGATCCCGGCTCGCGGCTGCTGACCCGCGAGCTCCTGTACACGGCCATCACCCGCGCCCGACGGCGGCTGCTGCTCGTCGGCACCGAGGCCGCGCTACGCGTCGCCGTGGACCGGCCAGTCGCCCGCGCCACGGGCCTGCGTGAGCGCCTGTGGACGACTACGGATGCCCCTCCCTCGACTACGGCCACCGAGCGGGGGCAGTACGGACCTTAATCCGGGTCTATCAAGCCGCTGACCGTTCTGACCGACTCTGTGCGTAAGGTCACGAGCATGTTCCACCCGCCCCACATCTCAATCCGAGCAAGCGGCAGGCCTGCTCGGGGGCAGCACAGCGAGGTGCGAAACCCGCCGCGGATCGGCAAGGCAGCGGCGCGCCCGACACAAGCGCGCGAGCTGTACGTCGACCCCGTTCACGGCCGGCACTGCATCTGCACGCGCTGCTCGCAGCGGCGCGCCGCGTAGGCGGCGGGCGCCAGGACCCCGCTGCGCGCGTCGCGCGGCACCCCCGACGCACCGTTTTCCAGGGTCCGAATCGCCCCACAGCGCGAGCAGCGATCGCGCTGATGGGCTATCGGGCTGTGTGAGCGCCCGATCGCCCGACAGCGCCGGACTCCTGCGCGCCGTGGGGCGAAAAGGTCGCTGGCCGATGCGCCCACGGCGGCCGCCAGCCGACGCGGCAGGGTGGCGGCCAGCCGACGCGGCAGGGTGGCGGCCCGTGACGCGCGGTGGCTCGTCGATTTCCGAGGTCCAGCGCCTGCTGTCCGCGCTCGTGGCGTCGAAGCCCGGCGGAAGGATCGCGGAGAGCGGCAAGGCATTCGGCGCGGGTGCGAAGGCGATCGCGGCCGCGCTCGCCCCCGGAGCGACGTTCGTCACCGTCGAACCGGACCCGGCTCGCTAGGCGAATGCAGATGCGCTGGCGGGTGGTGGCGCCGAGTCCTAGGCGTGTCCTAGGCGGGGTCCTAGGCGGGCGCTGGCAGGACGTCCCGCCCGAGCGTGCCCCGTTCGATCTGATCTTCTTCGATGGCGGAGGTGCGCTCGCCGATCGGTTCGACGACGTGATCGGACTCCTGGCCACCCGGCGGCATTCTGGTCGAGGACCACCTCCTTCCGGGGCCTGCCGTCGAAGCGGACCCGCTCCGCAGCGCGCTGCTCACAGCCGCCCGCCTCACCGCCACCGGGCTGCTCGTCAGCGGCGAGCTGGCCGTGACCGTGCGGCGCCCTGATCGAGGCCGGCCGCACCTGGGCGAGTGCAGTTCGTCAGTCGGTGCCGGACTCGATGTAGCTCGTCAGCGCCTTCCCGAGCCCGAGCTCCAGCGTGACCGACCCGCCGGTGAGCTTCAGACGCGCGTTGTCCGGGGTGATCTCGGCATCCCAGCCGTGGACGTCGACGCCCCGCAGCGCCGCCCGCAGCACCTGGCCGCTGCGGCCTCCGCTGGTCTCCGCCGCCGGCAGGTCGAGCGCGAGCGCGAGCTCCAGCTCGACCTGCGAGAAGTCCTTGTCGCGCAGCACGCTCAGGTTCTGATCGACCTCGGCTGCCACCGGCGCCAGCAACAGGTCTGTTGGGTTTCTTGGGTGCAGTGTCATCGTTCCTCCTGGGGGTTCGCGGATTCGATCCCACCGGAATCAGGCCCCGGCAGCATCTGGTCAAACCCGCGACCGGTACGTGTTCTCTACCGATTCGAACTGCGGCCCGGTACCGCCGCACGCGAGCCCGGCGCCGAGCATGGCCGCGCACGGCAGCGGCCCGGGCGGGCGCTCGGATGAGGCCCGCCCGGTGAACCGTCCGGCTCGATCGCCTCTGACTGCTGATGACCCAGGACATTGAGTGTCTGCCTGGGTGGCCTGACACTCCCGACCACCGGGACTGGCCGCACCGGGCTTCGCCCGGAACGCGTGGCGCCGGCCGGGCCGCACGGGCCCGCTGGTCGAGTGGGCGATCCGCCGGAACTCTTGACGTTAGCGGATCGGACGGGGCCCCAGCGACGAATCGGCGCCCTCGGCTGGGCCCGCTGACTCCGGCGGCCAAGCGCCCCCAGCGCCTGGCCGCCGGCGAATCAGCCGAGCGCCCGGCGCAGGTCTGCGACGAGGTCGGCCGGTTCCTCTACCCCGCAGCTCAACCGCACGAGGTCAGCCGGGACGGCCGCGGCCGAGCCTTCAACCGACTGATGGGTCATCGCCTGCGGCACCTCGATCAGCGACTCGACCCCGCCGAGCGACTCCGCCAGTGTGAACAGCTGCGTCGCGCTCGCGATCTCGACCGCGCGCGGATGCCGGAAGCTGACCATCCCGCTGAACCCCGGCCAGCTGAGCTCGGAGACGTTCGGGTCGCTCCGGAGCAGCTCGACGACCGCGGCGGCGCTGCGGGCGTGCGCCGCCATCCGCAGGTGCAGCGTCCGCAGCCCGCGGTGTACAAGGAAGCAGTCGAACGGTCCCGGGACGGCGCCGACCGAGTTCTGGACGAAGCGAAGCTGCTCGTGCCAGTGCTCGTCGCCGGTGACGACGACGCCGCCGACGACGTCGCTGTGACCACCGAGGTACTTGGTCGTCGAATGCACGACGAAGTCGGCGCCGAGCTCGAGCGGGCGCTGATTGGCGGGGGTCGCGAACGTGTTGTCGACCGCCACCAAGGCCCCGCGGCGTCGCGCGACGATCGCCTGGATGTCGATCAGGGCGAGCCGCGGGTTGGTGGGACTCTCGATCCAGATCAGGCGCGTGTCGTCGCGGATCGCCCGCTGCACCGCGTCCAGGTCGGTCTGGTCGACGAGGTCGTAGCGGAGCCCCCAGCGGCTCAGCACCCTGTCGACCAGGCGATAGGTGCCGCCGTACAGGTCGGCCGGCAGCACGATGTGGGATCCGGCCTCGCAGACGACCGTGATCAGCGCGTGCTCGGCGGCGAGCCCGGACGCGAACGTGACGCCGCGCCCGCCCTCGAGCTCGCCGAGCGCGCGTTCGAGCGCGAGCCGGGTCGGGTTGGCGGTGCGCGAGTAGTCGAAGTCCTCGACGAACTCCCCCGGCCTGCGCTGCGCATACGTCGAGGTCTGGTGGATCGGAGGGATCACGGACCGGTACGTCGGGTCCGGATCCAGGCCCGCATGGACGGCGCGGGTGGCGAAGTGGTGCTTGGCGGGGCTCCATGCGTCCCCTCCGCCACGAGGCGACTGCGAGCTCACCCGGCGAGCGCTTCGAGCAGGTCGGTTCGCGTGACGAGCCCCTCGGCCCGGCCGTCGCGGGTGACGAGCAGGGCCTGCTGGTCGCCCGCCAGCAGCTCGACCGCGTCGCGCACCGGATCCTCGAGCGACACCGCCGGGAACGGCGGCTCCATCACCTCGGAGATCGGCCCCTCGAGCAGCGCCGGGTTGCGGGCCGCATGTCGCAGCAACCCGCGCTCGCCGACCGCCCCGACGACCTGCAGCGGATCCTCGGCGCTCACGACCGGCAGCTGCGAGACGCGGTGCTCGTGCAGCAGCGCGACCGCGTCACGCACGAGGAAGTCGGGCTGAACGGTCACGAGCGTCGGTATGTCGTCCATCGCGCGCTTGTGGGCGAGTACGTCGCCGACCGTCTTCTCGGCATCGGGCGCGAGGAATCCGTACTGGCGCATCCATGGATCCGAGTACACCTTCGACAGGTACGAGCGGCCGCTGTCCGGCAGCACGACGACGATCACCGCCTCCGGATCGTCGATCCCGGCGGCAACCGCCAGCGCGGCGTGCAGCGCCATGCCGCCGGAGCCGCCGGCCAGGATCCCCTCCTCCTGCGCGAGCCGCCTCGTCGTCAGGAACGCGTCGCGGTCTGACACCGTCACCCACCGCGTCACGACGGTCGGATCGAACGTGCCGGGCCAGAAGTCCTCGCCGACCCCCTCGACCAGGTACGGCCGGACCCCCTCGGCGCCGCCGCTGTAGATCGACCCGACCGGGTCCGCTCCGATCACGACCAGCTCGGGATTGCGCTCGCGCAGGTAGCGCGCCGTACCGGTGATCGTGCCGCCGGTACCGACCCCGGCGACCAGGTGCGTGATCGTCCCGCCCGTCTGCTCCCACAGCTCGGGCCCCGTCGACTCGTAGTGCGCCTGCGGGTTGGCCTGGTTGAAGTACTGGTTGGGCTGGACGGCGCCGGGGATCTCGGCCGTGAGCCGGTCAGCCACCCGGTAGTAGGACTGAGGCGAGTCCGGCGGCACGTCGGTGGGGGCGACGATCACCTCGGCGCCGTACGCGCGCAGCAGATCGATCTTCTCCCGGGACATCTTGTCCGGCATCACCGCGATCACCCGATAGCCCTTCAACCGTGCGGCGATCGCCAGACCGGTGCCGGTGTTGCCCGACGTCGGCTCGACGATCGTCCCGCCCGGCATCAGCGTGCCGTCGCGTTCGGCCGCTTCGATCAGCGCCACCGCGACCCGATCCTTGATCGACCCGCCCGGGTTGAACGACTCGAGCTTGGCGAGCAGCTGCGGCGTCAGCCCGGCGCCGATGCGCGACAGCCGCACGAGCGGCGTCTCGCCGATCGTGTCGAGGATCGAATCGCTGATCGCGGTAGTGCACGCCACCCGTGTAATCGAGCGATTTTGCTGATCATGCGGTTGACGGTCAAGTTGCCGCAGAATATTCTGTAGATGCCGCCAAATTCGAAACTTCTGCGAACTCGTCCACACCAGCCATGTCGATCTCGAAGCATCCGCAATCCTCCGTGGACGCCACCGATCGGGCGATCCTCGAACTCGTCGCCCGGGACGCGCGGATCACCTACCAGCGCCTGTCCGAGGAGGTGGGCGTGGCCCCCTCCACAGCCCTTGCGCGCCTGCGCGCGCTGCGCGAGCGCGGTGTGATTCGCGGCTTCCACGCCGAGGTCGACCTCGCCGCGCTGGGCCGGCCGCTCCAGGCACTCGTCGCGATCAGGCTGACGGCGCACACGCGGGAGCAGATCGACGCGTTCACGAGCACGATCCGCAGGCTCCCGGGTGTGCTGATGGTCTTCCACGTGACCGGGGTGACCGACTACCTCGTGTGGGTGGCCGCTCGCGACCCGCAGGATCTCCGCGAGTTCGTCGTCGAGCACCTCGCCACGCACCCCGCGGTCGGCCACGCCGAGGCTTCGCTGATCTACGAGCACCAGCGCGGCCCCGGAATCTGGGGTACCGCCGACCCGGCCTGACCCGGTCGCGCACCCGCCCGGGGCGCTCCGCCGGCGGCTCGGCCCGACGGCTCAGCCCGGCGGCCCGCCGCCCTCCGGCCGCTGAGCGAGCTCGGGGGACGGCGTCTCGTCGAGCGCGTAGATCGCCGCGATCGCGGCGGCGTTGCGGCTGGGATGAGGCTCGACCGATGCGTCCGTACCGAGCCTGGCGGAGTAGATCGAGTGCGCGCCGAGCCGCCGCGAGAGGATCGTCGCCTCGACGACCGCGATCAGGGTCGGGACCATCAGCGCGTCGAAGTTGCGCGTCAGCTCCAGGACGAGCACCGCGCCCGCGAGCGGCCCCTGCATCGCCGCCGCGAGGAACGCGCCGCCGCCGATCAGCGCCAGGCTCCCGACCGGCGCCCCCGGCCAGATGTGCGACCAGATCGAACCGCACGCACCCGCGAGCAGCACGCCGACCGCGAACGTCGGGGTGAACAGCCCCCCCGGCGAGCCGGACGCCAGGCACGCGGCCGTCACGAGCGGCTTCAGCAGAAACAGCACGAACAGCAGCCCGACCGACAGGTTCGCGACGATCGCGAGCTGCACGATGTCGCGGCCGTTGCCGAGCAGCTGCGGATACTGAAGCGACAGCGCCCCGAGCACGCCGAACGCCAGAAACGGCGCAAGCCAGCGTCCCCACGCTCGCGGGCGCGCCCGGTTGGCGGCCGTGATCAGCCGCGTCCAGCCGACGCCGGCTACGCCTACGATCGGTCCCATCAGCACCGCGAACGCGAGCTGCGAGGGGTGAAACGGATAGGTCGACACGTGGTAGGTCGAACCCGTCCCGAGGAAGATCCACGCGACCGCCGTGGCTGTCACCGACATCAGCAGGGCCGGCACGACGAGCGGTAGCGCAAGCGTCCCGAGCATCACCTCGAGCGCCAGCAGCGTCCCGCCGAGCGGCACGTTGTAGACCGCGGCGAACCCGGCTCCGGTGCCGCTCGCGACGAGCAGCCGGCGCTGCCAGGTGGGGAGGTCAGCCCAGCCGGCCAGGCTGCTCGCGCTCGCCGCCCCGAACAGCTGCGGCGCGGCCTCGCGCCCGAGTGAGACGCCCATCCCGATGGTCACGATCGACAGCAGGCCGCGGGCGACGCTGGTCAGCCAGTCGAGCCGCCCCGAGTTCAGCCAGATGGCTTCGGAGACCTCGGTGCCGCCGGTCGTGCGCCGGCCGAGCAGGCGCAGGCCGGCGACCACGATCACGGCAGCCCCGAGCAGCGCCGCCAGGTGCCGCCACCCGGGCGACGCGCGCACGATCGCGAGCAGCGACGCTCCATGGTGGCCGTAGGTGACCCGCTCGACGAGCCTCAGCAGCAGGATCAGCAGCACCCCGCCCGCGCCCGTGATCGCGCCGAGCACGACCACGATCGCCCAGAACTTCGCGGTGTACGAGGCGATGATGCCGAGCCCGCTGATGTTCGGCTGCGGGGTGTGCCAGCGGTGCTGGCCGCCATGCCGCACGCGTGCATCGAAGTCGGACCCGCTCACGCGACGGACTGTAGTGCCGGGACCCGTGTCGCTATCGCGAGCTTGCGGGGACCCGCGGGCGCTGCGGGTCGCGCACCGGGCGGCGGGCGCGCGCCGGGATCAGCGTCGTGCGCCGGGTTCCCTGGTAGCGGCGGCTCGCCGGCTCGGCGTCCGGCAGCGGCAGCCCGCTGCGCGGCGGACCGACCAGTGGCGGGTCCGGCCGCCGGGTGCCACCATCGCCGCCGTCCGAGTCATCGTCCCCCTGTCCAGGCGGCATCCCACGCCGGCGGTGGAGCACCACGACCGCAGCGAGCAACACGAGGAGCGCCGACAGCACCGCGAATGTCAGGTAACCGGACTCCGTCATCTGACCTCCACAGTCGTCGCCACTCTAACGTGATCGGCATCCGTGCGCTCCCGCAAAAGCCGAACGTGACCCTGCGTACGACGTCCGACGGGGCGGCCGAGGTCGTCCTGTCGTTCCCTTACGACGGTCACCTCGTGGCGGCCGTGCGAACGCTGCCGGGGCGCCGCTTCGACTGGGACGCGCGCGAGTGGTCCGCACCGGCCGACGGCTTCCTGGCGGCGCGCCTCAGCGAGATCCTCCGGCACTACCCGGAGCTGACGCGCAGCGACGAGCTCGACGCCTGGCTGGAGCAGGTCGCGCAGCGCTGGGTCGGCTACGTCCGCACCGCGGCATACGGCGGACGTGGTTGGTGGGCGCTCGACACGCTCGCCGGCACGCCCCCGGCGTCGCTGCGAGACGGCGCCGTCGAGCTCGAAGGCGGCCGCGTGCTCGTGCCGATGACCGCTGCGGCTGCCGGGGCCCTCCAGGAGTTGCACGAGCCGCGCTTCAGCGTCGCGGCGCGCCGCTGCCTCGAGGCGGTCGAAAGCGGCGAGGATCCGCCGCCGGCCCGCCTGATCCTGGCGCGTGGCGTCGCCGGCGAGCGGTTCGCGCTCGAGACGCTGTGGGACCCGGATGTCGCGGTCGCGTTCACGGCGCTTCCCGGCGCCACCGCCGGTGAGCTGAAGCTCGATCCGTGGATCGTCGACGCGCTCGACGCGTTCATCGCCCGCCACACGGTGCACGTGGCGCCCGAGGCAGCGCTGGCGCTCGAGGAGCTCGGGCGCGAGCATCGCGCCGCCCGCGCCCAGATCGCACGATCGCAGGCCCGTGCGGCCGAGCCGATCCCCGAGGTGGCGGCCGCGATCGGCGGCGAGCTCGCACCGTTCCAGTGGGCGGCGGTCCGCTACGCACTCGAGGCGCGCCGCACGTTCCTGGCCGACGAGCAGGGACTCGGCAAGACCGTCGAGGCGCTCGCCACGCTCGAGGCCGACGGCGCCTTCCCGGCAGTCGTGATCTGCCCGGCGTCGATGAAGCTGACCTGGGAACGCGAGACGCGCCAGTGGCTGCCGCACCGCACCGTCGCGATCGTCAACGGCCGCAGCGGCGCGCCGGCGCGGGCCGACATCACGATCCTCAACTACGAGCTGGTCGCCGCCCACCGCGAGCTGCTCGCGCGCCGCCGGCCGCGCGCCCTGGTCGCCGACGAGTCGCACTACTGCAAGAACCCGCAGGCGAAGCGCACGCAGGCCGTCAGGCGGCTGGCCGACGCGGTCCCGCCCGACGGTCTGCGGCTGGCGCTCAGCGGCACTCCCGTGCTGAACCACGCCGACGAGCTGATCGCCCAGCTGCGGGTGATCGGTCGCCTCAAGGACTTCGGGTCGGGGGCGAGCTTCTCGCGGCAGTTCGAAGGCGAGCTGAGCGAGGAGCGCCTGCACTGGCACCTGCGTCGCCACTGCTTCGTGCGCAGGCTCAAGCGCGAGGTGCTGCCCCAGCTGCCGGCCAAGCGCCAGGTGGTGGTACCGGTGCGGCTGACCAACGAGCACGAGTACCGGCTGGCCGAGGACGACGTGATCGCGTGGCTGCGCACCCAGCCGCTCGACCTGCGCGAGCTCGACGCGCGGATCGCGGCGACGCTTCGCGCCGAGCGGCTCGCTCAGCTGACCGCGCTGCAGCGGCTCGCGGCTCGTGGCAAGCTCGCGGCGGCGCTCGCGTGGATCCACGACTTCCTCGCCTCGGGCGAGCCGCTGGTCGTGTTCGCGCGCCATCTCGAGATCCAGCGGACCGTGCTCGCGCGCTTCCCCGACGCGCTCCACATCCTCGGCGAGGACACGATCGCCTCGCGCCAGGCGGCGATCGCGTCCTTCCAGGATCCGGGCGGACCGGCGCTGATCGTGTGCGCGACGCGCGCCGCCGCCCAGGGGATCACCCTCACCCGTGCCTCCAACGTGTGCTTCGTCGAGCTCGAATGGACCCCGGCGCTGCACGACCAGGCCGAGGACCGCTGTCATCGGATCGGTCAGAGCGATTCGGTCACGGCCTGGTACCTGCTCGCCGCAGCGACGATCGACGAGACGATGGCGCGGCTGATCCAGCGCAAGCGTCAGATCATCGATGCCGTCACCGACGGCCGCGAGCTGCCCGACGGAGGCCTGATCGACGGCGTCGTCCGCGAGCTGCGCGAGGGGCGGCCGTTCCGCCACCTGCGCGCCGTCGCCGGCGACACCGGCGCCGACGCAGTGCGGGCGGCAGGCCCCCGCGCGCGCCGTCGATCGTGACTACTGTTGTGCGGGGATGGGAGCCGACGCGGTCGAGCTGGAGGTCGGTACGCGGACGGTCCGGATCTCCAACCCGGACCGGGTCTACTTCGCGGCGCGCGGTGAGACGAAGCTCGACCTCGCCCGCTACTACGTCGGCGTCGGCGACGGGATCGTCCGCGCCCTGCGCGAGCGCCCGTGCATGCTGCATCGCTTCCCCGAGGGCACGGGCGGCGAGAAGGTCCACCAGAAGCGAATCCCGCGCGGGGCGCCCGACTGGCTCGAGACCGTCCGCGTCCACTTCCCCCGGTTCGACCGCACCGCCGACGAGCTGTGCGTCACCGAGCTGGCGGCGGTGATCTGGGCGGTGCAGATGTCGACCGTCGAGTTTCATCCGTGGAACTCCCGCCGCGGCCACGTCGAGCTCCCGGACGAGTGGCGGATCGACATCGATCCCGGGCTCGCGTGCCCGTTCGATCGCGTCCGCCGCGTCGCCGGCGTGGTGGGCGAGGTGCTCGACGAGCTGGGCGCGGTCGGCTGGCCGAAGACGTCGGGCGGGGGCGGGCTCCACATCTATGTCCGGATCTCGCCTCGCTGGGGCTTCGGCGAGGTCCGTCGAGCCGCACTCGCGTTCGCCCGCGAAGTCGAGCGGCGCGCCCCGGACGACGCAACCACCGTGTGGTGGCGGCGCGAGCGCGACCCGGCGAAGGCGTTCGTCGACTTCAACCAGAACGCCCGGGACCACACGATCGCCTCCGCATACTCGGTTCGCGGCGTGCCGGAGGCGACGGTCTCGACCCCGATCGCCTGGGAGGAGATCGCCGACGTCGAGCCGGCTGAGCTGACGATCGCGACCGTGCCGGCGCGCTTTGCCCGCCTCGGCGACCTGCACGCCGGGATCGACGAGGCGGTGTTCGAGCTCGACCCGCTGCTCGAGTGGGCGGAGCGCGACGGGTCGAAGCCCGCCGATTAGCGCCTCGAGGATCCGGTCGAGCCTCCCGACGGGATCGGGTCCTGGGCAGACACCCGCAGGTTGCGCCGCGACACGACCGCGTCCGAGGTCTCGCCGTCCAAGCAGCATAAATGTTTCGTGCAGAGCGACCTGCCGGCTGCGGCTGGTCAGATACCGTCTGGATGGTGAGCGGCCAGGCTGACACCGAGCCGAACGCGGGCGTGGCTGACCCGCGGTACGTGAAGGCGCTCGGCCATCCGCTGCGGATCCGGATCCTGGCGCTGCTCTAGGAGCGCAACGCCAGCCCGGTCCAGCTCGCGGAGCACCTCGACGCCACGCTCGGGACCGTCGCGTACCACGTGCGCACGCTCGAGCGGCTCGGTCTGATCGAGCTGAT
>DAHUYL010000040.1 GCA_027315255.1 Solirubrobacterales bacterium | reverse complement strand
CGAGCGCTGCCTCGATCGCGTCGAGCCGCACGCCGAGACCATCGAGCTGATCGAGCCGCTCGAGCCGGTCGCCGAGCGCGTCGAACCGGTCCTGGAGCCCGTCGAGCCCGTCCTCGAGCGCCTCGAGTCGCTGCGAGACGTCCCGCAGCCGGCGGGTCAGCCGCTCGACGTCGCTCGCCGACGGCAGGTTCAGTGCGCCCATCGCAACCTCCTGTGCGCGCATCGCGCGCTCCCGCGTCTCGAACACGGCCGACAGGGCGCCGCTCACCATCGGGTTCGAGAGCAGCTCCTGGGCGAGCTTCCCGATCGCCTCCTCGCCGCCCTTGGCCACGCGCCCGCCGAGGCCCTTGTCGTCATCAGCCATGCCGTCCGCCTCCTCGAGTTCGGTTTCCGTCCACGGTAGCGCCGCCGGCGACGTTGCAAACGCATCGCGCGTGGGTATGCCGCGTTGCAAACATCCGGCGCGCTCGATAGCGTGCAGGCGCGGTCCTGGGGTGTCAGGCGGTGGGCCTGCGTCCGGACGGCGAGGAGAACCCGCGTGTTCAAGAGAAAGCTCTGGAAGTTGCTCGCCGCCGGCGCGGTCGTGCTGGCCCCGTCGATGGTGCCGTGGTCGGCTTTCCAGGCGTCGGCGTCGACCACGCCGACCAGCACGTCGGCGGGCTCCACGGCCACGGGCACGACGATCCTCGGCGTCACCCTCGGCGCGACCACGACCGGCACGACGGGTACGGGCACGACGACGACCGGCACGACCGGCACCACGACGACCGGCACCACGACGACCGGCACGACCACGACCGGCACCACGGCGACCGGGACGACCACGACCGGCACGACCACGACCGGCACGACCACGACCGGCACCACGACGACCGGCACGACCACGACCGGCACCACGACGACCGGCACCACGGCGACCGGGACGACGACAACCGGGACGACGACGACCGGTACCACCACAACAGGCACGACCTCAACCTCGACCTCAACCTCAACCTCAACGTCGCCGACGACGCCGGCCACGACCACGACCACGACCACGGCGACATCGACGACTACCACGACCTCGACGCCGACCTCGATCACGACGTCGACGTACCCGCTCGGCACGACGACGACCATCGCCACCACGACGACGCCCGCCAGCTTCACGCCGCCCGCGCGCCAGCGGACCGCATCCGGTCCCCCGCGACTGACGGGTGCACCCACGCTCCAGGTTCGCACCGAGCGCGCCGGCAGGAAGGCGGCGCACAACAAGGCCGCGCGCAAGACGCGCAAGCGGGCCCGGCGCAAGCCGGCGACGCACGCCCACAGGCACAAGCTGCGGATCGTGCGGCTGACGCACGGCGCCCGCAACAGCGCGAACGGCTCCGGTTCCTCGGTCGCATTTCCCAACCCGGTCCCGCTCGGGATCCCGAGCTCGCTGATCGACTCCTTCCAGATCCCGCCGTTCCTGCTGCCGATCTACCAGGCGGCCGGCATCGAGTACGACGTCCCGTGGCAGGTGCTGGCCGCGATCAACTGGATCGAGACCGACTACGGGCGTGACCTCGCCGTCTCCTCGGCGGGCGCCGTCGGCTGGATGCAGTTCCTGCCGTCGACGTGGAAGCGGTACGGAGTCGACGCGACCGGCTCCGGCTACGCCGACCCGTACAACCCGACCGACGCGATCTTCGGAGCCGCCCGCTATCTCGCAGCCGCCGGCGCGACGACGAACCTGAGCCGAGCGATCTTCGCCTACAACCACGCCGGCTGGTACGTCGCCTCGGTGCTGCTGCGCGCTCAGCTGATCGGGGGCATGCCGCAGACCGTCCTGGGCGCGCTCACGGAGCTCGTGCAGGGACACTTCCCCGTCGCGGCGCGCGCGTGGTACAGGGACAGCGGCGGCGCCCGGACGACGATCTACTCGCGCGGCCGTGCGCCCGTCGTCGCCGTCAGCGACGGCAAGGTCGTGGCGATCGGCGACTCGCCGACGCTCGGGCGCTACGTCGAGCTCCAGGACGCGACCGGCAACACGTACACCTACGCGCACCTCGGATCGATCCCGGCGCTGTACCCCGTCCCGAAGCCGCTGCGGATCACCGCGGCCCAGGTGGAGCGCGAGATCCTCGTCCCCGACATGCGCCCGGCACGTGCGGGAGCGGCAGTTGCCGGTGCCGCCGCACCGAAGCCGTCGGCGTCTGAGCCGGCGACCTCGGGCACGAGCTCCGTGGCCGCGAACGCAAGCTCGACCTCGTCGACGGCTGCGACCACGAGCTCAACCTCGACCATAGGTTCAGCCTCCAGCTCCCTCGGCTCAGCCGGCTCGGGCGCGACCACGAGATCCCCCGCAGCGACCGGTGCTGGCAACGGCTCGACGACCCTCGTCAAGGAGCGCCTGTTCGCGAACCCGGCGCGCCCGGCCTCGTACGCGGCCGGCGGCGCGCAGCAGCTGAACGGCGTCGCGAACGTCCGCAACTACTTCTCCGACGTCCTTCACCTGACCCGCAACCAGTACACGCTCGAGCCGCTCCAGGTCGGCTCGATCGTCGTCGCCGGCACGATCATCGGCCACCTCGCTCGAGCCGTCCACCGGGACGCGGCGACACTGCAGTTCATGATCCAGCCGGCCGGTCGGGGCGCGCCGTACATCGACCCCAAGCCGATTCTCGACGGCTGGCGGCTGCTTCAGGCGACCGCGATCTACCGTGCCAACGGGCTGAACGCGTTCCTTCCCGGATCGAAGACGGCGACGATCGGGCAGATCCTGCTCGAGTCCAAGCAGCAGCTGCAGGCTCGCGTGCTGCGGGACCGTCACGTGAAGCTCGACGCCTGCGGCCGCCGGGGCGTGGCTGCCGGGCTGGTCGACCAGCGGATCCTCGCGACGATGGAGTTCCTGTCGGACTCCGGGCTCTACCCGACCGTCAGCGGGCTTCCGTGCTCCGGCGCGGGCAGCGCCGACATGAGCATCACCGCGCTCAACGGCATCTCGGTGGCCGGCCACCAGGGTTCGGGCAGCATCACCGACATCGCGATCCGGCGGCTGCTCACGCTCCAGGGATCGCTCGCCCCAACCCGGATCGTCAGCCTGCGCAGCTACCCCGGCGAGGCCAACACGCTCGCCCTGCCGGACCACGCCAACCGGATCGAGGTCACCTACGCATCCGCGTACGGCCGCAATCGCAAGGCCGCCGCGGCGGTTGCCGACTACATCGCCCCGCGCCAGTGGCTGCGGCTGATCAAGCGGCTCGGTCAGATCCCCGAGCCGTCGGTTCCGACGGGCCGCAGCAGCTACGCGATCAAGACCGGCTGACGCGTCGCTATTCCGCTTCAGCCAGCTCGAGGTGCCGTGGCCGTTGGGACCGCCCGACGGCCGCTACCTGATCCGTCCGGCCGCCGTCCGGGACGACGCGCTCGAGCCCCCACCGTCCCACATACTCGTGGTCGCGACACTCGGCGCCACCCGTCGCGGGCGGCGCCACCGCGCCCGCCGAACGGCTGAGCCGGCGCCCGCTCCAACGCCGGTGCCGACCGGTCGGGCGACCGTGATCTCCGTGGCCGAGCCGTTCGGCGCAAAGGCCGACGGTCACCGATGGCTGCGCGCGGCCGGCGAGGAACAGCTGGCCGCCGACCTGTCGACCCTCAATCGCGCGCTGCACGCGTTCCGCCTGATCGCTGCCGACCCGCACGTCCACCCGATCGCCCGCACGCGCGTGCTCGTCGCCCGGATCGGCTTCGGCGACGGCGAGCAGGTGGCGGACGGCCGCTGGTCGGCCGCCGTCGAGCTGATGCCGCCCGTAGCCCGGACTCGCCGGTCGACGGCGGTCGAGCCGCAGGCGCTGCTGGCCGCCGCGCTGCGCGGGCGCGAGCCGGCGCTGGCGTGCGCCGAGCTCGCGCTCAGGGCGCGACTCGACCTCGACGCGGGGCGCGACCGGCTCGCGGCGCTCGAGCTACGGGCGGCGCTCGATGCCGCCCTGACCGAGCTCCCGGAAGACCGTGCCGCCGGCGCCCTCGAAGCGCGCCTGCAGGACCTGCTGCGCAGGCGTGACGTGGTCGCCGAGCTTGCCGAGCGGGCGCTCGCGGGCGAGCTCGGCGACAGCGACCGCGAGGCGATCGCGGTCACGCTCGGACGACTCGAGGCGGCGCTCCGCGCCCGCGCCGCGGCGTCACTCGCCTGAGCAGGCTGCGCGGCGGTCGACCGCACGGCGCCTGATCACCCCGCCTCGACCGTATGCTGCGCTGCACGGATGTCCTCGCTGCGCAAGCGTCACGCGTTGCAGCTCTTCGACGGGCTGCCGGACCGCTACGACCGGGTTGGCGCGGTGATGAGCTTCGGCCAGGACCCGCGCTGGCGCCACGCGCTCGTCGAGTTCATCGGCCCGCGCGAGGGGAGCTCGATCCTCGATGTGGCGACGGGCACCGGGATGGTCGCGTTCGCGCTTGCGGCGCGGGGGGCCGAGGTCGTCGGCCTCGACCAGAGCGAGGCGATGCTCGCCCGCGCTCGCGCTCGGCTGCGGCGAACCCCGGAGCTGGCGGACCGGCTGTCATTCGTGCTCGGAGAGGCTGAGGCGCTCCCGTACGAGGACGGCACGTTCGACGCCCTGACGTTCACGTATCTGCTGCGCTACGTGGACGAGCCGGCCACGACGGTGCGTGAGCTCGCCCGTGTGGTCAAGCCCGGCGGTCGGATCGCAATGGTCGAGTTCGGCGTGCCCGCCGACCGGGCGCTGCGCGCGCTCTGGCGGATCCACACGCGGGCGGGCTTGCCGCTGCTGGGCCGGGCGATCTCGCGAGACTGGTACGACGTCGGTCGGTTCCTGGGCCCCAGCATCGAGTTCTTCCATGCAGCGGAGCCGGACTTGCCCGGGCTCTGGCGTGCCGCGGGGATCGGCCAGGCCCAGCAGAGGAACCTGAGCTTCGGCGCCGGCATCCTCGTGACTGGAGTTCGGAACGGCACTGCGACTGGCTGATCCGGCGGCGGTCCGCCCCTCCTTCTACGCGCTGCCGCCGGGCGGCTGGCGAGACCTGGTGACGCTCCTGCACCCGCCGTACACCGCGTGGCACCTCAGCTATGTGGCGATCGGGGCTGCGCTGGCGCCGACCTTCGTGCTGTGGCGATTGAGCGTCGCGCTGGGTGCCTTCTTCCTGGCGCTGGGGGTCGCCTGCCACGCCCTCGACGAGCTGACGGGACGGCCGCTCGGAACGCGCCTTTCACGGGCTGCTCTGCTGTGGCTGTCCGGCGCCGGACTGGGGGGCGCGGTCGTGATCGGGGCGGTGGGAGCGGTGATCGTGTCGCCATGGCTGATCCCGTTCGTGGTGGCCGGCGCGTCCCTGGCGCTCGCTTACAACCTCGAGCTGTTCGGCGGGCGCCTCCACACCGATCTGTGGTTCGCGGTTGCCTGGGGCGGGTTTCCCGCCCTCACCGGCTGGTTCGTGGAGGCACTCGACGTTCGCGCCGAAGGCGTTCTCGTGGCGCTCGCATGCTGTCTGATCAGCCTTGCCCAGCGGCGACTGTCGAAGCCGGCCCGCGAGCTGCGACGGCGGACGCTCTCGGTCACCGGCCGGCAGTGCTTCCGCGACGGTCAGGTGCGCGACCTCGACGGCGAGAGCATGCTCGCTCCGCTGGAAGGAGCGCTCTCGGCGCTGTGGATGTCGATGGTCGTCCTTGCGTTGGCGCTGGTCGCGGGACGGCTGTGAGCGCGGCCGCGATCGAGCGAGAGCCTGATTGGACCCAACCCGATCTCGACAGCTGGCTCCCGCGGCCGCACATCAGGGTCCGGCACCGTCGGGTGGCACCGGTGGAACCGGCGGCGCTGTGGGCTGCGGCGCGGTCGATTCGACTGTCGGACACCCGCCAGCTCGGGCGGCTGGTCAGGCTCCGGATCCCAGGACTGCAGCCTGAGCTGACGTTCCACGCGATGTTCCGCACGTCCCCGTTCACAGTCCTGCAGGAGTCGGAGTACGCGCTGCTGTCCGGGCTCGTCGGTCGCATCTGGACCCTGCGCCGCGACTACCCGGCGCTGAGCGAGCCCAAGGCGTTCCTGGAGTGGTCGGAGCGGGGAACGGTCAAGGTCCTGTTCGCCAACTGGGTCGAGCGGGTCGACGCTGCGCAGGCCGCCCTGATCAGCGAGACCAGGATCGCCACCGTCGATCACTGGAGCCGGGTCGGCGTGGCAGCGGTCCGGCCGCTGATCGTCAGCGGGCACAGGCTCATCCCGAGCGACGGCTTCGACGCTGCGCTCAGGCGAGCGCAGCGCGAACCCGGCGAGTCCGGCGCGTGAGTGGCGATCGCAACCTGACCGAGGAAGCCTGACCCCACGATCCCGCACATCCCGGCCGCGCGCGGCCGGCGCATCACCCGGCTATCGTGGGCCGCCGCATGGCCAGCCGCGAGGACATCCGCAACATCGGCATCGTCGCCCACGTCGACCATGGGAAGACGACCCTGGTCGACGCGCTGCTTTGGCAGTCGGGCGCGTTCCGCGCCCAGCAGACGGTGGCCGAGCGCGTGCTCGATTCGATGGACCTCGAGCGCGAGAAGGGGATCACGATCCTGGCGAAGAACACCGCCGTGCGCTACGGCGGGGTGAAGCTGAACATCGTCGACACGCCCGGGCACGCTGACTTCGGCGGGGAGGTGGAGCGCGGGCTGACGATGGTCGACGGAGTCTTGCTGCTCGTCGACGCGAGCGAGGGCCCGCTCCCCCAGACCCGGTTCGTGCTGCGCAAGACGCTCGAGGCGCGTCTCCCGATGATCCTCGTGATCAACAAGATCGACCGGCCGGACGCTCGGATCGACGAGGTCGTCGACGAGGTGTACGAGCTGTTCCTCGACCTCGATGCCGACGAGTCGCAGATCGAGTTCCCGATCGTGTACTGCAACGCGAGGGCGGGCCAGGCGTCACTGGATCCGCAGAAGCCCGGCGAGGACCTGCGGCCGCTGTTCGAACTCCTGCTCGAGCGCATCCCGGCCCCGGACCACGACCCCTGGCATCCGCTTCAGGCCCACGTGACCAACCTCGACGCCTCGCCCTACGTCGGCCGGCTGGCGATCTGCCGGCTCAAGCACGGCTCGATCGCTCGCGGGCAGACCGTCGCCTGGTGCCGGGCTGACGGCACCGTCGAACGGGTCAAGGTCACCGGCCTGTACGTGACCGAGGCGCTCGATCGAATCGACGCTGACGAGGCGCACGCCGGCGAGATCATCTCGGTCGCCGGGATCCCGGAGATCACGATCGGCGAGACGCTGGCCGACGTCGACGATCCGCGCTCGCTGCCGGTCATCAGCGTCGACGAGCCGTCGATGTCGGTGACGATCGGAATCAACGACAGTCCGCTGTCCGGCGGCGACGGCGACAAGCTGACCGCGAGCCAGATCAAGGCCCGGCTCGATCGCGAGCTGGTCGGCAACGTCTCGCTCCGGGTCAAGCCGACCGAACGCCCGGAGGTCTGGGAGGTGCAGGGCCGCGGCGAGCTGGCGCTCGCGATCCTCGTGGAGCTGATGCGGCGCGAGGGCTTCGAGCTGACCGTTGGCAAGCCGCAGGTGGTCACGCAGATGATCGACGGCAAGCTGTCGGAGCCGGTCGAGCGGATGAGCATCGACGTCCCCGAGGAGTACGTCGGCGTCATCACGCAGCTGCTCGCCCTGCGCAAGGGCCGGATGGAGCAGATG
>DAHUYL010000034.1 GCA_027315255.1 Solirubrobacterales bacterium | reverse complement strand
CACGTGGCCGAGCACGACTCGATCCATGTTGTCGAGCTTGACGCGGAACATCGCTTTGGGCAGGGCCTCGACGACCTCGCCCTCGAGCTCCACCTTCTCTTCCTTGGGCATCGTCCGCGATTGTACGGCGGGCGGGCGGACCGAGGTCTAGCCGGTTCCGCTGTTCCCGGCCGGCGTCGTCGTGGCCGGCGTGCTGGTCGCGGGCGGCGGCGTGCTCGTCGCGGGGGTCGTCGTCGGCGGGAGCGCGGTGCTGGTCGCGGGGGTGCTCGCGGGGGTGCTGGTCGCGGGGGTCGTCGTCGGCGGGAGCGCGGTGCTGGTCGCGGGAGTGCTCGTCGCCGGCGGGGTCGTCGTGGCCGTGGTCGTCGCCGGGGTGCTCGTCGTCGGCGGCCCCGTCGGCGCGCCGCCGCCGGAGCCGAGCGTGGTGGTCGTGACGGTCGTCGTCGTGGTCGTGACCACGGCCGGCGCCGTGTACGTGTACGCCTGGCCGTTGACCGAGTGGTTGCCGAAGTACGGCTTTCCGTACCACGGGACGGTCGGGGGGACGAAGGCGCCGCAGTAGCCGCCTGACGCCGGTTGCATGAAGTCACGCCAGATCGGCGCCGACAGCGTGCCGCCGAAGCCGGGGCCGAGGCCGTTGACGTCGTTCATCGAGGTCGTGGCGTTCGGGTAGCCGACCCACACCGCGGTCGACAGCTGCGGCGTGTAGCCCACGAACCAGGCGTCGGTGTAGTTGTTGGTCGTGCCCGTCTTGCCAGCCGCGGGGCAGCCGTAGTTGGCGGCTGTTCCGGTCCCGTACTGGATCACCTGCTGGAGCACCTGGTCGGCGACATATGCCTGACCCTGCGAGAACACGCGGCTGCCCGCGGGGTTGCCGAGGTCGACGCTGCGCCCGCTCGGCAGCACCACCTTCGCGAGGATCGTCGGGGGGATGTGCACGCCGCCGTTGGCCATCGTCGCGTAGGCGTCGGCCATCTCCAGCGGTGAGACGCCGTACTTGAGGCCGCCGATCGCCTCCGACGGGTTGCCGTACAGCCGTGAGGTGATGCCCATCGCGTGCGCCATCCGGTCGACGTTGCTCATCCCGACGTCGACCCCCAGCTGCGCGAACACCGTGTTGTCGGACACGACCATCGCCTTCGTGATGTTGATCACGCCCTGGTAGCTGTGCTCGGCGGTCTGGACCCCGTAGGAGGGGTAGCCCGGGAGCCACCCCGGAAGCAGCTCGTGCGAGTTGTAGTAGGTCTGGTTGGGGTCGCCGTCGTCGTCGTGGATCATCGTCATCATCACGAACGGCTTGAACGACGAGCCCGTCTGGCGCCGCCCCTGGGTGACGTAGTTGAACGTCGTCTGCCCCTTCCCCAGGCCGTAGGTCGTGTTCTGCGCCATTGCGACGATGTGCCCGTTGGTCGGGTCGACCGACGCCAGCGCGGCCGCCGGGTCGCCGGGAACCCCCTCGTTCGTGAGCAGCGCGTGGCGCGCGTACGCCTGGTCGCGGAGGTTGATCGTCGTGTACACCTTCAGCCCGCCACGGTCGACCGTCGCCTGCCCGAGGTCTGCGACCAGCTGCTGCTCGATGAACTGGAACAGGTACGGCTGCTGTTGCAGGTTGCCGAACGTCAGGTTTTGGCGGACCTCCAGCGGGGCCGCGTCGGCGGCGGCCGCCTGCGCCGCGGTGATGTAGTGCGACTGCAGCATCGCCTGCAGCACCTCGTGGCGCCGCGCCCGCGCGAGCTGCGGATACAGGAACGGGTTGTAGTCGCTCGGCGCCTGCGGCAGCCCCGCCAGCAGCGCGTCCTGCGCGAGGTCGAGCCGGTCGACGGGCTTGTCGAAGAACATCAGCGAGGCGGCGCCGACTCCGATCGCGGTGCGACCGCCGATGGTCCCGTACGGGACGTCGTTCAGGTACTGGGTGAGGATCCACGCCCTCGAGTGGTGCGCCTCGAGCTCGTTGGCGAGCTTCGCCTGGACGATCTTGTACTTCAGGTTGTGGTGGGTCGCGATCCGCTCGGGCAGGTAGATGTTGGTGACCAGCTGCATCGTCAGCGTCGAGCCCCCCTGGAGGCTGCCGCCGCCGCCGTTCAGCAGGTCGCGCACGCCGGCTCGCAGGATCCCGTAGTAGTCGACGCCGCCGTGCTGGTAGAAGCGGCGGTCCTCGATCGCGACGGTCGCCTCGCGCAGCAGCGTCGGCGTCTGGCGGCCCGTGACGACGCTGCGCAACGTGTCGGAGGCGATGTAGCCGAGCAGGCTGCCGTCGCTGGCGTACACCTCGATCACCTGCCCGGGCAGGCGAGGTGACAGCTGGTCGATGTTCGGAGCCGAGTCGGCGACCGCGATCACCCAGCCGACGATCCCCATCCCGGCCAGCCCGAGCGTGGCGATCGTCACCACCGATCCCAGCAGCAGCGCTCGCTTGACGGGGTGAGTGCGGCGGCGACGGCGCCGGCGGTTGCGTTCGCGTCGATTCATCGAGGTCGGTCCCGCGGCATGGCTCCCGCCGAGATCGGAGTCTAGCTTCGGCTCCCGGCCGGTCCTTCCTTCCACCGCTGGTTCCGGAGGGGGTCGAATCGTTTCGACGGCGTCGAGGAGCGGTCCGTGGGCGAGCCCCACGATCCGTGGCCGCCGACCTCGCTGGATGGGAGACTTGGCTGGGACCGTGTCAGCCGTGATCGATCAAGTGCCGCCATCGCCTGCGGACGCCCATGCCCCACGTCTGGAGTTCGTCGCCCCCGCGCGCGGTCCCCGCGGTGGGCACCTGGTGGTGTGGCGGGCGCTGTGGAGCTCGCGGCTGCTGGTGCTGTGCACAGGGTTGCTGGCGGTGCTCGAGGTCGGCCGTCAGCCCGGCACGAGCGGCTACGACCCTGCCAACCTGACCGCGCCGTTCGGTTACTTCGGCAACCTCCTGGCGGCGCCGTTCGCCCGCTGGGACTCGGTCTGGTACCTGGCGATCGCCCAGGGCGGCTACGCGCACCAGGTGGCCCGCACGGCCTTCTTCCCGTTGTACCCGCTGATCCTGCGGGGCGTCGGGATCGTGATCGGGTCCGATCTGATCGCCGGGGTGATCGTCTCCCTGCTGGCGTTCGCCGCCGCCCTGACGCTGCTCTACCGGCTCGTCCGGCTCGAGCTCGGCGCCGGGGTCGCGGAGACGACGGTGCTGCTGGTCGCGTTCTGCCCGGTCGCCTACTTCTTCTCGGCGATCTACTCGGAGTCGCTGTTCCTGGCGCTGTCGGTCGGCTGCCTGCTGTGCGCGCGGCGGGGGCGCTGGGCCGCGGCCGGGTTGCTCGGCGGCCTCGGAGCGCTGTCCCGCAACGGTGGCGTCGTGCTGCTGGTGCCGGTCGTGATCATGTTCCTGTACGGCCCGCGGTCCGACCGCGAGCCGCGATCGCGCGGCCCGGTCTCGCGCGGCTCGCACCGGCTCGGCCGGCTGGCGGCGCAGCTCGTGCCCCGCTACCCGTTGACGGCGGCGATCCTGTGGGCGGCGCTGATCCCGCTCGGCCTCGGCGCGTATCTGCTGTACCTGGGGCTGACGATGCACGCGCCGCTCGCGCCGTTCCATGCCGAGGCGTTCTGGTACCGGCAGTTCGTCGCACTCGGCGGGATCTGGAAGGGAGCTGTGGCCGCCTGGGACGGTCTGCGCCAGCTGCTGCACGGGCCCGGGCCGCCCGTCTATTTCTCGCTCGCCGGCGGCGATCCGCTGACCGTTGCGGGTCAGAACCTGATGCTGTTCGCGGCGCTGCTGGTCGGTCTCGTGGCGCTCGTCGGGGCCTTCCGGCAGCTGCCGTTCGCCTACGCCGCGTACGCGCTGTGCTCGATCGCGCTGCCGCTGTCCGAGCCGGTCACGCCGCAGCCGCTGGCATCGCTTCCCCGCTACGAGGTCGTGCTGTTCCCGCTGTTCATGTGGGCGGCGGTGGCGCTGCACCGCCGGCGGGCGGCGCCCGCCGGAATCGCGGCCTCGGCGGTGCTGCTCGGACTGTTCACCGCCGAGTTCGCGACCTGGCGGTTCGTCGCTTGACGTTCGTGGCGTGAGCCTGCCGCGCGCGCTCCTGATCGACGCGCTGGGGACGCTGGTGGCGCTCGAGCCGCCCGCGCCGCGGCTGCGGGCGGCGTTGCAGGCAAGGCTCGGAGTCGAGATCGGCGCCGGCGCGGCGCAGGCGGCGATCGGGGCCGAGATCGCGTACTACCGCGCCCACCTGCACGAGGGCCACGACGAGGACTCGGTCGCGCAGCTGCGGCGGGAGTGCGCCGCGGCCATGCGTGAAGCTCTGCTCGCCCCGGGCGCCGCAGCTGCCGAGTCCCGTTCGCGGCTCGCCGCGGCCGGCATCGACGAGCTCACCGCGGCGCTGCTCGACTCGCTCGAGTTCACCGTCTACGACGACGTCGTTCCCGCCCTCGCCGCGCTCCGCGCAGCCGGCGTGCGGATCGTGGTCGCGAGCAACTGGGACGCATCGCTGCCGGCGACGCTCGAGCGCGTCGGTCTGCGCGACCTGCTCGACGGGGTCGTCAGCTCGGCGGCCCGTGGCGTCGCCAAGCCCGACCCGGGGCTGTTCGCGTGCGCGCTCGGGCTCGCCGGCGTCGGCGCTCACGAGGCCGTCCACGTCGGCGATTCGGTGGTCGAGGACGTTGCGGGCGCCCGCGCCGCCGGGATCGCGCCGCTGCTGCTCCTGCGAGAGGGTGACGGCACGGTGGCGCCGTCCGGCGTCGAGACGATCCGCTCGCTCGGCGAACTCCCGCTCCGGTTCGGCTCCGACGCGCGTGCACCCTCGCCCCACCTCGGGCCCGCGTCGTACACGTAGACACGTACAGTCACCACGCCCGAACGCGGGCTCGCCGGCAAGGTGAGAACGTGCTCGGGGACCGTCGGACCCTAACCTCAGCGCGATGTCGCCGCCGCCGCCGCGCGCCCGGTCCGCCGCCTCGGATTCGCCGCAGCCCGGGGCCGGGCCTGGGGAGTCGATCCCGCCCCCGCCGCGCGCGGGCCTGTGGCTCGCACCGGCGGCGCTCCTGCTCGGGCTCGCGGCCGGCATCTTCAGCACGCTGCTGATCGACATCGTCGGGTCGTCGCTGGGCTCGCCGATGTCGAAGCCGACCCCGGCGGTCAACCTCGTCGCCGACTACGCGTTCGATCTGTCGTTCGTCGGCGCGGCGCTCTACTTCGCCGTCCTGCAGGGGAGGATGGGCCGCGCCGAGTTCGGCTACCGGCGGACGTCGTGGTGGTCGGGCGCAGGCGCGGTCGCGCTCGCGGCGGGTGCCTACTACCTCGTCACCACGGTGTACGCGGCCCTGTTCGCCGTGCACGGAAACGAGAAGCTGCCGAGCGAGCTGGGAGCGACGAAGAGCACGGCCGCGCTCGTCGCCTCGGCCGTGTTCGTGTGCGTCGCCGCGCCGATGGCCGAGGAGTTCTTCTTCCGCGGGTTCCTGTTCGGCGTGCTGTCGCGGATGCGCGTCCGCGCCGGACGCCTCGAGCTTGGCCCTTGGCTGGCGGCCGTGATCGTCGCGCTGCTGTTCGCGCTCGCCCACACCGGCTCGGCCTCGTCGAAGTACCTGGTCCCGCTCGGGTTCCTCGGCTTCGTGCTGTGCCTGGTGCGCTGGCGCACGGGCTCGCTGTACCCGTGCATGGCGCTGCACTCGCTCAACAACTGCCTCGCGCTCGGGGTCAACCAGCTCGACTGGAACGCGGGCGAGATCGTGCTGCTGATGGCCGGGTCGCTCGTCACGATCGGGCTGCTGACCGCGCCCCTGGCGCGCGCCCGGGCCGGCAATCCGCCGCACGGCTCCCGCCCCGCCTGATTTACTGCCGGCGCATGCACCGGATCGTCTCGAGGCACCTGCTGTCGCTTGCGGTCGCGCTCGGGGTCGCGGGATCCGGACTGGGCGTCGCGAGCGTGGCCAGCGCCGCGGCGAGCAGCGCCGAGGGGGCCGCGGCCGCCCCGGGTCACCGCCATCATCCGGCTCCTCCCCCCGCGCCTCCGCCACCGACTCAGGCGCAGCCGTCGCTTTACCTGAGCGGGGTGTTCGGCGTCGGCGGCCAGCAGGTGACGGTGTCCGGCCGCGGGGTCACGGTCACCGGGGTCGTGCGGCCGTATGTGCCCGGCCAGCGGGTGCTGCTGAAGGCGACGTTCGGCGGCAGGCTGATCGCGATCGAGCTGCTCAGGCTGAAGCCGTCGCGTCGCCGGGTGTACGGGGGGTTCACGGTCACGCTCCACGCTCCGGCACCGGGCACGGTCTCGGTCCAGGTGCTCCACAGTCGCAGCGCCCAGATGACCGGCTTCCTGTTGCACGGCTCGTTCACCGCGCTCGACGAGAGCGTGGGCCCGGGTTCGATCGGCCGGATGGTGGAGCTGCTGCAGCAGCGGCTCGCGGCGCTGCACTTCTACATCCCGCAGACGGGCGTCTACGACCTCGGGACCGAGCTGGCGGTCGACGCGTACCACCGGCTGCTGGGCACGGGGACCTCGCAGCTCGCCGACCCGGGGATGATCGCGCAGTTGCTCGACGGCGCCGGCAGCTTCCACGTCCGCTTTCCCGACCAGGGGATGCACGCCGAGGGCGATCTGTCCGACCAGCTGCTGGCGCTGATCGACGGCTCGCAGGTCCAGATGATCTTCCCGATCAGCTCGGGCAAGCCGTCGACGCCGACGATCCTCGGCTCCTTCCGGATCTACTACCGCGTCCCGGGCTACCTGCCCGACGGGATGTACTTCTCCGATTTCTTCATCAGCGGCTACGCGATCCACGGTTACGATCCGGCGCCCGACTACCCCGCCAGCCACGGCTGCATGCGACTGCCGATCGTCGACGCGATCACCGCATTCAACTGGCTGGGGATCGGCGACTGGGTCGACACCTACTACACGTAGGCTGGTCGCGATGACCGCTTCGGATTCGCATGCCGCCGCCCACGCGCGGCTGCTCGCGGCGCTGCGCGAGCACGCGCTCGTGATCGGCGAGGTCACGCTGACGAGCGGCCGGGTCGCCCAGTACCTGGTCGACGCCAAGCGCGCGGTCCTGCTGCGCGACGGCTTCCTCGCGCTGGGCGAGCTGGTCGCCGCGCAGGCGGCGGCGTGGGGGGCGACGGCGGTCGGCGGGATGACGATGGGCGCCGACCCGATCGCGTGCGCAGCGCTCGCCGGTGGCGCCGACGTGAAGGCGTTCTTCGTCCGCAAGGAGGCGAAGGCGCACGGGCTGTCGCGCCGGATCGAGGGGCCGCTGCTCGAGGCGCACGACCGCTGCATGCTCGTCGAGGACGTGATCACGACCGGAGGCTCGACGATCAGCGCGCTCGAGGCCGTCCGCGCCGAGGGCCACGCGGTCTGCGGGGTGCTCGGGATCTGCGATCGGCTGGCGGGGGGCGCTGATGCGATCCGCGGCGCCGCCGGGCCGGGCGTGCCGTACGCGGCGCTGACGACGATCGACGAGGTCTATCCCGGGCGCCCGGACCGGGGCTGAGTCCGGGGCGGCCGCGGCTACTGCCGGATCAGACGTCCTCCCGGGTGGCTGCGCGTGAACACCAGCTTGGCGCGGAGCCGGCGGCAGGTCGGCGTGTGCGCGGTCCGGAACGGCCGCGACTGCCAGCCGTACGGGATCGGGTTGAACACCACGATCGGGCCGCGCGCGTGGTGGATCTCCCAGCCGGGCCGGTAGCCGACGAAGCCGACGTCCATGCGCATCGTGAACGCGAGCAGGCTCGCCCACTCGACGTCGATCACCGGCTGGCCGCAACGGCGGATGTTGCGTACGCCGCCGATCCGGTCGAACGTCGTCAGCAGCGCGTTGATCTCGTTCGTGCGAACGCGCTGGGCGGTCAGGTCGTCGTGCTCCTGCTCGTAGCGGATCCGCGCGTAGGGCACCAGTGAGATCACGATCGCAGCCGCGAGCAGCGGGCCGGCGTAGCGCGCCACGCGGCCGGCCGGCGCGAGCCTCGCCGTGCCGTCGGCGGCAGCTCCAGGCCGGAGGCCGAGCGCCGGCAGCGGCACCCGCAGCAGCCAGCCGACCCCGATTCCTCCGAGGACCCCGGCGATCGCGGCGGCCTCGAACATGTACCGCGCGATCGCGGGCCAGCCGTGCAGTGCAAACGCGATTTCGACGATCACCCACAGCGCCACCGCCACCGACAGCCCTAGGACGACGCGATGGCGCCTGTACGCGCCCCATGCCGCCGTCAGTCCCGCGGCCACCCACAGCGGCGCGTTGTAGAGGTCCCAGAAGCGGTGGAGCGCGCCGACGATCTGGTTGCCGCGCAGCATCCGCGGCGAGTTCATCGCGAGCTGGGCGGAGACGAACGGGCGGTCGTTGGTGATCGTCGGAACCCCGAACCACATGAACGCGGTCAGCGCCCAGCCGGTCACGAGCTGCCAGCGCAGCCGCGGAGCGCGGAACCACAGGTACAGCGTGTAGGGGCCGAGCAGGATCCAGGCCTCCGGCCGGCCGAGGCCGGCGAGCACCCCGAGCCAGAAGGCGAGCGCGCGCCGCCCGCACAGGTACGAGTCGATCCCGGCGAGCACGAGCGTCACGATCACCGGGTCGGACTGGACGCTGAGCACGTAGTGCATGTAGTCCTGGATCGCGAGCACGGCCGCGCCGGCGACGACGGCCGCGGCCCACGGCGCGAGGCGCACGAGCCGTCCCTGCGCGAGCGGTACCGGCTGAGGCGCGCCCGCGTGTGCACCGGTGCCCGCGGCATCGGCGCCGGGCTCGGCGGCGACCACGCGGAAGGCGATCCGGCCTGCGAACACGCTGCCGGCGAACGAGAGCGCCACGGCCGCCACCATCCACAGCCGCATCTCGAGGTGGGGCCCGAACAGCGCGAACGGGACCGTGAACACGTATGGGAGCGGCTTCCAAGATGGAGCGCCGCCGAGGTCGAGGTGGCCGTGAAGCGTCTGGTAGCCCCACACGAGCCAGCCGTAGGCGTCGTAGCTCGGGCGGGTCCGCGCCCAGAGCACCAGTGCAGTGGAGAATGCGACGATCGCGACCGCGACCCACCACCAGACGTGACGGCGAAGCGCGCCACGCAGCGGTGAGCGGGCCGCCGGCCCTTCGTAGCGGGTGCCGCTCTGAGGCTCCGGGGCCCGGGGTAGGTCCAGCGCTTGCTCTGCCACCAGGCGGCACAGTAGAGCCGGCTCACCTTAAAGGCAGATCAGCGAGGCGTGAGCGAGATGCCCCCGGCAGGAATCGAACCTGCATCCCGCGCTTAGGAGGCGCGTGCTCTGTCCATTGAGCTACGAGGGCGTCGGCCTGGAGCGTAGCCCCGGCGCCGCTGCGTCAACGAGGCCGGATGACCGGTGCTGGAGCGAACGCGCCGGACCCGACGGGTCCGGGAGAGAACACTCAGCTAGGCCAATCTGGCCCACCAGGCGAGTGGCCTTTGACCGTCCTGTCCAGCTCGTAGGCAATAAAACAGCGGCCGGCCTCGCCCGCGCGCCAGAATCATGCGTGCGCGGCTCACATTTGTCCTGCGAGATCCGATTGTTTCCCAAGCATGAAGGAAGGGTCGCCGTGTTTGACACGGACTCAGGGCGATGTGAAGATGCCGCTGCTTCAGTGCTTCTATGGAGGTCGCATAATGACTGATGGAACGCGGGCGGCCAAGCCGTCCGGCAGGGGGGGGACCAGACGGATCGCCCGATGGGTGGCCGCTTCGGCGGTGACCGCGGGTGCGGTACTCGGCGTCGTTGCCGTGACCGCAAGCGGCAGCACGCCGCACAAGGCCGCGAACAAGGTCGCAAACGCCGGCTCGTCGAGCCTCGGCACGGCCCTGTTCGGCACGCTGCCGCCGGCGGGAACGCCGAAGCGCGGCGGCACGATCACGCAGGGCCAGCTGAGCGGGCAGACGCCGACGTACATCTTCCCGATCGCCCCCGGGGCGAACACCTCGACGGGGACGATCTCGCTGCTGACGTCGCTGTTCATGCCGCTCTACGGCGGCCCGACCGGCGCCCGGCCGGAGATCGACTACGGCCTCAGCGCCGCCAATCCGCCGATCTTCTCGAACGGCGGCAAGACCGTGACGATCCCGATCAAGCCGGGGCTGAAGTGGTCCAACGGCGCCCCGATCGACGCGATGGACGTCGTCTTCTGGTTCAACCTGCTGCAGGCGGCGGTCAAGGAGAGCCCGGCCAACTGGGGCCAGTTCTCGCCCGGGCTGATGCCGCAGAACGTCAAGAGCATCTCGACCAAGGGCACGTACGACGTCGTCATGCAGCTGACGGGGCCGTTCAACCCGGAGTTCTTCCTCAACAACAACCTGCAGGACACGAACAACGTCTACCCGCTGCCGAGCACCGCCTGGAACGTCGATGCCGCCGGCGGCCCGCACATCACCAACTGGGAGAACAACCCGGCGGTCGACAAGCAGATCTACGACTACCTCAACACGCAGGGCAAGGCGGTCGCGACGTTCGGGACCAACCCGCTCTGGCAGGTGGTCAGCGGTCCGTTCAAGCTGACCTCGTTCAGCGCGACGAACAGCTCCTACGTGCTGACCCCGAATCCGAGCTACGGCGGCACGCCGAAGCCGATCATGTCGCAGGTGCAGGTGAACACGTTCACCGGCTTCACGGCCGAGCTGGACGCTGTGCGGTCGGGCAGTCTCGACGTCGCCGTCGGGATCGACCCGTCGCAGCTGGCCGAGGCGCCGGCGCTGAAGTCGCAGGGGATCGACATCTACGGCGGCCCGTCCTGGGGCTGGTTCGGTGCGATCTACAACTTCGCCGACAAGACGAACGACTTCAACAACGTGATCGCCCAGGTGTACGTCCGGCAGGCGCTGGGGTACCTGGTCGACCAGCCGGCGATCATCAAGGGCGTGTACAAGACCGCGGCGGTGCCGCAGTACACGTCGGTCCCGTCGTCGCCGGCGTCGCCGTACGCGGCCCCGAGCGCCGCAAACCCGGCGTTCCCGTACAGCCCGAGCAAGGCGGTCGCGGTGCTGAAGGCGCACGGCTGGAAGGTCGTGCCCGGCGGCAAGACGACGTGCATCAAGCCCGGGACGGGGGCGAGCGAGTGCGGCGCCGGGATCCCGGCGGGCACGCCGATCGCGTTCGTGTGGGCCAACCAGCCCGAGAACGTCTCGACGACCGGCGCGCTCGAGGCGGAGGTCGTCGCCTCGGCGGCGAAGCAGTACGCAGGAATCGACATCACGCTGCAGACGAAGACGTTCAACTTCCTCACGTCCAACTACAACGACCAGAACCCGGCGGCGAAGAAGTACACGAACGCCTGGGGCGCCAACAACTACGGCGGCCTGTTCACCGACTACTACCCGGCGGCCGAAGGGGTCTGGAACCCGGGCGGCGGCTTCAACCTCGGGAACTACAACGACCCCAAGGCGAACGCGCTGATGCTGGCCTCCGTGCACAGCGGCAACCTCGACGCGATCAAGAACGAGGAGGCGTACTTCGAGACGCATCCGCCGGTGCTGTGGATGCCGATGCAGGACTACCTGCTGGCGGTCAACACGACCAAGGTCGCGGGCCCGCCCGACGGCTGGACGGCGAGGACCCAGCAGCAGTGGTTCCCGCAGTACTGGTACGTCAAGTAGGCGGGGGTTACGACGAGAACCAATGACGGAGCGCTGACGGGGCCGTGGTCGGAGACGACCACGGCCCCGGCGCCGTGGCACGGATGCCGTTAGCCTCTGACACCCGTCCCGGGCCGCGCCGATGATCGGATACGTCATCCGCCGGCTCGCCACCGCCGTGATCGTCCTGTTCGGCGTCACGGTGATCATCTTCCTGCTGCTGCACTGGCTGTCGCCGTCGCCGGTCTACGACGTGCTCGGCGCCAAGGCGCAGCCGCTGGCGGTCAAGTCGTGGAACAGGATCCACGGCTACGACCGTCCCGAGATCGCCCAGTTCTTCACCTATCTCTGGAACCTGCTGCACCTGAACTTCGGCTACTCGTACAAGCTCGACCAGACGGTCAGCGCGCTGTTCAGCGAGAACCTGGGTCGCAGCGCCTTCCTGACCGGCGCCTCGCTGGTGCTGGCGCTGATCATCGCCGTTCCCCTCGGGGTCATGCAGGCGGTGCGGCGCAACTCGATCGAGGACTACACGTTCACGACGTTGACGTTCGTGCTCTACTCGATGCCGTCGTTCTTCCTCGGGCTGATCCTGATCCAGTTGCTCGCGCTCGACTGGGGGGTGTTCCCGCCGGTCGTCTCGGACTCGATCACGACCGCATGGCAGGCGTTCACCCACCCCGCGCAGCTGACGCTTCCGATCGTCACGCTGGCCGGCATCAACATCGCCTCATTCAGCCGGTACATGCGCTCCTCGGCGCTCGACAACCTCGCCCAGGACTACATCCGCCTCGCGCGCCCCAAGGGCCTGTCGGAGCGCGCGGTGCTGTTCCGCCACCTGCTGCGCAATGCGTGCCTGCCGATGATCACGCTCGTGGGGCTGTCGATCCCCACGCTGCTGGCGGGCAACCTGTTGACCGAGTACCTGTTCAACTACGCTGGGATGGGGATGCTGTTCTACACGGCGCTCGGAAACCTCGACTACAACATCCTGCTTGCGTACGTGATCCTCGGAGCGATCTTCGTCGTCGTCGGGAACCTGATCGCCGACATCGCGATCACCGTGGCCGATCCGAGGGTGCGCCTTGCCTGATCCCGTCGCATCGCTCGTCGAGGGCCTCGGCGGCGTCGAGCTGCCCGCGTTCGTCGGGCCCGAGGGCGGCGAGGTCCAAGTCATCGCCAGCGGCTGGAAGCTGGCGCTGCGCGAGTTCTTCGATAACAAGATCGCGGCCGTCGGGCTTGCCGTGATCGTCTTCTTCGTCCTGTTCTGCTTCCTCGGGCCGGTGATCCACCCGACCAACCAGACGCTCGTCAACCCGCTCGTCACCGACCAGTCCCCGGGCGGCGGCTACCTGCTCGGGACCGACGAGCACGGCTTCGACGAGCTCGGCCGGATCATGCTGGGCGGGCAGTCCGCGCTCGAGATCGGCTTCTTCTCGGCGGCGCTCGCCACGGTCGTGGGGACCTTGTGGGGCGCGATCGCGGGGCTCGCCAGCGGGATCATGGACGGGATCATGATGCGGATCGTCGACGTCCTGCTGTCGATCCCGCTGCTGTTCATCGTCCTGGTGCTCGCGACCAAGTTCAGCGGCACCGTCGTCAGCCTGAGCCTGCTGATCGGCCTGTGGTCGTGGCTGTGGCCCTCGCGCCTGGTCCGGGGAGAGGTGCTGACCTTGCGCAATCGCGACTTCGTCAACGCGGCACGCGTGATGGGCGCGAGCCGCTCGCGGATCGTCCTGCGCCACCTGATCCCGAATGCGCTGTCGGTCGTGATCGTCAACGTCACCTTCCAGGTCGCCGACGCGATCCTGATCCTCGCCTACATCGGCTTCCTCGGCTTCGGCCTGCAGTTCCCGGCGACGTCGTGGGGAGACATGCTCGGCGGCGCCCAGAACAACGTGACCGCGGGCTACTGGTGGCTCGTGTACCCGGTCGGCGGCTGCCTCGTCGCGCTCGTGCTCGCCACCAACCTGGTCGGCGACGCGCTCCGCGACGCGCTCGACGTGCGGCTGAGGCGCCGCTAGCGAAGGGCTGACAATGGCGGCAGCGCTCGAGGTCGACAACCT
>DAHUYL010000030.1 GCA_027315255.1 Solirubrobacterales bacterium | reverse complement strand
CAGATCGCTGAGGCGTGCTCATTCGACGACCAGGCATCCATGGTGGCGGCCGACGCTGGTCCGGTGCGGGTGGCCGGACCAACCGGTCGCGGGCAGCCATTCGGCATCGGCACACGTATCTCGGGGTCGACTCTGAAGACGACACCGGACCCGGAGATCGGGCGCAAGATAGGCAGGCCGCGGGGCCAAGATGGGCAGCGGGACCGATGTGGCGCCCACGCCGGGCTGCGACGCTGCCGCCACTTCAGTCGAACCTCAGAGGAGGCGGCAGTGACCAGCAGCAACAGCGTCAGGACTCAAGCGATGTCGAACGTGATCGTCAAGAGCCTCGACCGGCCGGAGGAGCACCGCGCACCGTCGGACCGAGCCGTGCTCGAGCTCGTCACGCTCGGCGACGTCGTCGTCGGGCGAGCGACCTTCCAGCCCGGCTTCCGGTGGTCGACCGACATCAAGCACGTCGCCGGCACCGACCTGTGCGAGGTCAGCCACACCGGTTACGTCGTCTCCGGTCGCGAGGGCGTGCGGATGGCCGACGGCACCGAGGTCGAGCTGGGGCCGGGAGATGCGTTCGTGATCGGCCCCGGACACGACGCCTGGGTGATCGGCGACGAGCCGTGCGTGACGCTCGACTTCGGCGGCGGCGCCCACCGCATCGGCGTGCCGGCGGAGCAGTGACCATGGACGGATACGAGATCAAGCGGACCGACGAGACGGAGGCGATCTTCCACGGGTCGTTCAAGCGCGCCGACGGGGTTCGCCCGCTGGCGATCGGCGGCGTTCCCGGAGGTGTCTACTCGCGGCCGGGGGACCTCGAGCTCGGTGCCCCCGGCGCGACCGCCGCAGAGGCGTGAGCGCGATGCCGCAGACGGCCGGTACGGCCGAACCCCGGGTCGTCAGCGACAGCGAGCAGCTGTGGTTCCTCGGCACGCTCGGGCGGATGAAGCTCGACGGGCGGCACACCGCCGGCAGGTTCGCGCTGTGGGAGGGGGTGCTGCCCCACGGGGCGGCGCCGCCGCTGCACTCGCATCCGCAGGACGAGACGTTCTACGTGCTCGAAGGCGAGCTCACGGCCTGGCTCCTCGAGGCCGAGCCCGAGGCCGCGGCCGCGGATTGGGTGAGGACGCACGGCCGCCGCTGCAGCCCCGGCTCGGTCGTGTTCGCGCCGGGCGGCTCGCCGCACACGTTCCGGGTCGAGTCCGACACCGCCCGGCTGCTGTTCCTGTCGACGCCCGCGGGGATCGAGGAGTACGTGCGAGCGCTGGCAGAGCCGGCCGCGTGGCCGTGGCTCCAGCCGCCGCCCGACGGGCCGCGGGTCCCGGCCGACCGGATCGCCGCCGTCGAGCAGGAGCTCGGCCTCGTCCGGCACGGCCCGCCGCCTCCGCCCAGCTGAGCAGGGCCCCTGCGCGAGTCAGGCGAAGGACGAGCTCGGGAGGAAGGGCCACAGCGGTCCGGACGCCCCCCGCACGCACACGGCGCCGTACGCGCTCAGCTCCAGCCCGGCCGCCAGCACCACGCCGATCGCCCACCGCTGCTCGCTGGTGATCCAGCGGACGGGTGGGCGATGCGGCTGCGGTTGACCGCGCCCGCCGCCTGGAAGGTGGCGCGCAGCTCGAAGCCCGCGCGCGCGTACAGCCGCAGCGCCCGCGGATCGTTGGAGGACACGATCAGCCCGGAGTCGGCGCCGGCGAGGCCGTCGAGGGCACGGTCGAACACAGCGCGTCCAGCCCCCGCGCGGCGCGCTGACGGATCTGCGACCAGCAGCGACAGGCACCACAGCCGCTCGCGCACCATCGCCTGGGCGACGGCGACGACCTGGCCATCGTCGACCGCGACGAACCCGCGCTCCGGATCGGTCCTCAGCAGGTGCTCGATCCGCTCCTCCATGCGGCGGCGCTCCGCCGGGTCTGAGACGCGCATCCCGAACGCGTCGGCCATCACCCGGGCCGCGCGCTCGACGTCCTCGGAGGTGAGCGCGCGGACGGTCAGCGGCATCGCCAATCGGTCTTCGCAGCCGCTCAGCAGGTCGAGGAGGGGACCGGGGTGCCGGGACCGACGGCCGGCGCGTCGACCTCGCCACCGGCGTCCGAGCGGAGGATCGCCCCGAGGTGGACGACGTACCAGACGCCGCGCCACGAGATCATCGAGGCGATCCCGAACGAGCGCAGCTGTCCGTTCTGGCTGTACACGATCCGCGAGTTCGGCGTCTCCCAGTAGCCGGCGCTGTTGTAACAGACCTCGGGTGGAATCCAGTGCGCGAACTCGGGGGGGACCTCGACTCGAACCAGCCTGTCGCGGCGGGCGCTCGCGCCCAGCAGTGCGTGTGCCGCCGCGATGTCGAGACGGAACTCGCCGACCAGCCGGTCGAGCCAGTCACCGCGCGGGTCGGCGATCGCCTTGATCTGCGCGTACGCGCCCTCCGGGAAGAACGCAGGCAGCCCGTCCTGCACCGAGTCGAGCTGGACCGCCCGCCACAGCGCATCCATCTCGAAGACGAACACGCGCGTGTTGCTCGACGGACGCGCCGGCGTCTGCGGGAGCGTCACCGGCGCGGGTCCGCCGACCGCCGCGATCGCGCCCAGCAGCGCCGCGGTCGCCGAGCCGAGTCCCGCCAGGAAACCGCCGATCACGCTCGACAGCATCGCACGTCCGCGGCCCGCGATGATCAGCTCGTGAACGAGACAGCCGACACGTATGTGGTGCCGCGCGTCCCCGTCTCGGTGGGCGCGCTGGTGCTCGACCCGGCCGGACGGCTGCTGGTCCTGAAGCCGACGTACAAGCCGGGCTGGACGATCCCGGGCGGTCAGATGGATGCCGGCGGCGAGTCGCCGTGGGACGCGTGCCAGCGCGAGACGCGCGAGGAATGCGGCCTCGAGCTGGCCGCCGGGCGGCTCGTGTGCGTCGACTTCCGCACTCCCGGGCCGCGCCGGCTCGGCGGCGTGCGGCTCCTGTTCCACTGCGGGAGCTTCAGCGAGGACCGGCTGGCGGCGCTGACGCTCGAGCCCGAGGAGATCGAGGACCACCGGTTCGCCGAGCCCGGCGCGGCGCTCGCGCTCCTGCGAGCTCCGATCAGGCGCCGCGTCCAGGTGGGCCTGTCGGCCGAGCGGTGCGTCTACCTGGAGGACGGCAGGCCGATCGCGGCCGTCGCCTGACGCAGGCGCCCGTCGACCTATGATTGGCCCAGATCATCCGCGGTTCCAAGGAGGTGTTCCATGGCGGAGCAGATCTGGCAGGTGAACATCGCGTTCACCGAGGAAGGTGATCGCACCCGGGCGGACGCGATCCTCGAGCTGGCGGAGCAGCGGTTCCACGGCTTCGGTCAGGCGAAGCGCGCGCCGGCCGACCCCCGCGTACCGGTGGTCGGCCAGGACCTGGCCGCAGCCCGCTCGCTGTCCGACCTCTCCCACAAGCTGGTCGAGGCCGCCGCAGAGCGGATCGAGTCGTTCGAGGGCAGGCCCGTCACGCTGCACGTCTGACCAGCGCCGATGCAGCGGTGAGCAGCCGCATGTCGTCGCCGGGCGCGCCCACGAGCTGAAGGCCGGCGGGCAGCCCGGCGGCGGTCCGGGCCAGCGGCAGCGACACGCACGGCGCCCCGATCAGCGTCCAGCAGCGGCAGACCAGCGGGTCGCCGGTGAAGGCGAGCCCGAGCGGCGGCGGGCCGTCGGCGCTCGGCGTCAGCACGCCGTCGTAGCCGCGCAGGAGCGCGACCAATGGGGGGCTGTGTTCGCTCGCGGCCCGGGTGGCCGCGAGCTTGTGTTCCGCGGGCAGCGCAGCGCCGTACTCGAGTGCGGCGCGCACCTCGTCGCTCAGCTCCGCCGGGTGCGACGCCAGCTCGGGAGCGAGCGACCGGGCCGAGTCGTAGGACTGGATCGTCGTCTGCGCCTGCACCAGCTCGGTGTAACCGGGCGGGAGCGTGATCTCGTCCAGCCCGAGGCGAGCGACCAGCGCGTCGATCGCGGCCCGCGCGTCCGGCGCGATCCGCGCGTACGCGGGCGTCGGCGCGAACGCGATCCGGGGCGAGTCGGACCCCGCCGCCCCCCGTCCGCTCCGGACGCCCAGCGCTCGCGCCACCGGCAGCAGATCCTCGAGCGACCGCGCGAGCAGCCCGACCGTGTCGAGCGCGGGCGACAGCAGCTTCACGCCGTCGCGCGGGAACAGCCCGAACGACGGCTTGAAGCCGACGACCTCGCAGTACGACGCCGGCCGGTTGATCGAGCCGGCCGTCTGCGTGCCGGTCGCGACCCGCAGGTGGCCGGCCGCGACCGCAGCCGCCGACCCGCTCGAGGAACCGCCCGGGGTGCGCCCGGGAGCGATCGGATTGCGCGTGTCCGGCGCCGTCATCCACGCGAACTCGGCCAGCTTCGTCTTGCCGGCGATGATCGCGCCGGCCGCTCGCAGCGCGGCGACCGCGGCCGCGTCGGCGGCCGGCCTGTGGCCCGCGTAGATCGGCGATCCGTACGTCGTCGGCAGCTCGGCGGTGTCGAAGTTGTCCTTGATGCCGACGGCCAGCCCGAACAGCGGCAGCGCCGCGCGCGCGGCCGGCGCGAGCGCGTCGAGCCGGGCCGCCTGACCGAGCACCCGGTCGGGGTCGATGTGCTCCCAGGCGTGCAGCGGGTCGTCGCCGACCGCCTCGAGGAAAGCCTGCGCGGACTCGGTCGCGCTGATCAAGGTCGGTATGTAACTACGCGACCGCCCTGCGGAACACGCTCGTCGCCAAAAGCAGTGGGTGCACGGCGCAGCGCCAGACCGGCGTCGACGGGCTCGCCCCGGCCGCCGACCGGCACAACCGCACCAGCACCTGCCCCGCGACCACACCCCGCGCACCCACGCCCCCATACGCAGCCGATCCGCACCACCCCAACCACGGACCTCGATGCTGTCGCGCTTATGCCGCTTCCCCGCTACACACCGACCGTGACCCGCACCGAGGGCCGGCAGCGCTCGAACGCGCCGTCGCAGACCGCCCGACGGTCGCGTTCAACCCGACAACGCGCTTCTACGCGACCGCCTTGCGGAACACGTTCGTGGCCCAGCCGACGGTGACCGCGCAGAGGGGGAGGAGCACCGCGAATGCCTGCCACAGGGTGCTGTCGCCGAGGCGGCCGGCCGCGAGCGGGCGCGACGCGGCGACGAGGTA
>DAHUYL010000231.1 GCA_027315255.1 Solirubrobacterales bacterium | reverse complement strand
GAGCTGCCGGACCGCGTCGCCGTCTCCGTGGTGACGATCGGCGAGCTCCAACTCGGGATTCTCAACGCGAGCGACGACACGACCCGCGCCCGCCGTGCCGACACGCTTGCGCTCGCTCGGGCGGCCGATCCGATCCCGATCTCCGAGGCGATCATGGTCACCTGGGCGCGGCTCGTCGTCGCGAGCACGGCCGCCGGGGTCCACCGGACGATCAAGTTGACCGACGCGCTGATTGCGGCGACGGCGATCGAGCACGGCCTGGCCGTTGTCACCCAGGACGACGACTACGAGCAGATGGCTCGTGCGTACCCCGACCTCCAGGTCCTCAACGTCTGACCGGAGGCGCCGGGTTCGGCGGAACCGCGGACGGTAGGATCGCGCAGTCGAGCTGAGAGCGGCGTTGAAGGGGTGTCGTGACGGATCCAAAGAACCACGCCAATCTCATCTGGTCCGTTGCCGACCTGCTGCGCGGCGACTACAAGCAGTCCGAGTACGGCAAGGTGATCCTGCCGTTGACCTCTACTCGCCCGAGGCGATCGAAGCCATCGCCCGCTCACTCGAGGCCGGCTTCCACCGTCCCGAGGTGTCGGACCGCGACGAGCTCGAGCGCTTCGAGGATCACCGCGACAGCGAGGCGGTCCGCGTCGCCGCCTACTCCGGCCTCCGCCTCGGCGAGCTCCTCGCGTTGCGCTGGCGCGATGTCGACTGGACCGGCTCGGCTCTCACCATCAGTCGGTCACTCTCCTCCGGCGTCGAGGGCACGACGAAGACCGGACACGTTCGACGCGTGCCGATGGCCGACCAGGCCGCGGCCGCACTCGACCGGCTGTCTCAGCGCCAGGACTTCGTCTCCCCCGACGACTACGTCTTCTGCAACGCTTTCGGCCGGCCGCTTGACGGCTCGGCGCTCCGCCGCGGCGACAAGCGGGCCCGCGATGCGGCCGGGCTGCGCCCCCTCCCCTGGCATGACCTCCGCCATACGTTCGGATCACTCCTCGTCGCCGGAGGCGTTGGCCTCGTGAGCGTCAAGGACGCGATGGGGCATTCGCAGCTCACCACCACGAGTCGGTACCTCCACGCCCGGCCGGCGATCGAGCGCGCGGCCGCGTTCACTGCCGCGTTCGGAGGCAGCGCGAACGCGGCGTCATATCCCCGAGGCCGAAACAGCATCGAGCAGCCCGACGAGCCGTAGCGAGTCCTGGGACCTCCCCGCTCACACCGGCCAACGACTAGTGACGTTCAGCGAGGAGTTCCAGGCAGCGGCGGGCGCGGTTGGCCACCAGCTGCACGAGCTGGCCGGGAAGCTCTCGCTGCAGCGCCACGACATCGGGCGCGCTGGCCGCATCCGCAAACGCGTCCGGCGCGATCCTCGCGAGCTCACGCGCGCGCTCAACGAGTGCCTCGGCATCGAGGTGGAGGTCGCGTGCGGCGTCGGGCCATCGGTTGCGCTGGAGAGAGACGTCATAGCTTGAGCCAATCTTCATCGCCAGCCGCAGCTTGCGCTCGTGTGTGCCGTAGGGGAGTGCCGAGGCGATGTCGTATAGCGGCGCCAGGCGCACGTGATTGCCGGCGAGCAGGACCGAGTAGTTCTTGGCGTGGGCATCGGTGCCGGCGATCAGCCAGTTCCAGATCAGCGCATCGGCGAATCGGCGAACCGCCTCCTCTCCGGCCTGGGGCGCCATTGCGTCGCGGAACAGGCGGGCGATGCTCGCCGGCGTCGGTCCCCCTTCGTTCTGGTACTTGGCGCTCGGCGGTAGGCCAAGGGCCTGGCAGAGGTCTTCCTGATGAACGCGCGTGATCCCCTCGTCGGGGTCTTTGATGCGGTCGTAGCGGGTGATGACGACAGCGGTCTCGTCGGCGAACTGCGCGATCGCCGAGCGCGCCGCGATCAGACCGGCGCGCCGTGCCGCGTCCAGGCACAGATGCTCGTTTAGGTCGTGATCGTCCAGTCCGGCGATCGCCGGCTTGAGGATGTGAGTGGTCGGGATCGACCCCGAGGGGACCCCCCAGCGTTTGCCGTCGAGCAGGAGCGCGGTCTTGGCCTGGGCCCCGGCTAGGCTGAACTGTCCGGTGAACGACCGGCCCAGCCACGCCGTCGAGTCCTCGCGCAGCTCGTGTAGGCGTTGGGCGACCTCGTCCTCGGTCAGCCACGTCACCTCGCCGGCGCGCGCGAGCACGCGCTCGAGCGCGTCGGGCGGGGCGAAGCGCACCGCACCGGCGCAGTCCTCGCCGATCGGCGTCGCCAGTAGCGAGAACGCCGAGGAGGCGGACACGTGGAAGTCGCGCGCCCATCGGCGGAGCACCTGGTCGTTGTCGGGCAGCAGGCCCCACAGCCACGGGCTGATCTGCTGGTCGGGATGCAAGCTCACTGGGACGGGCATCGACAGCGACATCGGGGTGTGCCCGCCCTGCTTCTGATAGCTCGCGTCGTACTCAAACCGCAGGCGACCGCCGGACAGCCGCGTCAGCGTCCCGGCGAGGACGTCGTCGAGGATCACCAGCAGCGTGTCGGTCATGGCTCGCGGTAGTCGCCAAGCAGCACGTCGAGATCAACCGGACTCGAGCCAGATGGCGGCGAGGACCGGCTGCTCCCCTCCCGCTCGTCGAGGGTGAGGGACAGCCGCAACGCGTCGAGCAGGCGGATGACGAGCCGCAGCTCGGCCGTCGGCTTGCCCGACTCGAACTCGTTGACCCACTGACGCGACACGCCCGCGAGGCGCGCGACGTCCGCCTGGCTCAGGCCCAGGTTCTGACGACGCCCCCTGACGGCCGCCGCGATATCGCGAATGGAGGTGATGCGTGTCGGCATTTGGGTGTTGTCAGCGTACGACGACAGTTAGGTGATGTCAACGTACGGCGACAATATCGCAGTGTCGGCGCACGCCGACAACACGGCGGATGGCGATCACGTCGTCGTAGCTCTCAGCCTCCTGGACATCAGCTCGCTGGCGGCGCTGCTCGTAGCGCACGGCGCACGCCTCGCGCGAGGCGCCTACGTGGACGTGGCGGACCTCGCGCCCGAACGCACGGCGCAGGCCCTCGATCTGCCCGGCGATACGGGCCGCATCGATAATCACGAGCCGCTCGCCGGCGTCATAGATCCGACGCGAGAGACGGTCGGCGACCCAGCGGCCGTCGGTCTCGGTATCGAGCTTGGCCCCGATCCGCTGTAGCGCGGCGCGGGTCGGCGCCTCACCGGGGGCGAGGGCCGGCATCAGTAGCTCCCGGGTGGAGAGGCGGACGCCGCCGAAGCGGCTGGCCAGCCCGCGGGCGAGGTGGCTCTTGCCTCCGGCGACAGGGCCGGAGACGACGACGATCCGCCGCACGGTCACGTGCCGCGGGCTTGGCGCGCGCGCCCAGCGGGTCGGGGGCACGGCGGTCGGTATCGCGCAGATATGGCTAAAGCAGGCTGAGTTGATCGTCGGCGGGAGCATCCTCGGGCATCGGCTCGTCGGGCAGGACGTAGACGGTGGTCGGCACGTGCCGGTCCGCGAGCTCCTCGAGGATCAGGTCGCGGATACCCGGCCAGCGGGCTCCCGCCTGTCCCGTGCGTCTCCACGCACGTAGCGCACCCCAGGCTAGGCTCGCGGCGGTCAGCGTCGTCAACCGGCTCGAGCAACCCGACGAGTCGCGGGAAGCGGTCACCCGGGTAGGGCGGGACGCCGACCGCCTGGACATGGAGCTCCTCCCCCGCCCAGGACTCGGTCGCGTCGTCGGCGTACCCGACGGCGGTGCAGCGCTGAAGCACCGAGTGGTGCGGCAGCTGCGCGCCGGAACCGAACTTCGGCGCCCATGCCCTCGACGGCACGAGGTAGTCGACACGAAACCCCTTGTCGCCCACGAGTCTCGCGGCCGCGAACAGGCAGGAGGGGCGGTCGGTGAGCTTGACCGCCCGCCGCAGCAGGGCCTCGGTGGAGACTCCGAAACGCGCGCGTTGGTCGAGCAGATGCGGCAGTGAGAGATCTTCGGTCTCGGCGATCGGAAAGGCGCCCGCCGGCATGAGCAGCTCCGCCGCGGCAATGTTGCACAGGATCTCGAGCTGCCAGTCGTCGCCGCGACGCTCAGACGGATCCCGGTACCTGACACGCTCGGCGTAGTCCGGGAACAGCGAGTGGCCGATCTCATGGGCGATCGAGAAACGCGCGCGCGAGCGAGCGGGCCGGGTTGAACTCGATACGGGGCCGGCCGTCAGTAGACACGAGACGGGCGTCGTCGAGATCCTGCCGGGCGACCAGCTCGATGCCGAGCGCGTCGGCGAGCTCGAAGGGGTCATACGGCGGCCCCGACCAGCCCTCCTCCATCGCGGTTAGTGCGACCTCGCGGGCGCGCCGCTCGATCGCCGCCTGTGGGTCGCCGTGCGACTGGTCGGCGAGCATTGCGAGGACCGACGGGTTGGGTCCAGGTGATGGGAGGCATGGTGGATGGGGCAGGGTCAGCTGACGTTGGGCTAAAGAGAAAGCTTGACAGCCGGGGCGGCGCGGACGCCTCGCCGGCGGCGGCTGGGGCTTGAGGCAGCCCGATCGACGTCGCGAACGCGGGACCCCCCCAGAGACGCGGTGAAAGATCGCAGTCACGGACGGGGCGGCGCGAGGTTCGATCGCGCCCGGTTGAGGTGGTCCTGCGGCGGTGCGATGCAACAAACCCTCACTACCTGCCGCCGAGGTGGTTAGGATTTGTAGCCTTGCCCCGATCAGACTTGGCCGTGATCAAGGAGCGGTTCGATAACCGTCCGTTCCGCGTGCGCGAGGCGGTGGACGCAGGGATTCCGCGCCACGCCATCTATCGCCTGCGCGACCAGGGATCACTGCTGATGCTCTCACGCGGGGTCATGCAGGCGGTCGACAGCGATCCCGCGATGAACACCGAGTTCGCCGCTCTCGCCGCACGCGCCCCGAACGCAACGATCTGCCTGAACTCGGGGCTCTCCTACTGGGAGCTCTCCGACGAGCTACCGGCCACCATCCATCTGGCCGTCCCCCGTGGGGCCCACTGGCCAAAGATCGACACGCCTGCGACGACGCTGCACCGCTTTGCCGCCGAGACGTTCGAGCTAGAGCGGCTGGGCGAAGAGACCGACGCCGGCGAGCCGTTCTGGATCTACTCAGCGGCTCGCTGCGTTGTGGACGCGATGCGGCTACCGCACGTGGTCGGTCGAGACCTCGCGCTAGCGGCCCTCGCGCGCTACGCGCGGCGGCCCGACGCTGACCCGCTTCGCCTCACCGCGGTGGCTCGCCAGCTTGGCGGCGAGCGCGGGATCCGGGAGGCGCTCGAGCTACTGCTCGCATGAGCGACGAGAACTCCAGGCGCATCTTTCGCGAACTACAGGCGCTCGCCCGGGCCGAGTACCGCGGCAACACTGGCGCGTTGCTGGTCGTGTATGCCGTCGAAGGCTTTCTGCGTCGTCTCGCGGCCTCGCCATACGCCACCCAGATGGTGCTGAAGGGCGGAATGTTGATGGCGGCGGTGTCGGCTCGTCGGATGACGCGGGACGCCGACCTCTCGACGATCGGCGTAGGCAACGAGGAGACCGTTGTCGCCGGCGTGGTCGCCGAGATCGTCGCCACCGAGCTCGACGGGGACGACGGACTGAGGTTCGACTCGGACAGCATCCGAACGGAGACCATGCGAGAGGACGCCGGGTACCACGGCGTGCGCGTCAAGCTGGTCGCGCATCTCGCGACGGCGCGGATAACGACCACGCTCGACTTCTCGTTCGGCGACCCGCATCGCTCGACCGTCATCGAGCTGCCCGAGCTGCTGGGCAGCGGGACGATTCGCCTGGCGTCGTACCCGCCCGAGCTGAGCGTGGCCGAGAAGGTCGCCACGATGATGAGCCGCCGGGAGATCAACACGCGCGATCGCGACTTCGCGGACGTCTGGGTCCTCAGCCGCGTCCAGAGCTTTACCGCCAGCGAGCTGCGCTCGGCGATCACCGACGTCGCCGAGCACCGCAAGCACGAGATCATCCCGCTCGCCGTCGCGCTGGCCGAGATGCCCGACCGACAGTCGTCCTACACGGCAATGCTCAGACGGATGGCATACCAGCGTATGCCGCCCGGGTCCTGGGCCGACCTGTTAGTGGACGTGATCGCATTCGTCGATCCGCTGATCGCCCACGAGCCCGATGCATCTGAGAGCTGGGATCCGGCGACGTTGGAGTGGACGGGCGCGGCGGTGGAGCCGCCGGCGTAGCGAATCGCGTAGGGGCGCGAGATCAGGTCAGAGGCAGGTCGGGGCCGCGGAGCTCAACGGACGGTCTCCGGCTCGCGTCGGTTCCGTCCGCGGCCTGCTCCCAACTATTTCGCCCGCGCGCGCGAGCGTCGAGACATCGCCGGAGGCGGTCCCGACATTGCGGGCGGTAACCGCTAATCGTCGTTGAGCCAGATCGGATGGAATCGTGAGTCGCACCCGGAAGTCGCCATCTCGCGCGATGCGCGAGCAAGTGTTCCTACGATCGGGAGGCAGGTGCGAGCGTTGCTCGCAAGAGATTGACATCGACACCTTCCATGCCGCACACCTCCGTGCCCATCGGAACGGCGGTCCACTGGTGGTCGAGAATCTCGCCGCGTGGTGCGCGAGATGCAACCTCACGACGGGCGGTGTCGACGTGGCCGACACGCGGGTTTTCCCGCGTCAATGGCAGTGGCGCGCGCTGGAGGGTGTTGTTGAGCGGATCCGCCGATCGCAGGTCGCGACGGTCGCTGCCGCGCCGGGGGCGGGCAAGACCGTCTTCGCGTCGCTTGTCTTCGAAGACATGCGAGCAAGCGGCTTCGTCGATCGGATGGTTGTGTTTGCGCCCAGGCGAACGCTGGTTCAGCAATGGCACGAGTCGGTGCTGCGCTGTCGGCACGTGGAGCTTCATCCGGGGGGAGAGGTCGAGCGCCGGGGACAGGACGGTGTCGTGGTGACCTACCAGTCGCTGAACGTCCAGACCGTCGGAGTCCATGGCAACAGGCCGAACTGCAACGCACGCTATTCGTGCTTGACGAGGTTCATCAAGTCGGCGAGCCGACTGAGACTGGAACGCGTCCGGCCTGGGCGCGTCACGTCACCGAACTGATCGGCGACGTGGAGAAGGAAATCCACGTTGCGGGCGTGCTCAACCCTGGTGGCGGATCGACGACGTAGCCACAGAACTCGCGCGCGCAGCGATACGAAAGCCATAACGAGCATCGTTGCGCAGGATCGACTGGCAGACGATCGGGCGGGTCATCAAGCGCGTCGCCGACGAGCTGATCGATGGCGATCGTCTGACCCCTGTTCGAGATCTCGATCGAGACGGTGTGCGCATAGGGTGTTGAGTCGCGGCGGCTCACGAGCCGTCGTCGGTGTCGAGCCCCGGTCAACGACTATCGGCCACCGTCCGGATCAGCTGATGGGCGCCGCGGAGCGTTCGACAGCCTTGCCGGCTTGAACGAGGAGCGGACGGGTAGTCCTTCAGCTACCGATCGTCGGGATCGGCGTGAAGACCCTAAAGGAGGTAGCGATGGTCGCTCTGATCGCCCTGCTGCTGATCGTGGCGATATTCGGAGGACTCGGATTCGCCGTGCACGTGCTGTGGTTCGTGCTGATAGCAGCAGTGCTGCTGTGGCTGCTGGGTTGGTTCGTCGGAGGTGTGGAGCATGCCGTCGGAGGCGGTGGGCGACGGCGGTGGTACGGCCGGTGGTGACGCCGTAGCAGGCGTTGCCCCCGCGCGTGATGCGCGGATCTGGCGGATCACGCGCTGGAATCGCGCGCCCGGTCGCACGTCGAATCGACCCGTCCCGTCGCAGGCCGACCCGTCGGCGCGCTTTGGTTAGGCTGACGAGCCGATGGTCGAGCGGCGGATCGAGGTTGCCGGGATTCCGACGCTGATCGTCGAGCCCGACGAGGCCTTCCCGGCGCCGTCGCGGATGGTTGTCTGGCTGAGCCATCTCGGCGGCTCCAAGGAGCAGACGGTCCCGCAGCTGCGTTCGCTCGCCGCTCGCGGGGTGCGTGCCGTCAGCTTCGACGCACCGGGCCACGGCGACCGCGCCGGCGGTGGCGACGGGCGCGCGCTCGCCGAGGCGGTGCTGGAGCGCTTCCGGCTGCGGATGTGGCCGATCCTCGGGCAGACGGCGCTCGAGGCACTGCGCGTGATCGACGCGACGACCGACGAGCGGATCACCTCGGTCGGCGCCGGCGGAATCTCGATGGGTGGCGACATCGCGATCGCGCTGGCTGGGATCGACACGCGGATCGAGCGGGTCGCCGCGGTCGGCTCGACGCCCGATTGGACGCGGCCGGGCATGACTCGGCTCGATGCGCCGGGTGAAACGCTCGAGCAGGGAACCCCGGACAGCTACGGTCGGTGGCTACGCGACGCGCTCGACCCGATGATCCATCTCGACCGTTACCGGCGCTGCGTGGCGATCCGGCTGCACGGGGGAGCAGACGATCACCACGTGCCGGTGGCCAATGCACGCGCGTTCGCCGCCGCGCTCGCCGACCGCGCGCCGGTCGAGATCCTCGTCCACGCCGGCCTCGACCACTTCGCGGTGTGCAGCGATGACGAGATCGTCGGTGACTGTGTGTCCTTTCTGGCGTGACTGACGGTTCCGAGGTCGTGCGGGCACCAGCGCGGCGGGTGAGCAGGTCGCGGCGCTCGTCCGCTCGACCCCGGCTGCCGGGACGGTGCCGGACGACGTCCAGATCCGGCTCGGAGACCTGGCCGACCCGGCGTCGCACGGGTGGTATTGCTCTCCGGTGGCTCGGCGGGCGCGGCGACATGAGCAACGCGATCACCGCGTACATGGTCCGCTCGGAGGAGGCCGTACAGGAATCAGGGCTTACCTCGACGGTCGTGCGGCCTGCCGCGTTCATGAGCAACGCGCTTCGCTGGCGCGACAAGCTCCGAGCCGGCAACACGTTGCGGCTGCCGTTCGCCGGCGTGCGGATCGCCTGCATCGATCCCCGCGATCTCGGCGCAGTGGCCGCCGTCGCGCTCCGCGACGGGCGAGATGGGGGCGAGACGCTGACGCCGACCGGGCCGGAGTCGCTGCTACCCGCCGACCAGGTCGCAATCCTCGCCGAGGTGCTCGGGCGCCCGCTGTCGTTCGAGGCCCAGCCCGCCGACGAGGCCCGCGCCGAGATGCTCTCGAGCACGTCGCCGTAGTACGTCGACGCGTTCTTCGACTTCTACGTCGCCGGCTCACTGGACGAATCCAAGGTGACGCCGACCGTCGAACAGGTGACCGGCCGATCACCGCGCACGTTTCGCGAGTGGGCGGCGGAACACGCAGCCGAGCTCGCGTGAGGCGTCGCTGCTCGGTCCCGACCGTGCGCGGCACGAGAATGTGCGGCACGACAGGGCCGCGCACGCGTTGGCCCGAACCAGCGCGTCGCGGGTGGCGAGGTCGACGCAGACGATCACGATGCCTTGACGGTGAGGACCTCGTGCGGCGCGTACGGGATCACGATCACGCCGCCGGCCTCGACCGCCAATCCGTCGCGCTCCTCCTCGAGCAGGTTGGTCCGGCAGGCGCACCGGAACGGGACGCCGAGCCGAACGCGCGCCGTGCCGCGTCCACCGTGCGGCTCGTACAGGCGCAGGACGAGCTCGTCGGAGTCCTCGGCGAGCTTGATCGTGTCGAGCACGAGCTCCCCCTGCTGCACGGCGGCGAGTGGCTCGGTCCGGTCGAGCCGCGTCCAGCGCAGTGGTGCGTTGAACAGCGCCGCCTCGCGCACGATCCACGCCTCGCGCCAACCGCCCGCGTGGGGGTGCAGCGCGTAGGCGAACTCGTGGCGGCCCATGTCGGCTTCGGGGTCGGGGCTCTTGGGCGCGCGCAGCAGGCTGACTCGCAACGCGCTCCCGTGGCAGCTGTAGCCGTACTTGCAGTCGGTCAGCAGCGCGACGCCGAAGCCGTGCTCGGAGAGGTCGGCGAACCGGTGCCCTGGCACTTCGTAGCGGGCGCGGTCGGCGGCGGTCGAGTAGTGGGTTGCTCGCTCCGCGTATCCGAACGCGCTCTCGTAGGTTGCCATCGGTGCGCGTACCGACAGCGGGAAGCACGCCTTCAGCAGCTTGTGGCGCTCGTGCCAGTCGACGACGGTCCGGAACTCGAGCCGCCCGGCGCCGGCGTCGAGGCGGACGACCTGGCGCATCCGGCTGCTGTCGCTCAGCTGCCGTTCGAACGCGATCTCCGCGCGTAACCGGGTGGCGGTCACGAGCTCCCACGACTCCGCAGCCGGCGCCGGGCGCCCGGTCGCCAGCGTGTACGGGTCGATGTCCCAGGCGTCGAACTCGACCGGGTCGTCGTCGTAGAGCTCGAGCACGTTGCCGCGGCCCGCAAGGACCTCACGACCGCTCGGCCTGTGGACCAGTCGGGCGAGCGTCCCGTCGGGCGAGAGCGTCGCTCGCAGGTACCGGTTCTCCAGTGTCAAGCCGTCGATGCCGACCTCGTCGTCGGCCTCGACCTCGCTGGCCGCGGCGTAGGGCGCCGCGGCCAGGATCCGGTCGCCTGCCACTTCGCGGCGTGGAAAGCCGGTCGTGTTGACCGGCGTCGGCCCGTCGCCGATCAGCGCTTCGATCCCGGTGCGCAACACCGCGAAGTCGCGCTCGGCGTCCTCGTACACAGCGCGGATCGACGACCCCGGCAGGATGTCGTGGAACTGCTGGAGGGCGAGCAACCGCCGCAGCCGCCCCAGCTCGGCGCGATCGTAGTCACCGCGCGCGACGCCGAGGAACTCGGCATCGTGCAGGCCCTGCTCGCACTCGCGGTTTGCGCGCTTGACGAACGCCTGCGACGTGTACGTACCGCGGTGATACTCGAGGTACAGCTCGCCCACGGACACCGGCAGTGGATCCGCCGCCGCCTCGACCTCGCCGAAGAACTCAGCGGGCGTTCCCATCCGGGTGCGCGGGAGACCCTGGAGATCGCCGGCGCGGCGCAGGGTCTCGAGCATCCCGCGCGTCGGTCCGCCGCCCCCGTCCCCGTGCCCGAACAGCAGCAGACCGCGGTACACCGGATCGGCGAAGCGATGGTCGCGCACCGAGCGCAGCAGCCCGTCGACGTCGGCAGCGCTCGAGTACGTGTCGGCCGGCGGAAAGTGGGCGAGCACCTCGCTCCCGTCGTCGCCCTGCCAGATGAACGTGTGGTGCTCGGGCCGGGTGAAGCGGTTCCACGACAGCTTCTGGGTCAGGAAGCGCGTCATCCCCGCACCCCGGATCAGCTGGGGCAGCTGACCGGGGTAGCCGAATGCGTCGGGCGCCCAGAACTCACGGCAGCGGACGCCGAGCTCGCGCTCGAAGAACCGCTGGCCGAGCAGCAGCTGACGGACGAGCGACTCGCCGGAGGGGAGGATCAGATCCGGCTCCACCCAGGTGCCCCCGACGGGCACGACGCGTCCCGCGGCGACCTGGGCACGCAGCCGCGCCCACAGCGCCGCGTCACGCTCGGCGATCCAGGCGTAGTGCTGCGCCTGCGAGAACGCGAACCGGTATTCCGGGTATTCGTCCATGTAGCGCAGAGCGGTGCCGAGCGTTCGCTGGAGCTTGCGAAACGTCTCGGCGAGCGGCCACAGCCAGGCGGTGTCGAGGTGGGCGTGGCCGGTCGCGACCAGCGCCGGAGCGTGCGTCGCGTTGCGGCGCTCGAACAGCTCCTCGAGGATCGCCGGGTCGCCGCTGTCGCAGAACCGCTCGAGCTCGCGGCGGAGCACCGCCGACCAGCTCGGCTCGGTCGCGGGGTGGCGTTCCAGGCAGCGCAGCAGCTCGAAGTCACACGCCACGCGCCACGCCGCGGGATCGAACCGTCCCAGCTCGCACCGGGAAAGCTCGACCGGCGCGCCGCTCGTGCCGAACAGCCCGTTGCACGCGAGCTCGATCCAGCAGCCCAGCCACCCCGGCTGGGCTGCGTCCACGAGCGTGACCTCCCCGTGATGCGGGTTGAGGCCGGCAACCAGCCGGCCGTCTCGCCAGACCGTCCCCTCGCTCGCCGATTGCCACAACAGATCGATGCGGGCGCCGGCCCAAGCCTCGGGGACGGTCGCGCCGACTCGGAACCAGTAGGTCGCGAAGGCCGGGCCGAACCGGTCTCCCAGCCGAGCCGGGCGGAAGTCGAGCCGCTCGGCCCCGGCCAGGCCGATCCGGCCGACCGGCGGCGAGACGACCAGCTCCTCGGCCGGGCGGGTCTCCGGATAGACGCGCTCGTGGAGGCGACGGGAGACCTGCTCCAGCCGGGCCCGCGCGTATTCGGTGTGCGAGATCAAGACCGCGTGATCCAGGGCAGGCGACCGATCGGGCTCTCCTGCGCCTGCCGTCGGAGAAGGTAGCGCCGCGTCGCGTCGGTCGCTCGACACCGGCTAACCAGCATGTGCGCCAGCCGCTCTGAGGACCCAGACGCGGGCGCAGCCGAAGCGACGCGTCGAGGCGACCTCGCCCGCAAGTTCGCGGGCGAGGTCGGCGCGGTGCCCGCAGTCGGCGACGAGCACGGACGCACCGGTGCTCCGGACCAGGTCACGCGCCGCGGCCGGCCGCATGCGTCCGCCGAACAGCCGATCCACCTGGCGCGCCCGGCCGGCGTAGTCGCGGCTCCAATAGCCGTGCCCGACCCACACCGCACGGCCGGTCTGGCTGGGGATCACGGCGGCGAACGGCGTCGGTGCGAGCACCCCTCCGGCGGGCGCGTGGTCGGCCACCCACCGCAGCGCGCGGGCGTCGGAGCTCGGCAGGTAGTACTGGACCAGCGAGCTGTCGGCCGTCAGGACGAACTTGCGCGCGAGGAACGCCAGCCCCGGAACCGTGACGAGCGAGATCGCGAGCAAGCCGAGCGCGGCTCCCAGTCGAAGCCGCTGCCAGGCGCGCACGGCCATCACTCCGAATGGCACGCTCAGCCCTTGCAGCGCATGCGTGGGAAAGGTGTCGTTGACGAAGTAGGTGACGAAGCACGCGCCCACCCACAGCAGCAGCGCCTGCTCGAACGGCTGGCCGCGTGGACGCCGCGCGCCGCACGCCGCGATCGCCGCCAACGGCCCGAGTCCGGCAAGCAGCGCGAGCGCGGGGAGGTGGCCGGTCACCTCCAGCCGAGCTGCGAGCCTCCACGCGGAGTCGGTGTGCGATAGGACGTAGTAATAGCCGAGCGGGAGCGCAGCTCCCAGCGCGGCTGCGGCCAGGGCCGGCCAACCGTCGAGCCGTCGCCACGCCGCCAGACCGGCGAAGATCAGGATCAGCGTGATGCCTTGCCAGGGATGAAGCCAGGAGGCGAGCAGCGCGGCGCCGGCGGACAGCGACGCGGCTCGGCGTGACCAGCGTCCGCCCGGCGCGCCGGCACGCGACGGGCGGGGCTCGGGACGGCCGTCGAGCGCGCGATCGAGCGCCAGCAGCGAGACCGCCACGAGCGCGATCCCGAAGGCGCTCGGGAGATAGCCCCACAACTTGCCGGCGACCAGCAGCTCGTCGGCGAGGAGATAGGTGTGAAAGCGAAACGTGCCGGCACCGAACTGGGTCCAGCTCAGCAGGGCCGGCACCGGGGAGTACAGGAACAGTGACAGCACCACGGCGGCGGTTCGCGCTGGGACCTGATCGCCGAACGCGCGGCGACACCAGGCGAGCGCGCTCGCGAACACGACGACGATCGCCACCGGCTTCCACAGCAGGTAGGCGAGCGCGGGCGACAGGCCGGCGCGCACGAGCAGGCCGCTGATCGCGAACAGCGGCTGCAGATAGACGTGTCCGTTCGGCTCGAGCGTGAACAGGTCTGACGTCAGGCCATGCGTGGCCGCGTCGCGAACCCAGGCCAGGTACTGGAGCTGATCGGCACCGAGGACGCCGTCGGCGCCGATCAGGCCGTCGGCACCTGTGAAGTGGGCGTGCCGCGCCGCTGCGTTCGCCAGCAGCAACCCGAGCGCAAACAGGCTCCAGGCAACCAGCGCGGCGAGCACGGCGAGCTCGCCGCGCGAAGCATGCCTACGGCTCAGCACCGAACCCACTCGACGGCTCGGGACAGTAACGGACGGGCTCGCGCTCGGTAACGTCCCGGGGGGCAGGTCAGCCCGTCCGGGTAGTGATTGCGCCGGGAACCCGGACCGATCCACGTCTCGAAAGGGCATGCATGCCAGAGCAACTCACCGAGCACGTCAGGACCCTCGCCGACGGAGCCGCGATCCCGATCCTCGGCCTGGGCGTGTGGCAGGTGGCGAACGGCCGGGAGACGGAGAACGCCGTTCGCTGGGCGCTCGAGCTCGGCTACCGCCACATCGACACGGCGCAGGCGTACGGGAACGAGGAGAGCGTGGGCAAGGCCCTGCGCGACAGCGGCGTCCCGCGCGAGGAGGTCTTCATCACGACGAAGTTCTTCCCGCGCCACCGCGACCCGGTGGCGGCCGCCGAGGATAGCCTGCGGCGGTTGGGGATCGAGCAGATCGACCTGTACATCATCCACTGGCCGGAGGGCGGGCCGACGTGGGCCTGGTCCGGGATGGAGCAGGCGCGCGAGCAGGGACGGGTGCGCTCGATCGGGATCTCGAACTTCAGCACGAAGGAGCTCGACGAGGTGCTCGGGGCCGCGACGACCAAGCCGGTCGTCAACCAGGTCCAGTTCAGCCCGTTCGAGTACCGGCGAGCGCTGCTCGAGTCCTGCGAGCAGCACGGCGTCGTGCTCGAGGCCTACAGTCCGCTGGGGACCGGGCGACATCTCGACGACCGCACGATCGTCGAGATCGCCGAGCGCCACGGCCGCACGCCCGCGCAGATCCTGATCCGCTGGGCGATCCAGCGCGGCACGGTCGTGATCCCGAAGTCGACTCACCGTGAGCGGATCGAGGAGAACGCTCGCGTGTTCGACTTCGAGCTGAGCGCCGAGGACATGTCGGAGCTGGATCGCCTGGATCGGACCGGCGGGACGGCAGCGGCTCGCGAGGGGAAGTGGTGGAGCTAGCGGTCGCGCCGGGGCGCCGTCGCTGCTGATGTCGATCGTCGGGGGCGCCGACGCGCTCGTCGGGGACGCGATCGAGCGCGTCGTGGAGGCCAAGCACCGGTGGCGGCTGGATCGGCGCGGCTGGGGCCACGCGCTCGATCCGGCGGACGACGGGCTGTGGGCCGCGGGCGAGCCCCCGCCGCGCGACGGCTGCGAGCTCGACGTGCTCGTCGATGGCGCGGACGCGTTCGCGGCGATGACCGAGGCGATCGAGCATGCGCGGGAGTACGTCTACGTGAGCGGCTGGCATCTCGCCCCGGGGTTCGAGCTCACGCGCGGTCTGCCGCCGACGGTGATCGGTGAGCTGCTTGCGACGGCGGCTGAACGTCTGGCCGTTCGCGTGCTCGTGTGGGCGGGAGCGCCGCTGCCGGCGTTCCATCCGACGCGGGCGCAGGTCGCCGGCGCGGTCGCCGAGCTCACTCGCAGAACCAGGATCCGCTGCCTTCCCGACCCGCGCGAGCATCCGTTTCACTGCCATCACGAGAAGACGCTCGTGGTCGACGGGAGGGTGGCGTTCGTCGGCGGGATCGACATCACCGACCTGGCCGGTGATCGGTGGGACACGCCCGCGCATCCCGCCCGGCGGCGGCTCGGCTGGCACGACGTCGGCACGCGGCTGCGCGGGCCGGCGGTGGCCGATGTCCGAGACCACTTCGAGATGCGCTGGCACGAGCTCAGCGGCGAGCAGCTCGGGGGTGCAGGGGAGGTGGCGGCGGCCGGCTCGAGCTCGGTCCAGGTCGTGCGAACCGTGGCAGAGGACATGTACGCCGCAGTGCCGCGCGGCGACTTCAGGATCCTCGAGAGCTACGTGCGGGCGATCCGCAGCGCTCGCAGCTACATCTATCTCGAGAACCAGTTCCTGTGGAGCCCCGAGGTCGTCGGCCTGCTCGCGGACAAGCTGCGGGATCCGCCCTCGGACGAGTTCCGGCTGGTCCTGCTGCTCCCTGCCCGAGCGAACAACGGGCAGGACGACACGGCGGGGCAGCTCGGCGTGCTCGCCGCGGCCGACGCCGGCAACCGTCTGCTCGCTGCCACGATCAGGTCACGGACCGGCTCGAGGGACGACCGGCTGTACGTGCATGCAAAGGTGGCGATCGTCGACGACCGCTGGCTGACGGTCGGCTCCGCCAACCTGAACGCCCACTCGCTCTTCAACGACACGGAGATGAACGTCGTCACCCAGGACTTCGCACTCGCGCGGGATACGCGGCTGCGGCTGTGGGCCGAGCATCTGGAGACCGACGTGGACTCGATCGCCGGGAGGACGGTCGACGCGGTCGTCGACGGCCAGTGGCGGCCGATCGCACTCGAGCAGCTGGCGCGGCTCCGTGCCGGCGCTGCGCCGACGCACAGGCTGCTCGCGCTTCCGGGCATCTCGCGCCGGTCGCGGCGGCTGCTCGGCCCGCTGATCGGGTTGCTCGACGACGGCTGACAGGGGCACTCAGCGACGGCTGAGCCGGGAGCGCTCAGCGGACGAACGCGACGTGGCCCTCGATGTGGGCCTCGCGCGGGCCGAGCGCGACCTCGCGGGTGGAGCATGTCGTGCGACAGCGGAGATCGATCGTCTGCGCTGCGCCCTCGCTGACGACGAGCAGATCACCCGGGCGCACTCCCGCGGCGCCGAGCGCGGAAGCGGCCAGGCCGAGCACCAGGTTGTCGCCCGGATGGCGGTTGCCCGGGGTCCCCCGGTCCGCCACGAGCGCCTGGCTGTAGGAGCCCGGCACGACACCCTCGCTCTCGGGCCCGACGTCCTGGCCGTGCGGTCCACCGGCCGTCACGACGAGCGTCGCCCGGCCGGTCGGCGCGATCGCCTCGATCCGCCCGGTGAGCTCGTCGGGCGCGATCAGCTCACCGCCGAAGCGACCGAAGCCGCTCGGTGCCACGACGATCCCGCCCTCGACGCGTGGGGCCGAACGAGTCACGACCGCCACCCGGCCGCGACAGTCGATCGCGAACACCGTCGTCACGCCGTGATCGATTCGAGTGACCAGCAACCGATGACCGAACCTTCCTGTCGTGTCGAACGCGATTCCGTTCTCGAGGCCCGCCTGCGGAAGCCGTGCGAAGCGGCTGACCGCGCCCGACGGCGTCACCCTCGTGACACCGTTGCCGCCGGCCAACCGCAGCGCGAACAGATCCCCGGCCGCGAACCGGCAGCCGGCGCCCGGAACGGCCTGGCCCGCTGACAGCACGATGTACGGCTCGAGTCCGGGCGGCGCCGCGTACGCCGGTGCGAAGCCCCGCACGCTCGCGCCGTGCAACGTGAACAGGCGTCCCCGCGCTGCGACGACGAGCGACCCGTCTGCCCGCGCGGCGAGATCGACCACCCCCCGCACCGGGGTGACGGAGCTCCATCGCAGCTGGCCCGCGGCATGCCCGGATGCGGCGCGCGACGCATTGAACGGACCGCTCGCAAGCAGCATCGCGGTCGCGGCGAGAGTGCCGAGGACCGCCAGCGCGGCGCGGAGCGCACGTGCCGCGGTCAGCCGAGCCACGCGGGGGCTGGGTTCGGTCATGGACCGCTCGTGCGGCCGTGCGCGCGATCGCGGACGAGCCTCGCGAGCGACTCGAGCGTGGCCGTGATCTCGTCCTCCGTCGTGAGCGGGTTGATCGTGCACAGTCGGAGGACCGACTGGTCGCGCAGGCTCGTGCTCGTGACCGCGGCATAGCCGTCGCGGGAGAGTGCGGCGGCTGCGGCGGCATGGTGGCCGGGTGTCGCACCGACCGCCGTGAAGGTGACGATTCCGAGCTGGGCCGGCGTCACCACCCGCCACCGCGGATCGCGCTCGAGGACGTGCTGCGCATGCTCTGCAAGGGCGATCCCGCGGGCGATCCCGGCGCTGATCCGCGCCGAGCCGTACGTGCGAAACGTCAGCCACAGCTTCAGCGCGCGGGCCCGGCGGGTGAGCTCGAGCGTCCGGTCCCGGAAGTCGACCTCACTCGCGTCGCCGGTCGCGTCCACGAGGTATTCCGGGGTCATCGAGAAGCCGTGCTCGAGGACGCCCGGGCGGCGCACGAGCAGACAGCCGACGTCATAGGGCTGGAACAGCCACTTGTGCGGGTCCAGTACGAGCGAGTCCGCCCGCTCGATCCCGGTCAGTGCGCGACGTCCGGCGTCGCACAGAGCCGCCGGGGCACCGTAGGCGCCATCGACATGCAGCCACAGGTCCTCGCGGGCACAGAGATCGGCGAGCTCGTCGAGCGGGTCGACCGCACCGCAGTTGACCGAGCCGGCGGTCGCGACGACGAATCCGGGATGGCGACCGCTGTCACGATCTGCGACCACGGCGCGCGCCACCAGCTCGGGATCCAACCGGAACGCCGGATCGCTTCGCAGGACCCGGACGCCGTCCGCGGGGAAGCCGGTCGCGCGCAGCCCGCGCGCGACCGATGCATGAGTCTGGTCTGAGAGGTATGCGATCCCGGGGCCGCGCTCGTTGCGTGCCGCGGCGAGCCCGAGCAGGTTCGAGAGCGAACCGCCGCTGGTCAGCACTCCCTCGGTGCCGTCCGGCATCCCCAGGAGCGCTCGCAGCCATTCGAGCACGACCAGCTCGACCGTTGCCGGGCCCGAGCCTCCCGCCCAGGACGAAACGATCGCGTTGAAGCCGCTCGCGAGCCAGTCTCCGAGCATGCCGGCGAACGAGGACGGACCGGGGACGCGCGCGAAGTAGCGCGGGTGATCGCCGTGCTGCATGTGCGCGAGCGCGACATCGACTAGGACCTGCATCTCGACGAGGGGGTCGCCGGGCTCCTGCGGGACCGGGCCACCGAGCCGCCGCAGCAAGTCCTCGCGCTCGCCGGTCAGGATCGCCGGACCCCGACCCACCTCCGTCCAGTGCGCGATGACCGCGTCGACGAGCCAGTGGGCGAGCATGCGCATCTGCTCGAGCTCGAGCCCGAGTGGGTCCGGCGCAGGTGGGTCATCCCCAGGAGGCATCTGGCTGGTGGGAGCGTAGATGGCGTCCGGCCGATCGGTCACGCTTGATGACATGCTCCCCACCCCGCGCACCCGTCTCCGCCGGTCGATCGCGAGCGCCGTCACGCTGGCAGTCGTGGCGGCGAGCCTCGCGGTCGTGACCGCACCGGCCGTCTCGGCCATCCCCGCATGCTCGACCGCCGAGACACAGGTCTGGCTCGGCCTCGGTCTGGGTGGCGGCACGGCCGGCACGACGTACTACCCGCTCGAACTGAGCAACATCGCCAAGCACGCGTGCACGCTGTACGGCTACCCGGGAGTCTCGGCATTCGGCGCCGGCCCGAAGCAGGTCGGCCCGGCGGCCAGCCGGCTCCAGCTGTCCCACGCGGTCGTGACCCTCGGCCCCGGCGCGACCGCCCATGCAATCCTCGGATTCCACGACGCCGGCGCTGTCTGCTCGCACGCGATCGATGCGTCCGGGCTCCGGGTCTACCCGCCCGGACAGAAGGCTGCCGGCGAGATCGACTTCCCGTTTCAGGTGTGTGCTCACGGCGATGTGCTCGTCGTCGGGCCCGTGCGCGCCGGGACCGGGATCCCCGGCTACACAAGCCCTTGATCACGGAACCTGTCAGCGAGGGGGCGAACGATGCCCTGCTGGAGCCTCTATGTAGGTGATGGGGATCTCGGACACAGGCGACCACGTCGACGAGTTCGTATTCGAGCTGCTGCGCACGGGAGTGATGCTGAGCGACCTGACCTCCGACCTGATCGAGCTGATGCCGGCGGATGCGTACCCCGGTGAGCAGCCCGGCGAGGTCGTGCTCGAGATGGTGTGCGGAACGATCCGATCGGTGCTGGCGTCCGTGGACCCCGCCGAGGTCAGGCGGGCGACCGAGCTGATCGACGAGGCGGGCTCGAGGGTGATCGAGCACCTGGAGCTCGCCTACCGGCTGTCGAAGCGGATCCAAGCCGACGGCGGTCGCGGCCGGATGTACGGCTAGCCGCAACCGGCGGCGGCAAGCCCCTAACCGGGCGGGCGGCTGCTCAGCAGCAGGTCCTGCTCGAGCGGCCGCTGCGGGACGATCCCCAGCTTGCGCAGCTCGTCGTGGTACATGCGGCACGCCTCGCCCGCCTCGAGCTCGCCGTCGGCGATCGCGCGCAGCAGCGCCACGAACGTCAGCGGGTGCTCGCAGTCCTTGATCTTGCGCCCGAACAGGGCGGCCCGGGCGCCGTGCCGCCGCGCATCTTCGAGCAGGAAGAAGGCGTCGTAGGTGGTGCCGGACGCGCCGCCGAGGATCCCTGGCAGGAGTCCGGGGTCGTACGCCGCCAGCTCCCGCATCACCTCACCGCCGAAGTAGGGGAGCTTGAGGAAGACCGGCCGGCTCGCTCGCGGCACCCCCGCGAGCGTGCGCGCGACGAAGTCGTTCAGGAACCGGCCCGGGTCGGCCGGCCGCTCGCCCGCGACGAGCGGCGGGAACACCTCGAGGAAATGGCGCAAGCCGCTGCTGTCGGCCTGATCGCGGAACGACCGGTACGCCTCGAGCTGCGCGACGTCGCGCTCCGCGTCGTTCGCCGGCGTCAGCGAGTAGAGGCCGAGATCAACGCCTCCGCGGGCTCTGATCTGCGCGACCGACGCGGTGTGAAACGGCCGCGGAGGCTGGCGCGGATAGGCCGCGCCGGCGAGGAGGTGGATGTCGCTGGTGTCGTTCGCGCGAACTGCTGGCGTCACCGGCGAATCGGCGAACAGCCGCCGCTCGACCGTCAGCAGCTCGCTGGTGCCGAGGCTCATCAGCATGATGTCGACGAGTCCCTGCCTGACGATCTCGACGATCTGCTCGCGGAACTCGGCAAGCGAGCGGCGGCGTCCGGTTCGCGGGTCGATCCCGGGCGCGGCCAGCCCGAAGGCCAGGTCCGCGTCCTTGGCGTCGGCGAGGATGAACGCGTCGCCGGCGCTCGGATCGACGCGAAGGCGCTCCAGCTTCTCGTCGAGCGATCTCATCCGCGCAACGTCAGCGTCCCGGCCGGATCGCGCTCGACCGGTGCCCCGGCCGGCAGCGGAAGCTCGATCGGATGCCGCTCCCAGCCCGCCCCGACGCGCTCGCGGACGCGATCGAGGCTGGGGACCGCACTCGTCGGATCGACCGTCTCGACGCTGAAGGCACCGACCGCGGTCGCGATCGTCGCTGCTTCGGCTGGGCCTGCGCCGCGAAGCACCGCGGCCAGCAGACCGGCGATCGTCGCATCGCCCGATCCGGTCGTGCCGAGGACCTCGCGGGCTCGGAAGCACGGCGACAGCAGCTCGCGATCGTGCCATTCGTCCGCGACCAGGCCGGCGCGCCGGCAGAAGCCCCCGACGTCGCTCCCGGTGCGCAGGTAGAGGCCCTGGTCGCCCAGCTTGATCGCCACGACCGCAGCGCCCATCGCCAGGAGCGAGCCGGCGAGCCGAGCGAGCAGCGGCTGGTCGATCACGCACCCGTCCCTCGGCAAGCGGTCGTGGGTCGCGCGATCGAACATGAACAGCAACTCGTCGATGCTGGGCGCGAACACGTCGACGTACGGAAGGACGCCGCGCAGCACGCCCGGCCAGTCGACGTGACCCGCGTCGCTGTCGGGGTCGGGCTCGCACAGATCCAGCGCGGTGGCGACGCCCGCCGCCTGAACGCTCGCCAGCGTGGCGCGCAGCTCCGCTCCGCCGTCGGCGTACATCCGCGGCATCAGCGGCGGGTAGCCGAAGTGGAAGACCCGCACCCCGGCCAGCGCGTCGTACGGCACGTCGGCGGCAGAGAACGTCTCGTTGGCTCCCGGGCAGTGCAGGAAGCTGCGATCGACTCCCGGCGGGTTGATCACGATCGTGTAGCTGGTGGCCTCTCCGGCCGCAACGACGATGCCCTCGCGCAGCCGCTCGTCGTGCGCCGCGAGCGCGTCGAGCACGGCGCCGCCGAACAGGTCGTCGCCGACCTTCGCCACGAGCCGGACGCGGACCCCGAGGCGGTGCAGCGCCAGTCCGACGTTGGCCACCGCGCCGCCCGTGGAGAAGGCGGCCGGACCGACGACCACGAGGCGTCCCGGCTCGAGCTGCGCCGGTCCGTGCAGCGCCGGGTAGAGATCGAGCGAGATGTGGCCCGCGACGACCGCCTCCGCGATCGCGTTGATCTCGACGGCGCTCACCCTCGTGAGACTAACTTCCGCCACGATCGGCGATCGCGGCGGCTACGCTCCGGGCCGATGAACGCCGGCGCGGATCGAGAGTTCGCAGGCAGGGTCGGGCTGGTCACGGGGGGCAGCGGCGGGATCGGCGCGCAGCTCGGCGAGCGACTCGCGGCCTCGGGCGCCGCTGTGGCGGTCCACTTCATGTCCCACCGCGCCTCGGCCGAGCGGGTCGTGGCGACGATCGGCGCCCGCGGCGGTCGCGCGGTCGCGGTCGGCGCCGACCTGCGGGAGGCGGAGGCGACGGTGCAGCTGGTCGAGGCGGTCGAGCGCGAGCTGGGCCCGATCGACATCCTCGCCGCCAACGCGGGGCTCTCGCGCGTCGCCGGCTACGACGAAATCGACGCCGCCGCCTTCGACGAGATGGTCGCCGCGAACCTGCGGGCACCGTTCCTGCTGGCCCGCCGGGTCCTGCCGCAGATGCGCGAGCGACGGTGGGGGCGCATCCTGTTCACCTCGTCGGTCGCGGCCCTGACGGGCGGGATCGTCGGGCCGCACTACGCAGCCTCGAAGGCAGGGCTCCACGGCCTCGCGCACCACCTCGCGACGCGGGTCGCCGCCGACGGGGTCACGGTCAACGTGATCGCGCCCGCACTGATCGCCGACACGGCGATGCTGCCCGGCGACCCGGGCGACCTCGCCGCCAGGATCCCCGTCGGACGGCTGGGCACGCCGGCCGAGGTCGCGGACATGGCGATGGCGATCCTGCGCAACGGCTACATGACCAACCAGGTCGTCGGGATCGACGGCGGCATGCACCCGAGCTGAGCGGCCGCGGCAGCGCCCGCCCGGGGGATTGTTACACTCACGTATCGTGAGCGTTACATCGTCGCAGCTCGAGCAGGATCGGCTCGAGCGGGTGCGGGAGTGGCTGCGCGACCACGACTGGTCCGAGGTGACCGCCGAGCAGCTCGCCCACGCCGCCGGGGTGTCGCGGATGACGCTGTACCGGCGCGGGATCGACAAGGCGGCGGTGCTCTCCCAGCTCCGTGACCATCTCGAGAACGAGTACCGGGAGGCCGTCCTGCCCGCGCTCGTCTCGAGCGCGCCCGCAGCCGAGCGCCTGGAGATGGCGCTGCACGCGCACTGCGAGGTCGACGAGCGCTACCTGCACCTGCTTGACGCGCTGGGCCGCGCCGGCGAGTTCGTGTTCCACGAGCAGGGCGACGGGCCCGTGATGACGCGGGTGAGCTTCACGGACGGGGTCCGCCGGATCCTCGAGGACGGCAACCGGGACGGGTCGCTGCACGCGCCGGATGTCGACCAGCTCGCCACGCTGCTGTTCAACACGATCGGGTGGACGTACCGTCACATGCGGACCGGCCACCGCTGGCCCCCCGAGCTCGCCCGGGAGCGGCTGGTCGCACTGCTGCTGCACGGGGTCGCGCGACCAGCGGTCGCGGCGGTCGAGGGTCTCCGATGAGCGCCGCGCTGGCCGCCGCCCGGACCCGCGTCGACGTGCGCGGGATCGCAACCCTCGCCGCAGGCCACGGCGCCGTCGACCTGGCCCAGGGAGCGGTGCCCGCGCTGCTCCCGTTCATGATCCACCAGCGCCATTACAGCTACGCCGCCGCCTCGGCGCTGGTCCTGGCGATGACGATCACCTCGTCGCTCAGCCAGCCTGCCTGGGGGCACTTCGCCGACCGCCGTTCGCTGCCGCTCCTGCTCCCCGGCGGCGTGCTCGTCGCCGGGGCCGGGATCGCGCTCGCGGGCACCTTCCGCTCCTATCCGCTGACGTTCGCGGCGGTCGCGCTCGCGGGCGCCGGCGTCGGCGCCTATCACCCCGAGGCGGCGCGCTACGCCAACTACGTGTCGGGGCCCCGCCGCGCAAGCGGGATGAGCCTGTTCTCGGTCGGGGGGAACATCGGGTTCGCGCTCGGGCCGGCGGTCGTCACCCCGCTGGTGCTGACGCTCGGGCTGACCGGGACCGTGTGGCTGGCCGTGCCGTACGTCGCGGCCGCGTGGCTGATGGCCGCGTCGCTCGGCCACCTCGGATCGTTCCGGCCCGACCGCGCGGGCGCTCCCACCGCAGCCGGTGCTCCCACCGCAACCGGTGCTCCCACCGCAACCGGTGCTCGCGCCGCCGCCGGCGCGAGCGAGCCGAGGCGACCGGACCGCTGGGGGGCGTTCTCGCTCGTCGCCGGCGTCGCCGCGTTCCGGTCGGGCGCGTACTTCGGGCTGCAGGCGTTCATCGCCTCGTACCTGATCGCCCACTTCGGGATGGCGACGGGCACCGCCAACGCCGGGCTGACCGTGCTGCTGCTGTCCGGCGCGTTCGGGACGATCGCGGGCGGGCGGCTGGCCGACCGGTTCGGCAGGCGTCCGGTCCTGGTCGGCTGCATGGCGGTGCTGCCGCCGCTGATCCTGCTCGTGCTCGTCAGCGGGCGGGTCGAGGTGT
>DAHUYL010000230.1 GCA_027315255.1 Solirubrobacterales bacterium | reverse complement strand
CTTCCACCTGACTACTCTCATGCTGATCTCCTTCCCTTTGCTGTGCGACGGTGTACGTTCCGGTGACAATTGGTCGCGTCGGTCCACTGTTCAGAGTCGGAAGCGCCGCGGTGGGCCATGCCCCTTCGGTGATGCTCACCGGCCCGGCGGCGGCGATCTGGCCTCCGAGCCGGACGCCTCCGAGGCGGACGGTGCGACCTGCGGCGCAGGAGCGACGCTGTGCCGCATGATCAGCCGCGCCTGCGGGGCGGCGGCCGGCGGGAGCGTTCGCGGCGAGTTCGAGATCTCGAGCAGCTTCGCGAACGCGGCCCTGCCCAGCGCCTTGAAGTCCTGGCGGACGGTCGTCAGCGGCGGTGCGAAGAACTGCGCGTAGGGAATGTCGTCGAAGCCGACGATGCTGACATCAGCCGGCACCCGCTTGCCGGCATCCCGCATCGCCGCGATCGCGCCGAGCGCGATGTCGTCGTTGCCGCACAGCACCGCCGTCACGTTCGGATCCCTGGCGAGCACCGCCCCCGCTTCGTAGCCCCACGTCGACGTCCAACCCCCCTGCAGTGGCTCGTGCATGCGCACCCCGGCCTCCGCCAGCGCCGCCCGCCAACCTTCCATGCGCCTCGTGGTCCGGGGCCAGCTCGGGATCGGCAGGTGATGCACCGTCGGGTGACCGAGTGCCAGTAGGTACTCGGTCGCCTCCTTCGCCGCGGCGAACTCGTCGATCCAGACTGATGGACGCGTCGGCTCGGCGCCCTCCGTCGGTGCCTGGATCATCGCGACGGTGGGCACCTCCAGCGGCACGCACTCGAGCGCCAGCGCGCCGGGCTTGTCGAAAGCGATCACGATCAGCGTGCCCGCGGGCTCGATCGCACGTTCGACGACGTCGGGTATGTCTGCGGGGCTGCGCGCCTCGACCGCACGGAACCCCATCCCGAACCCGACCTCGCGCGTCGCCTCCTCGATCCCCTCGAGCGCCGCCGCGAAGCCGTACAGCGTGGTGTTGGAGCCGAGCACCGTGACCGCCTGGGCGGGCCCGCCCGCCAGGGCCCGAGCGGCCCGGTTCGGTCGGAAGCCGAGCTGGGCGATCGTCGCCAGCACGGCTGCGCGCGTTGTGTCGCTGACGTTCGGGTGCTCGTTGATCACGCGCGAGACGGTCTGGTACGACACCCCGGCGGCGCGGGCGACGTCGCGGATCGATGGTGACCGGTCACAATTGCCGGCGAAATTAAGCGGTTCTCGGATGGGACCGGTCACAACACCCTACGCTCCCCTCTATGGTAGGCTCGGGTATAGCTCACGACACTCAATCTGTCAAGGCGCCGGTCAGCCGATTCGGCTAGGGACAGGAGGCAACCGATGACTTCCGCGACGACGCGGGTCGGGCCAGGCGTGCACTGGTCCGATGAAGCGCTGGATCTGCAGATCGAGGTCGACCAGAGCGGCGTCCCGCGCCTCGTCTCGCTGTTGCCGGTCGAGCTCGGCAAGCGGCTCCAACCGCGACGGTCTCGCGCGAACGACGCCGGTCGCGGCCACGACGGTCGTCCTGGCCACGTGCCCGGCCTGCCGTTGCTCGACGTGATGCTCGCCGGCAGCGGTCGTCAGTGGGCCGGTCGGCGCTACTCGGAATCGGTCGTCGGCAACCGGATGACCTACGTCAGCCACGAGTTGCACGCGGACGGACCGTGGAGGGTTCTCGAGATCTCCCTGCGCGACCCGGTCACCGAGCTTGCGGCGACCGTGAGCTACCGGATCCTGACCGACGTCGGGGTGCTGTGCAGCCGGGCCACGCTGACCAACCGCGGGAGCTCAGCGGTCGTGGTCGAGTCCGTCTCGTCGCTGCTCGTCAGCGACCTCGCCGGACCGGGCGGAGAGCTGCGCGACGTCGACGTGCTGTGGGCCGAGAACGACTGGAAGGCCGAGGGACGCTGGCAGTCCAGGAGCTTTCGCGAGGCGCTGCCGGAGCTGGGCGATCCCGCCCGCGACGGCAGGTCGCGGGGGCGGCTTGCGTTCACGAGCGTGGGCACCTGGAGCTCCGGCACGTACCTGCCGATGGGTGCCACCGTGAACCGCCGGACGGGGCACACGCTGCTGTGGCAGATCGAGCACAACGGCGCCTGGCACTGGCAGGTCGGCGAGAACAGCGGCCCGTGGCACTGGGGCGCGGAGCTCGAACCCGAGCCGGCGACCTCCTATCTGGCGCTGCTCGGCCCCACCGAGGTCGAGCACCAATGGCGGACGGCGCTGTCGCCGGGCGAGTCGTTCGAGAGCGTTCCGGTGGCCCTGGCCGTCGCTGCCGACGGCCTCGAGGCCGCGGCCGGAAAGCTGACGCGATACCGCCGAGCGGTGCGGCGGCCGCACGCGGACCACGACCGGTTGCCCGTGATCTTCAACGACTACCTGAACACGCTTCGAGCGGACCCCACGACGGAGCGATTGATCCCGCTGATCCGCGCGGCGGTGGACGCGGGTGCCGAGTACTTCTGCATCGACGCCGGCTGGTACGCACAGCCGGGCGAAGGGTGGTGGGACTCGGTCGGAGAATGGGTCCCGTCGAGCGCCCGATTTCCCGATGGCTTCGGTCAGGTCCTCGACCGGATCCGGGCCGAGGGCATGGTCCCCGGCTTGTGGATCGAGCCGGAGGTGGTCGGCGTTCGCAGTCCGGTGGCCGACCGGCTGCCCGACGAGGCGTTCTTCATGCGCGGTGGCGTCCGGGTCGTCGAACAGGGCCGCTATCACCTCGACCTCCGGCATCCCGCGGCGAAGGCGCATCTCGACCGGACCGTCGACTTCCTCGTCGGCGAGCTCGGCGTCGGCTATCTCAAGATGGACTACAACATCGACATCGCTCCCGGCACCGAGGCGGGCGGCGTCGCCGCGGGCGCCGGCCTGCTCGAGCACAACCGGGCGTTCCTCGCGTGGATCGACGGGGTCCTCGACCGCCATCCCGCCCTTACGATCGAGAGCTGCGCGTCCGGCGGCATGCGAACCGACTACGGGACGCTGTCGCGCTTTCAGCTGCACTCGACGAGCGATCAGGAGGAGCCGCTGCGCTACGCGCCGATCGCGGCAGCTGCTCCGCTGGCGGTCGCGCCCGAGCAGGCGGCCGTGTGGGCTCCGGCGCAGCCTGCGATGAGCGACGACGAGATCGCGTTCACCCTCTGCAGCGCGATGCTCGGCCGATTCCATCTGTCCGGCCATCTCGACCGGATGACGGCCACGCAGCTAGCGCTCGTCGCGAATGCGATCACGGTTTACAAGCAGATCCGAGCCGACATCGCAGGCGCGCTCCCGTTCTGGCCGCTGGGGCTGCCCGGCTGGTCCGACGAATGGCTCGCGGTCGGGATGCGCGGCGACCGTGCGACCTTCGTCGTCGTGTGGCGGCGCGATCACGCGGGGCGGGCAGCCGGCGCCGTGAGCGAGATCACGCTGCCGATCGCAGCGCCCGAGACGGAGGCGCAGCCGCGGCTGCTCTACCCGCAGCATGGCGCGGTCCTCGACTGGAACGGGCCTGGGGGCGAGTTGCGGGTCTCGCTGCCGCATTGCCCCGCCGCCTGCGTGATCGCATTCGACGCGGCGCTCCCGCCGCGCCGCTGATCCTGCGCGCACGATCTCCCGCCTGGCAGCGCAGATCCCCGCCCGCCGGGCGAGCACGCCCCTTTACGGGTCCTGACCGACCGCCCAGAATCGAGGACTGGCACCGACGCAGCAGGAGGAGAGACGATGGCCACCGAAACCGCCGCGACCCTGACCGAACGCCCGTCGACGGACGGGCTGCACCAGCAGCTGTTCATCGACGGAGAGTGGGAGCCGGCGGCCGACGGCGGCACCTACGAGATCACCGACCCTGGCACCGGCGCGACGATCGGCGCGGTCGCCCGCGGTGGTGAGCAGGACGCGGCACGTGCGGTCGCTGCCGCCCGCCGCGCGTTCGACGAGGGTGGCTGGCCTCTGCTGACCCCGCGCGAACGCGGCCGGATCCTGCTGGCCGCGGCCGCGCTGATGCGCGAGCACGCCGAGGAGCTGGCGCAGCTCGAGTCACTGGACGTCGGCAAGCCGATCACCTTCAGCCGGATCGTCGACGCGCCCACCGCGGCGGAGACGTTCGAGTACTACGGCAGCCTCGCCGCCGGGATCGAAGGGGCGGCACGTCCGGTCGGCGCGGACACACTCTCGTACACGCGACGCGAGCCGTACGGCGTAGTCGCCGCGATCACTCCGTTCAACTTCCCGATGATCCTGTCGGCGACGAAGGTCGCCCCTGCACTCGCTGCCGGAAACACGGTCGTACACAAGCCGGCCGAGGAGACGCCGATGAGCGCCCTGCGCGTCGCGGAGCTGCTGCAGGAGGCTGGCGTCCCGGCGGGGGTCTACAACCTCGTGACGGGTGGCCCCGAGGCGGGGGCGGCGCTCGTGCGCGATCGGCGGGTGGACATGGTCGCGTTCACCGGCTCGACCGCGGTCGGCCGCGAGGTCGCGAGGCTGGGCGGGGAGACTCTCAAGCGCGTGATGGTCGAGCTCGGCGGCAAGAGCGCCAACATCGTGTTCGCCGACGCCGATCTGGAGGGGGCGATCCAGACCGCGATCCAGGCGGTCGTGTTCAACACAGGCCAGTTCTGCCTGGCGGGCAGCCGGCTGCTGATCCAGCGGCCGATCTACGACCAGGTGGTCGCAGGGATCTCGGCCGCGCTGCCGCACGTGCCGGTCGGCGATCCGTTCGCCCCCGACACCGTGATCGGACCGATGGCGGGACCCAAGCACGTCGCGAAGGTCAACTCGTTCGTCGACGCCGCGATCGCCGAAGGCGTCGAGGCGGTCGGTCGCGACCGCGAGCTCCCGTCCGAGGGCCAGTACGTGGCGCCCACCCTGCTTCCGGGCGTCTCCCCTTCGGCGTCCTACGTCCAGCAGGAGATCTTCGGTCCCGTGATCGCGGCGATGCCGTTCGACACCGAGGAGGAGGCGGTCGCGCTCGCGAACAGCACCGACTACGGGCTCGCCGCCGGACTGCAGACGGCGGATCTGCGTCGCGCCCACCGGACCGCGGCCGCACTGCGCGCCGGGATCGTGTGGGTCAACACCTGGGGCAGGATGGACGTGGCGGTGCCGTTCGGTGGCTACAACCAGTCCGGCTACGGTCGCGAGAACGGGCCCGAGGGACTCGACGAGTACCTGCACACGAAGTCGATCGTGGTCGCGCTTTAGGCCCACGACGTATCGTGTGTCGGCGAGGTGACCGGATGTGAGCGAATCGGCCACGGCGGAGCGAGCCGGATCGAGCGGGCGAACACGCTCGCATCGTTCGATGCCGCTCGCCGCCTGCAAGTCGACGTGATCGAGTTCGACGTGCGCGCCTGGCGCGGCGAACTGGTGCTCGCGCACACGCTGCTGCACGCCGGGCTCGGTGCACGCCTGGCGCTTCGCTCGGCGCTCGCGCACCTGGCGAGGCCTCAGTTCGACGAGATCAGCCTGCACCTGGACCTCAAGCACACCGGGTCCGAGCCCGGCGTGCTCGCCGAGCTCCGCCGGAGCGGGCTGCTCGAGCGCACGCTGATCTGCAGCCAGTTGCCGGCGGTGGTCGACGCCGTGCGCGCGCTCGAACCAGCCGCCCGCGTCGGCATCTCGATCGGCGGGCCGCTCGCCCGTGCAAGTCATCGCTGGCGCGACTGGCACGCCCAGGCGCTCGACGGCCTCGCTCAGCGACGCTGGGACGCGCTGATGGCCAACCACAAGCTGATCGACGGCGCGCTGCTCGACGCGGTCAACGAGCGCCAGGGGCGTCTGTACGCGTGGACCGTGAACGAGCGGACCGCGATCGAGGCCCTCCGGGCGCTCGGGGTGCACGGCATCGCCAGCGGCGACCCGCGGCTGTTCGCCTAGCAGTGCAGTGCTTTGTCGGGCTGGTCGTCGTCGGCCGGTGGCCTGCACCGCTCAAGCGGCGCGACGGCGCTCAGATCGTCTCCGACACCATCTCGATCGCGCCGCACGGGCACTCGCGGGCACACATCCCACAGCCCTTGCAGTAGTCGAGATCGACCTCGTACTGGTAGCTCCCGGGCGGCTCGAGCTTGATCACCGCGTTGTCGGGGCAGACGCCGAAGCAGTTGTCGCACGCGAAGCAGTTGCCGCACGACATGCAGCGCCGGGCCTCGAACAGGGCGCTCGCCGCGTCCAGCCCGAGCACGACCTCGTCGAACGTCGAGCTGCGGCGCACGGCGTCGAGGCTCGGACGGACGGTCTGCGGCGCGTCGGTGTAGTACCACGTGTTGAGCGTCTCGAAGGTCGCCGCAGCGGCGGCCGGCGGCGGCTCGTAGACCCTGCCCGCCAGCCACGCGTCGATGTGGCGGGCGGCGAGCTTGCCATGACCGACCGCGACCGTGACGGTACGGTCGGCCGGGACCATGTCGCCCCCGGCGAAGATCCCCGGCGCACCGGTCATCATGTCCTCGCCGACGGTCACGACGCCGTCCTGCACCTCGATCCCGGGCGTTCCCTCGAGCAGCGACAGATCGGTGTCCTGACCGAGCGCGAGCACGACCGAGTCGGCCTCGAGCTCCTCGAGCTCGCCGGTCGGCTGCGGGTACCCGGAGGCGTCGAGCTCCATCCGCTCGACCATCAAACGCCCCTGGTCGGCGCGCTTGATCGTCGTCAACCACTTGACGAGGATCCCCTCCTGGAGCGCCTCCTCGAGCTCTGACTCGTGCGCGGGCATCTTCTCGCGGTTGCGGCGGTAGACGATGATCGCCTCCTCGGCGCCAAGCCGTTTCGCGGTGCGCGCGGCATCCATCGCGGTGTTGCCGCCGCCGTACACGACCACGCGGCGCCCGAGCCGGGGCGGCTCGCCCCTGTCCATCTCGTGCAGCACCGCGAGCGCGTCGAGCACCTTCGCGGCGCTGCCGGCCGGGATGTAGGCACGCTTGGCGAGCTGGGCGCCGACGGCCAGCAGGCAGGCGTCGAAGCCACCGTCGCGCATCGCGGCGAGCGCGTCGGGGACGTGCGTGTCGAGCTCGAGCGCGACCCCGAGGTCGAGGATCCGCTGGATCTCGGCGTCGAGGATCTCGCGCGGCAGTCGGTAGCGAGGAATCCCGAACCGCATCATCCCGCCGACCCGCGGGCCGGCGTCGCGCAGCGTCACGGCGTGGCCGAGCCGCGCCAGGTGGTAGGCGGCCGACAGCCCGCACGGGCCGGCGCCGACGACCAGAACGCGCTTGCCGGAAGCCGGCGCGGGCGGCGGCAGCTGCCAGCCGCAGCGCAGGGCCTCGTCGCCGAGGAACCGCTCGACCGAGTTGATCCCGACCGCCTCGTCGAGCTGGACCCGGTTGCAAGCGGTCTCACACGGGTGGTAGCAGACCCGGCCCATCACCGCAGGCATCGGGTTCTCCTCCACGATCAGGCGCCAGGCGGCCTCGTAATCGCCCTCCTCGGCGAGCGCCAGCCACGCCTGCACGTCCTCGCCCGCGGGGCAGTCGCGCCCGCACGGCGCCTGGTGACGTACGTACTGTGGCTGCTCGGTGCGCCAGGAGCCGGTGCGATTGGCCCTGCTCGACCCGACGTCGAGCGTGATCGCGAACGGCAGCTCGCCGGTGCTCATAGGATCTCACCTGCCTCGATCAGCTGATCGACGCGCCCGAGCGCATCGCCGTTCGCGTCGGCGCCGGTGACCCCGGCGCCGTTGCCCTGCGGCCCCGTCTCGAGCAGCCCGAAGCGGGCGATGTTGCGGTCCGCGCGTGCCTGGAGGCGGGCGATCACCTCGTCGCGACGACGCGGCCGGAACAGGTGCGCGTAGCGGCGCTGAGGCTTCAGGTACGTCTCGATCGGCAGCTTCCGGCGGATCTTGGTGACGCCGGTGATGTCGCCGTAGGCGCCTTCGAACACCGGGAAGTAGCCAGTCTCCGTCGCAAGCCGGGCGATCCGGATCGAGTCGCCGGAATCGACGCCGAAGCCGAGCGGGCAGGTGACGTACACGTGGATGTAGCGGGCGCCGCGGATGCTCATCGCGTGCTCGACCTTCGCCTCGAGATCGTGCAGGTCCGCGATCGTCGCGGTCGCGACGTACGGGATCTCGTGGGCGAGCGCGATCAGCGGCACGAACTTGCCCTGGCCGAACGGAGCGCCCGGGTCGGGGCCGACCGCCTGCGTGGTCGCGGTCCGCGCCGCCGGCGGCGTGGACGCTGATCGCTGCACGCCGGTGTTCATGTACGCCTCGTTGTCGTAGCAGATGTAGAGCACGTCGTCGCCGCGCTCGAACATGCCCGACAGGCAGGCGAAGCCGATGTCGACCGTCCCGCCGTCGCCGCCCTGGCCGATCACGCGCGTGTGGTCGTTGCCCTTGGCCCGCAGTGCCGCTGCGATTCCGGTCGCGACCGCGGGCGCGTTGGCGAACAGCGAGTGGACCCACGGCAGCTGCCACGAGCTCTCGGGGTACGGGGTCGAGAACACCTCGAGGCAGCCGGTCGCGTTGGCCGCGATCACATCGCCGCCGGTGGCCCGCATCGCCGCGTCGAGCGCGTACCGCGCCCCCAGCGCCTCGCCGCATCCCTGGCAGGCACGATGCCCGCAGGTGATCGCATTGGCGCGCGCCGGGTCGGCCTGCACCGTTCGCTGCTCCGGCGCGAGCAGGCGGTTGCCGACGACGAGGCTGCCGGTCTGGAGGAAGGGAACGCGGGTGTACGGGGGCATGTGTGTCTCTCAGGTGACGGGTGAGGCGGCGACGATCCCGACGTCGCGGAGCATGTTCTCGGCGTAGGGGCCGGATCGGCGGCGCGCGACCTCGCGCTCGAGCTCGCGTTGCACGAGATCGAGGTTCAGGTCGATGAAGCTCGTGGAAGGCAGCCTGCCGGCGCGCGCGTTCGCCACCAGCTCGCGGACGGTGGCACGCGTGATCGGCCGGCCGCCAAGCCCGGCGATCGCGGTGTGGATCGCCACGCCGCCTGAGCCCTCGAGCGCCGTGTGGACGTTCTGCGAGACGATCCCGCCGATCCCGACCGACAGCGCCTTCTCGAGCACGACCACGCGGCGGGCCGGCGCGAGCGCGGCTCGCACCTCCTCCGCCGGCCACGGCCGGAAGGCCTTGATGCCCAGGCAGCCGACCCGCTGACCCTGCTCGCGCAGCTCGTCGACGACCTCCTGGATCGTCCCCAGCACCGAGCCGAGCGCGACGATCACCGTGTCGGCGTCGGACGTCCGGTAGCGATGCAGCAGCCCGCCCGACGCCCGGCCGAACCGCTGCGCGAACGCGGCCGCGATCTCGGGGATCAGATCGAGCGCCTGCATCTGCTTCAGGTGGGCCAGATAGCGGACCTCGGTGAACGCCTCCGGCCCGACCATCGCCCCCATCGTCACCGGCTCTGCAGGGTCGAGGACCTGCCTGGGATCGTACGGGGGCAGGAACCCATCGACCGCGTCCTGGGAGGGCAGCTCCACCCGCTCGAAAGCGTGCGTGAGCACGAATCCGTCGACGCACACCATCACCGGCAGCGACAGCTCCTCGGCCAGCTTGAACGCCTGCAGGTGGACGTCGACCGCCTCCTGGTTGGACTCGACGTACAGCTGGATCCAGCCCGAGTCGCGCTGCGACATCGAGTCCGAGTGGTCGTTCCAGATGTTGATCGGGGCGCCGAGCGCACGGTTGGCGACCGTCATCACGATCGGCAACCCCAGGCCAGAGGCGTTGTACAGCGCCTCCGACATGTACAAGAGGCCCTGGCTCGCGGTCGCCGTGTATGCGCGGGCGCCGGCCGCACTCGCGCCGATCGCCGCCGACATCGCGGCGAACTCCGACTCGACGTTGACGTACTCGCAATGCTCCAGGCGGCCTGCCTTGACCATTGCCGAGAGCCCTTCGACGATGTGGGTCTGCGGGGTTATCGGGTAAGCGCTGATGACCTCGGGGCGGCACCGCGCGATCGCCTCGGCGACCGCCTGCGAGCCCTCCAGCTGGACGAGCCCGGGCGCCTGCGCCGGCGACTCCTTCGTCGCACCCGCGTGCAGCAGGGCAGTCGCCTCCGGCCGCGGCCGCGGTCGCGCCGAGGCACCGTCCGCTGATCCGTTCAGCACCGCCGCGAACGCGCGCCGCGCGGCCCGGGCATTGCCTTCGCCGACGGCGCCGGGAAAGCGGTCGAGGAACGCCTGCGCGACCGCGTCGATCCCGACCGCGCCGGTCAGCGCCGCGAAGCCTCCGAGCAGGGCCGCGCCAGGCAGCGGGCGGCCGAGCTCCTCGCGTGCGATCTCCGTCGCGGCGACGGTCCGCAGCCGCTCGGGGGCGACCCGCTCCGCGAGCTCGCCGAGGCGCAGCTCGGCCAGCGATCGCGTCGAGTTGATCAGCACGAAGCCGCCGGTGCCGAGTCCGCTGAACAGGTCTACCTGATGCACGAGCGAGGGGTCGATCACGATCAGCGCATCAGGGTGCGTGATCGGGTCGTGGGCGCGGATCGCACGGTCGTCGATCCGGCAGAAGGAGACGACCGGCGCCCCCATCCGCTCCGAGCCGAAGCTCGGGAACGCCTGCGAATGGCGGCCCTCGCTGAACGCGGCCAGCGCGAGCAGCTCGGCGGCCGTCACGGCCCCCTGCCCGCCACGGCCGTGGAGCCTAATCTCGAGCATCGTCCTCCTCGCCGAGGATCGCGAGTGACTTCACGACGATCAGGGCCAGCAAGGCGGCTTCGAGCACGAGCGCCGCCCCGGCCCACACGATCGAGTGGTGGAACGAGACCAGGACGATCACGCCGAACACGGCGAACATCGGCACGGCGAGCCCGTAGAGCCACCTCAGATCGGCCCCGAGCAGTCGGTCCAGCAGCCGATCGAGCCCGGCCAGCGGGTCCGTCTGCGCGGCTTGCGGGCCGGGACTGGCCGGCGCGGTCGGGGACGGCGTGGTGGTTGTCGCCTGCATTCGAAAGCTCCTTGTAGGGGTGCTCGAGTAGACACCGTATGCTGGGCCCGCGGACGGTCCATCCGGGTGTTCGCGTGCCGGCCGTGCGGGCGAGCCGCAGCGCGGCGGGGAGCTGCCACGGATGGGCGTCCCGCCGCTCCTGCCTAGCCTCGGAAGCGGTGTTCGAGAACGTCCTGATCGGCATCGACGGACGCCAGGGCGGTCGTGATGCGACCGCGCTCGCGCGCCAGCTCGCATGCGCCGGGGCGCGGTTCACGCTCCTGCACGTCTACGGCGCCGGGCTGATGCGGGGCCGGGGCGCCGCGATGCTGCTCGCCGACGAGGCGCGCCGGTCGGCCGCACTGCTCGAGCGCGAACGCGAGGCGACGGGCCTCGACGCCGTCACCTTCGGGGTGGCCGACCATTCGATCGGACGGGCGCTGCGCGACCGGGCGGCGCTGCTCGGAGCCGACCTGATCGCGGTCGGCGCCACCTCCCATCACGCGGTCGGACGCTACACGCTCGGCGACGACGCGGCGGCCGCATTGGACGGCGCCAAGTGCCCGGTGGCAGTCGCCCCTCCGGGACATGCGCTCTCGACCACCGGGCTGCACGTGATCGGCGTCGGCTACGACGCCTCGCCGGAGAGCGTCCGTGCGCTGGCGCTCGCGCGCGAGCTCGCGGCCCACGCAGGCTCCACCGTTCGCGCGATCGGGATCGTGCCGGCCGCACGGATTCCGTACGACCTGCCGTTGACCGATGAGGTGGTCGAGCATCCCCGCCGCTTGAT
>DAHUYL010000221.1 GCA_027315255.1 Solirubrobacterales bacterium | reverse complement strand
TGATGAACACGTAGTTCGGGGTCGTCGACGCACTCGCGAGGTCGGATTGCAGCTGTGTCAGCGGAACGACGTTCTGGTCGCACTCCGACTGGTTGTCGATTACGTAGTGGAAGTAGACGAACGGGTCGTGCCTCGTCGCGTATTGATCGGAGGCCGTCTGGCCCTCGGTGCCGTCAGCCGTGTTGAGGATCGGATGGCCGCAGTTGACGTCGGTCGGGTTGCCCGGGTTATCCCGCATTGGGGTGGCCCCCATGCTGTCCTCGTAGGCGCGCCACGTAAGCCCGGCGCTGTCGAGCTGACTCATCAGCGACGGCACAGACTTGGGATACACGCAGCCTTGACCGGACATCTGCCCATTGGCCGCGACCAGGTCGGAGGTGCTGAAGTCGACGAACTTCTGACAGTCGGCGGAGGTCAACGCGTTCGGCGCCTGTCCGCTGACCATCGCGATGTAGTTATCGGCGCTGTTGTGCCCGGTCGCGAAGTAGTTCTGCAAGAACGCGCCGTCAGACTTCAGCGTCTGCGATAGATACGGAGCCGCGGAGCCTGACCCGAACGTGGTTGACTCCGATTCGTTCTCCTCGACGATCACGAAGACGTGCTTGATCGGTGGTAGCGAAACGGACGTGGTCGGAGCGGCGATCGGACCGGGGAACCGAGCGGCAAATGGCGCGGCGATCGGCGCGGTGAACGGAGCCGCGATCGGACCGGCGATCGATACGGATGCCAGCATGCCGGCACCCGCCAGGATGATCGTCAGCACACTCGCTGCGGCCAGTCTGGTGCTCTTCCTCATGTCCCCTCCCCGGTTTGGCGATGCCCGACCCGCTCGAGCGCAGCTCGACTGGCGCGGCCGGCTCCGAGGCTACGGCATTCAGTTCGCGCAGTACAGCCGCTGCATCGCGTCGATCATCAGCTTCTGCTCGTGGTCCCGGGCCGCCGCGGTCGACGCGAAGCCGTTCATCAGCAGGACGGCGACGTGCCGTCCGTCCGGCGAGACCTGCACGGTGGTCATGTAGCCGTTGCCGCCGCCGTTGTGGCCGAAGACCTGGGCGCCGGGCGCACAGCCGTCCTGCTGGATCACGATGCCGAGCCCGTATCCATCCGCCGAGTACGACATCTGGAGGGCGTGCAGCTCGGCCGGCCTGAGGATCCTTCCACGCATCAGGTCCTGCAGGAAGCGCGCCTCGTCGGCGGCGTTCGCGACGATCCCGCCGTTCGCCGCCAGACCTTCGGTCCAGGTCGAGATGTCGCGCAGCTTGCCGTGTGGGAAGACGGCGTAGCCGACGGCGTGCGGGCCCGTGATCTGCGGCGCGGGATCGTAGCGAGCGCTCGTGAGGTGCATCGGGTCGATGATCAGCCGGCGGAACAGCGTCGCCAGATCGGCGCCGCCGGCCTTGGCCGCGATCATGCCGGCGACCATGTAGCCGATGTTCGAGTAGTGCCAGGTCGTGCTGGGCCAGTACAGCAGCGGCGACGCGGCGGCGAGCTGGAGCCAGGTGGCGGTCGAGATCTGGTGCTCGGGATGCGCCTCGACGTAGGCGGCGAGTGCGACCATGCGCGAGCGCAGCGCGGGATCGGTGAGCCTGCCGATGAAATGCGCCGGGCTGGCCTGGAAGTCGTTGGTGTCGACCATGCCGCTGGTCATGCTCAACAGCTCCTGCAAGTTGATCTGGCTGCCGTACGGCAACAGCCCCGGCAGCCAGCGCGAGACGCTGTCCCCGAGCGCCAGCTTGTGTTCCTCGACGAGCTTCAGGATCAAGCTTGCGGTCCACAGCTTGCCGACGCTCTCGAGCCGCAGGCGAGTGCCTGCCGACATCGCCTTGCCGACCTGGGCGACACCGGCTGCGCCGCTCCACACTCCTCGCGGTCCGGCGACGTACACGGTCGCCCCCGGCGCCACCGGATCCGACCCACCGACCAGCCGGTCGAGCGCGCGCGTCACGATCTTCGGGGTCGACCCGCCGCCGCCGGCAAGCACCGTCCGGTCGACGATCACGGCCAGCCCGCCGGCGAGCGCCAATGCGGCCAGCGCCAGTCCGATCTGTCGCCGACGCCCGGCGGCGAATCGATGCCTCAGCGGTGGAGACGGGTGGTGCGTTGCCATCAACCCCGACCTCGAGGAGCAACGATCCGCCGATCGATCAGCGGCTACATCCGCCGAAACCGCTGAGCGGGCCCGCTCGGGCTACGGATCGCCGAGGGTCGGGTTCCTCGCGAACGCTCGCGCGTGCTCGGTCAGCTCGCGCATGCTCGGTCGGCTCGGCCGGCCGCCATTCCGGCGGTCAAAGTGATCTCATGGTCACATCCGCCGGCCGCGGCGGTATTTGAACTGCGATGTCCGCACTCCGAGATCACGTGCGCTGGTCCGACGCCGAGCTGCTCGACGGAATCGCCTCGCGGGACCCGCAGGCGTTCAGCACGTTCTATCGCCGGCATCTCCGGCTGGTCCTCGGCACGCTGGTGCGCAAGACCGGCGACCCGGAGATAGCGGCCGACCTGACCGCTGAGGTGTTCGCGTCGGTGATGGTGTCGGCGCGACGCTACGAGCCGCGGCACGACACCGCGAACGGGTGGCTGATCGCGATCACGCGCAACGTGCTCGGTCACAGCCGTCGCCGCCGGCGAGCCGACGATCGCGCCCGCCGGCGCATCGGCATGGCGGCGATCGAGCTCCACGACGCCGACCTCGACCGGATCCACGCGGTGCTCGACGACGGTTCAGGAGTGGTGTCGGCGCTCGTCCGGGAGCTGCCCGCGCTCGAACGGTCGGCGCTGGTGGCGAGGATCGTCGACGAGCGATCCTATGCGGAGATCGCGGCCGAATCGCGGTGCTCGGAGACCGTCGTGCGCAAGCGCGTCAGCCGCGGCCTGGCGCGACTGCGCGCGCAGATGACCGAGTGATGACCGACGACTACTTCACCCGGCTCGATCGCCAACTGGCGCAGCTGACGCTGGCCGGGGCCCACCTGGATCTTCCGGGCCGGTGGTCGGTGCAGCGCTGGGGCGCGCTCGAGCACGTCGCCCGGCGCACGGCCGTGGTCGTGTCCCTGGCGCTCGTCCTGGCGACGCTGCTGGTGATCGAGTTCCCGGGCTCCGCCAGCGGCAGCGTGCATCGCCGCGACGCCCTCGTGGCGGCGGCGGCCGGCGATCTGCACCGCGTCGCAGTTGCACCTCCAGGCAGCCCGGACGCATGAGCTGGATTCGCCGCGGCATCCTGTTCTCGCTGCTGGAGCTGGCGATGACCGTCGGCGTGGCGGTCGGCCTCGCGTTCGCGCTCCAGGCATTCCTCGTCAAGCCGTACCGGATACCGTCCGGATCGATGGAGCCGACGCTGAAGATCGGCCAGCGTGTGCTCGTGTGGCGGCTCGACACCACCCCCGGGCTCGGACAGATCGCCGTCTTTCACCCGCCCGCCGGCGCCGACCCACCACAGGCCCGCTGCGGCGCCCGCGGCGAAGGTTTCGACAGCTACGGCACCGCCTTCGCGCGACCGTGCGATCGACCGACCCCGCGCGAGTCGACCCAGACGTTCGTCAAGCGCGTCGTGGGCGAGCCCGGTGACGTGCTGCGCATCCGCAACGGGCATGTGTACCGCAACGGCGTGCGCGAGCACGACCCCTACATCGCCCCCTGCGGTGGCGTGCCGGAGTGCACCTTCACCGGGTCGATCAAGGTGCCGGCCGGCGAGTACTACATGATGGGCGACAACCGCGGAGACTCCGACGACAGCCGCTACTGGGGTCCCGTGCCCGCCAAGTGGATCATCGGCACCGTGTTCTTCACGTACTGGCCACCGGACCGGATCGGACCGCCCTGAGCTCCCGCGAAGCACCGCGACGCCGGCTCGAGCCAATCGCGCTAGAGCCCCAGGTCGTCGTCCAGTCCCTGGATCTCGCGCCGGGACCATGAACGCCGGCGGCGCAGCGCGGCCCGCTGATCCTGGATGATGAAGCTGGCAAGACGGTTGCGATCAGCCGTCTCCATCGCTTCGTAGCCGAAGTTGAGCAGCGAGCCGCGACGGCTGAGCAGCTGCGCGATCGCCTCGATCGGCTCGTCCTGGCCCGGCAGTGACAGCGACAGCGAGACCCGCTGCCCGGGCGCCAGATCGGCCTCGCCGTCTACCAGCGTCCCATCGGTGCCGACGTTGACCGTCGTCGCTTCCAGCGGTGTGTCGGCCGCGTCGGCGTGCTCCGGTGACAGCGCGATCGGAGCGCAGATTCGCATCCGCCCCCCCTCGATCTCCAGCTGGGCGTGCTGGTCGCTGATCTTGAACCGCCAGTCCCCTGGTGAACGCTGGTAGAGGTGACCCTTGAGCGCCATCAGGCCATGGCCGTTCCCCACCGCCAGGTAGCAGTTGCGCACCAGGTCGGGAAGCAGGCGGGTGTCACCCCTGAGCCGCGGGTCGAGCGCAACCACGGAATCGATCACCGTGACCACGTGGAACTCGAGCGTGTCCTGGCGACCGAAGTTCATCGGGAGGCTGACACTGACCAGCTCGTCCGGATGCAGCGGGCGCATCTAGGCGACCCTCGCGGGGCCGATGACCTCCGCGACCATGCCCGGCAGGTCGGCGACCGGCTTTCGCACGAGCCGGAAGCCGGCGGTGTCGATCCCGTGGCGGTCGATCGCCACGGGGGTGTAGCCCGAGATCAGCACGACCTGTGCGTGCGGCCAGTGCGTCCGCACCTCCCGGCCGAGCTCGTAGCCGCTCTGCCCGGGCATGATCACGTCGCTCAGCACGAGGCTGACCCGTGCTCCCTGCTGCTCCATGCAGATCAAGGCCTCGTCGACGCCGGCGGCATCGAGCACCTCGTAACCGGCACCGCGCAGCAGCCGGACCGTCGACCAGCGGACGAGTTCGTCGTCGTCGACCACGAGCACCACCAAAGGCGCGGGCCCGCCTCCCGCCTCGTCTGATCCGCCAATTAACGTGTGTTCGTCCATCCCCGGTCCTGGTCGTAGCGGTTGTCGTGGTTTGCTTCCTGCGGTATCTCTCGGCAGCTCATCGGCGCTGGTTGAGTGCCAAGGCCACCCGATTGGCCGTGGCGGGCTCTAGCGCGCCGGCGACTGCCGCCAGCAGCGTGTCGTCGTCAAATGGCTTCGTGATCACCGGGCCGGGCGCAACCGCACGCCCGCGGCGCAGCGATTGCTCTCGGTTCCCGGACATGAACAGAACGGGCAGGTCGGGCAACAGCTCCCTCGCCCGCGCGACGAGCTCGTCCCCCCAGATGCCGGGCATGATCACGTCGGTGACCAGCAGGCTCCAGCGTTGACACTCCTCGAGCAGCGCGAGCGCCCGTTCAGCGCCCTCGACCGCCACCGGCGCGTAACCCGCGCGCTCGAGGATCAAGCGCACGGCGTCACGCACCGCGGGTTCGTCGTCCACCAGCAGGATCCGCGCAGCCGAACCGGCCTCACCGGATGGTGGCCAGCGCTCACCGGCCTCCTCGCCGGCGTCCGTTACGACGTGAGCGCGCTGTTCGATTGCCGGCAGGTAGACGCCGACCCGAGTCCCCTCCCCTCGCGCCGAGCGGATATCGACACCGCCACCGGCCTGATTGGCGATCCCGTACACGGTCGCGAGCCCGAGCCCGCTGCCCTGGCCGGGAGGCTTGGTCGTGTAGAACGGCTCCCACACTCGCCTGAGGGTCTCTGGATCGATCCCGCAGCCGTCGTCGCCGACCGACACGCGCACGTAACGGCCCGGCGCGAGATTGCGCTCCGTCGCCTCGGTCTGGCCGAGCGTGACGTTCTCGGCGGCGATCGTGATGTGGCCGTCCGCTGCGATCGCGTCGCGCGCATTGACCACGAGGTTGAGCACGATCTGTTCGATGTCGCCCGGATCCGCCTCCACAGGCCACAGGTCGGGGCGCCGGTGGTAGGTCAGCTCGATCCGGTTGCCCAGGGGCCGGTCGAGCAGCCTCCGCATGCCGGCGATCACGCCGCCGGCATCGAGCAACCGGACGTCGCCCGGCTTGCGCTGGCCGAACGCGAGCAGCTGCTCGGTGAGCCGCGAACCCCGTGCGGCTGCGTGGCTGATCATCTCGAGGTCATCTGCGGCCTCGCTTCCGGGCTCGAGCTCGGCCCGCACGAGGCCGGCGTAGTTGGTGATCACCGCGAGCAGGTTGTTGAAGTCATGGGCAACGCCGCCTGCCAGCGCCCCGAGGCTCTCGAGCCGCTGGGCCCGTTGCAGACCCTCTTGGAGCTGGCGCTTCTCGCGGTCGGCCTCGATGTGCTCGTGCAGCCGTTCGATCTCGAGCCGCTGTGTCTCGGCGCGATGCTGGGCGGCCTCCCGGGAGTGGCGCTCGAGCTCGAGCCGGCGGCGGTCGGTGGCGTCGCGGATGTTGAGCACGAACCCGCGGACGCTCTCGTCGTGGAGGCGATTGGAGGCCGCGATCTCGAACCAGCGGTCGCTCCCTTCGGCGTTTCGCAAACGCAACTCGAGCATCGCGGAGAAGCCCGGGCTGCCGTGCGCCCGCTCGGCGAACCCGAGCAGCTGGGCGCGGTCATCCGGATGGACGTGCTGGGCGAACTCGGTTCCGAGCCACTCGTCAGCCGCGTAACCGAGCACGTTGGTAATCGATCGTGCCTGCCACGCGACGCGCAACTCGGCGTCGAGCACGGTCACGACGTCGGTGGAGTTCTCGACCAGCGACGCCAACCGTTGCTCGCTTGCCTCCAGGCGCGCCAGCGCCGCTCGCATCGCCGGCATCACCAGCGGCACGGCCAGCAGCCCGAACACGCGGGAGCTGTCGCCCGTCCAGGCGTCGTGACCGCGCAGGACGTCGGCCCCCATCAGCGCAGCCGACCATGCCGCCCACCGCAGCGCCGCGGCCAGCGGTCTGTCGTACAGGCAACGGAACACCAGCCCCGTGAGCGGAAGCAGCGGATGCCCCGGAGCGACCCTCAGCACGACGAGCACCGCAGCGACCTCGAACGGTTCTCCGGCAGTCGGAAAGCGGCCGCGGCGCAACCCGCGGGACCAATGGACCGCGAGCCCGACGCACACCACCGTGCCGGCGCCGGACGCTGCGACCGTCTCGCCACCGGCGACGAGCGAGCCGTTCACGATCGCGAGCGTCACCACGGCAGCCCCGAAGCACAGCGTGCGCGCGATCCCGAGCGGGCTGTTCAGCGGCAGCGGCGCCTGCAGTTTCGAAAGCCTCGAGCTGATTGCACGGTAGGCGCCAGGCATCCAGGGTGCGTCTTCCACTCCCAGACAATCGGCAGTCGCCGGCACGGCCTCAGGCGTAGTTCGCCCCCGAGTTGGCACGGAGCGGTACGGAGGCGACGCAGTGCCCGCACCGCCAGCATCGCGCCGGTGAGAACTCCGGAGGAGCGACTCGGGATCCTGGACGAGATGATCACCGCCGCGGCCCGGCGAGGGTTGCTGATGCGCACCCCTGCCGACGAGCCGCTCGACGGACGGACGATCGCGCTCGACGGCCGCCGGCGGTTGACATTCGCCTCCTGCAGCTATCTCGGCCTCGAGCTCGACCGGCGGCTACAGGAGGCCGCCTGCGAGGCGACGCTCCGCTACGGAACCCAGTTCTCGTGCTCGCGCTCGTACCTGCAAGCCCCTCCGTATGTGGAGCTCGAGGAGCTGCTCGGCGAGATGTTCGGGGCCAGCACGCTTGTCGCAGCATCGACGACGCTCGGTCACCTCGCCGCGCTGCCGGT
>DAHUYL010000209.1 GCA_027315255.1 Solirubrobacterales bacterium | reverse complement strand
CCACAGCCGCGTCCGCGCCCGCGCCCGCGCCCGCGCCCGCGTCGACCGGCAGGATCGCAGCGCCGAGCAGTCCGGCCAGCTCGGCGTGCAGCCCGGCAGAGCGCTCGACCCGGAAGCCCTCGCCGAGACGCAGCCGCCGGGGGCCCGTGCGGGTGCTGAGCTCGATCACGACATCGGACTCGCCAGGGAAGCTCGCCAGCACGTCGCGGAGCTCGGCGATCACGGTCGCCGGAAGCGCCGCCGCATCGAGGCGCAGGCGCAACGCGTGCGTCGGCTCCGGTGCCGCCTTCGCCGCCTGCTCCTCGGCGGCCGCAACCTCCTCGTCCGTCGGCTCGAACCGCTCGACCGAGGCAACGATCAGGCACGTGCGCGCCGCGTCCTTGTGGTCGACCTTGCCCTTGACGAGCACTACCCCGTCCTTCTCGATCGCCTCCTTGCACTCCTCGAGCGTGTCGCCGAAGATCACCAGCTCGACAGATCCCTCGAGGTCCTCGAGCGTCGCGAACATCATCGGGTCGCCCTTCTTGGTGCGCAGCCGCTTGATCTGGCTGATGATCCCGCCCACGGTGACACGATCCTGATCGCGCGCGGCGGCGAGCCCGCCGAGCGTGCAGTCAGATCGAGCCGCCATCGCCGCGCCCACCGCCTTCAGCGGATGGGCGGAGACGAACAGGCCGATCGACTCCTTCTCCATCGCGAGCAGCTCGGTCTGCTCGAACTCGGCCCTCGGGATCGGCGCGTGGCTCGGCCGGGCCACCCCGCCAGCCGTGGCCCCGGCCGCGCCCGCTTCGCCGCCCAGATCGAAGCCCAGGTCGAAGATCGACCCCTGGCCGATCTGGGCGTCCTGCTGTGCCTTCTGCCCGGCCTGCTGGGCCTGCTCGAGCACCGCCAGCATGCCCTTGCGACTGGCGCCCGTCGACCCGAAGGCGCCGCACTTGATCAGCGCCTCGATCGCCTTCTTGTTGACCGTGCGGCTGTCGACCCGCGCGCAGAAGTCCCACAGATCCTCGAATGGAGCGGTGGCGGTCGGACGCGCGCCCTCGGTGTCCCCGCGTGCCTCCTTGATCGCCTCGACCGCGGCGTGGCCGACCCCCTTGACGGCGTCGAGCCCGAACCGGATGTTCCCGCCGACGACCATGAACCGATGGTCGGAGAGGTTCACGTCCGGCGGCAGGATCTCGATCCCCATCTGCTCCGCCTGGGTGACGAAGAACGGGACCTTGTCCTTTGTGTCCATCACCGAGGAGATCAGCGCCGCCATGTACTCGGCCGGGTGATTCGCCCGCAGCCACGCGGTCCGGTAGGAGATCAGCGCATAACACGCCGCGTGAGACTTGTTGAAGGAGTAGTCGGCGGACTTCTCGTTCGTCGACCACAGGAACTCGATCACCGCCTCGCCCGTGCCGGACGCACGGCAGCCGGCGAAGAACTCGGGCTTGAGCTTGGCCATCGCCTCGCGGTTCTTCTTGCCGATCGCCTTGCGCAGGTCGTCGGCCTTGGCCCCGCTGAACCCGGCCAGCTCCTTGGCGATCCGCATCGCCTGCTCCTGGTAGAGGATCACGCCCTTGGTCGACTCGAGGATCGGACCCAGCCGCTCGTCCGCGTACGAGATCGAGTCCGGGTCGTGCTTGCCGCGGGCGTACGTCGGAATCTGGTCGAGCGCGCCGGGCCGGTACAGCGCCACCAGCGCGACCAGATCTTCGAACTCGGTCGGTCGCACCCGCTTGAGCGCCTCGCGCATGCCCTCTGACTCGAACTGGAACACGCCGATCGACTCACCGCGGGCGAGCATCTCGTATGTCTTGGAGTCGTCGAGCCCGAGCGTCGACATGTCGGGCCGGTCGCCCGTCGAGCGGGCGATGATGTCGAGGGCGTCCTCGATCACGTCGAGGTTGCGCAGCCCGAGGAAGTCCATCTTCAACAGACCGATCTGTTCGACCGGCTTCATCGAGAACTGCGTGACCGTCCGGTACATCCGCTCGCCGCCTTGGCCGATGCGGTTGGCGTCGGCCAGCTGCAGCGGGACGATGTCGGTCAGCGGTCGGTCGGCGATCACCACCGCGGCGGCGTGGATCGAGGAGTTGCGGACGATCCCCTCGAGCCCGCGGGCGACCTCGACGATCCGCGCCGCCTCGCCGTCGCGCTCGATCGCGGCGGCCAGCGGCTGCCCCGGCGCGAGGCAGTCGGCGAACTTCGGCGCCCGTCCCTGCTCGGGATCCGGGATCAGCTTCGCGAGCTCGTCGCCCTTCGCGTACGGGAAGCCGAGCACTCGCGCGGCATCGCGCGTCGCCGCCCGCGGGAACATCTTGCCGAACGTCACGATCTGCGCCACGCACTCCTTGCCGTACTTGTCGGTCACGTACTGGATCACGCGCTCCCGGCCGCGCACCGAGAAGTCGATGTCGATGTCCGGCATCGACACGCGCTCGGGGTTCAGGAAGCGCTCGAACAGGAGGTCGTAGCGGAGCGGGTCGAGGTCGGTGATCCGCAGCGCGTAGGCGACGATCGAGCCGGCGGCCGACCCGCGCCCGGGACCGACCGGGATCCCCTCCTCGCGCGCGTACCTGATGAAGTCCCAGACGATCAGGAAGTAGCCCGAGAAGCCCATCTTGTCGACCACTTCGAGCTCGTACTCGGCCCGCTCGACCGCCTCCGCCGGCGGCGGATCGCCGTAGCGCCATGCGAGCCCCTCGAACACGAGCGCTCGCAGATAGTCGCGCTCGGACATCCCGCCCGGGCACTCGAAGCGCGGAATCAGCTGTCGCCCGAGCTCGATCTCGACGTCGCAGCGCTGCGCGATCTCGAGCGTCGTCGCGAGCGCTTCCGGCCAGGCCGCGAACGCCGCCTGCATCTCGTCGGTCGAGCGCAGGTAGAACTCGTTGGTCTCGAACGTCATCTTCGGCTGCTCGAGCGTCGACTTGGTCTGGACGCACAGCAGCGCCTTGTGCTGGTCGTAGTCGTCACGGCGCAGGTAGTGGACGTCGCCGGTGGCGACCAGCGGCCTGCCGACCTCGCGGGCGATCCGGACGATCCCCTCGTTGGCCTTCTCCTGGTCGGCGATGCCGTTCTTCTGGACCTCGAAGTAGACGTTCTCGCGCCCGTAGATCTCGAGCAGCTCGTCGGCGGCGGCACGGGCGTCCGCCGGGCGGCCCCCCACCAGCGCCTGACAGAACCGAGAGGCCAGGCAACCGGTCAGCGCGATCACGCCTTCCGAGTGGCCGGCCATCAGCTCGGCGTCGACGAACGGCTTGCCGCGCTGCAGGCCGTCGAGGAAGCCCGCCGAGGACAGCTTGACGAGGTTGCGGTAGCCGGCCGGGGTGGCCGCCAGCAGCGTCAGGTGCCAGTAGCGAAGCCGCCCCTGGACCCGCTTGCGGTGGTCGTCGACGACGTATACCTCGCATCCCTGGATCGGCTTGATCCCGTGCCTGCGGCACGCCTGGTACAGCTCGACGGAGCCGTTCATCACGCCGTGGTCGGTGAGCGCCAGCGCCGGCTGCCCGAACCCCGCCGCCCGCTCCGCCAGCGCGTCGATCTTGCACGCCCCGTCGAGCAGCGAGTACTCGGAGTGGACGTGCAGGTGGGCGCAGCCGTGGCTCATCGGGACGATCGAGAATAGGCACCGGGGCGGACGGCGAGGACGGCCACGACCCGGACCGGCGGCGAGATCCCGCACGATGGCGAGAAACCGCGAACCGATCTCTCGCCAGCCGGTGGCGTCGACCGGCATAACCTCAACATCACCTACTCGCGATCGACACCCCGCGCAGCTGTGGCGCTACGTGCAGCACAACCACACCACGTCGTCCGGCAACCGCGGTGCTGTCGAGGTTGTGCGGTTTGCGGGCGCTAGCTCGCCCGGCGACCGAACCGGCGCCTGACCCGGCCGGCGGACGTGCTGCTGAGCACCGCCCGCGGCGCCGCGGCGAGGTTCCGCGGAGCGTTCAGGTTCCGCGTCTCGGCTGCGCCCGACCCCTTGTCGTTCCCCGACAGATCGATGGCCCCCTCGCGCAGCCGCGAAAGCGCCTGGTCGAGCCGCTCCACCCTGACCGGCTCCTCCCTCCCCGGCGGACCGCCGCCCGCGGCACCGCCCCCGCCGCGACCCCCCGCGCCGCCGGCGATCCCCCGCTCGGCCTCCACGCGCGCGAGCGCCGCCCCGAGCCGCTCGCGGATCTCGGCGAGCCAGGCCCACGCCTCGCCGACCGCCAGCCGGATCGCCTGCTCGAACTCGGCGTCGTGGCGGCGCACTGTCTCGAGCTCGCCCTCGAGCGCCTCGGCGCGGCGGCGCCAGACCGCGAGCTCGCGCTCGGCGGCGGCGCTCCACGGCACCCGGAGCAGCTCGATCTCGGACTCGACCTCGCTGCGGCGCTCCCGTTCGTCGGCCAGCGCCTGCTCGACGGCGCGCCGGCGGGAGCGCTCGCTCGCCAGGTCGGCCAGCAGCCGCTCGCGCTCGCGCTGGCCGGCGCCCCCGAACCCCTCGCTGGCGGCCCCCTCGAGCGCGGCGATCCGCGCTTTCAGCCGGCCGATCTCGGCACCCGCGGCGGCCAGCCGCCGGTGCAGCGCCGCCAGCGCGGGCTCGGCGCTCACTTCTGTTCTGGGTGCCTGACCTGCCACGCCATCCGCGACTGCAGCGACCACAGCTCGATGAAGCCGGGGGACGCGGACTGGGAGAACAGCCCGCCGGACTCGGAGAAGGTCGCAAGCTGGGCGTCGTAGACGGCGTACGGCGAGGAGCGGGTGACGACCCGCGCGACCCCCTTGTACAGCTTCACGCCGATCGTGCCGGTGACGTACTCGTTGGCCGCGAGCATGTACGCGTCGAGGTCCTCGCGCAGCGGCTCCCACCACAGCCCCGCGTAGACCAGATACGCCCACTTCTGATCGAGCGAGGTCTTGAACTGGTTCTGGTGGATCGTGCCGACGAGCCGCTCGAGCTCGGCATGGGCGGGCAGCAGGATCGCCGCCGCCGGCACCTCGTAGATGTCGCGCACCTTCAGACCGACGATCCGGTCCTCGATGTGGTCGACGATCCCCACCCCGTGCCGCGCGCCGGCGTCGGCGACCGCCTCGAGCAGCTCGACCAGCCCCGTGCGCGCACCGTTCAACTCGACGGGCACGCCCCGCTCGAAGCCGATCTCCACCACCTCGGGCTCGTCGGGCGCCAGTTCGGGGCGCGTCACCAGCTGGAACACGTCGTCGTGCGGCGCCGTCTGAAGCTCCTCGATCCAGCGCCCCTCCGACGAGCGTCCCCACAGGTTGTCGTCGATCGAGTACGGCGCCGACTCGGTCCCGCCCTTGACCGGGATCCCGTGCTGCCGCGCGTACGCGATCTCCTCCTCGCGTCCCATCTGCCAGCCGCGCACCGGTGCGATCACCCGCAGCTCCGGCGCGAGCGTCGCGATCGTCGCCTCCAGCCGCACCTGGTCGTTGCCCTTGCCCGTGCAGCCGTGCGCGATCGTGTCGCACCCCGAGCGCCGTGCGTACTCGACCGCCAGCCGGGCGATCAGCGGCCGGCCCAGCGCGGTGAACAGCGGGTAGCCGAGGCCGTACACGGCGTTGGCGCGGATCGCCGGCGCGACGAACTCGTGCGCGAACTGCTCGCGCGCGTCGACCACGAACGCGTCGAGCGCGCCCAGCTGGAGCGCCTTGCCGCGGACGACGTCGTAGTCCTCGCCCGGCTGGCCGAGGTTGACGGTCAGCGCCACGACCTCGGCCTCGTAGTGGTCCTGAATCCACTTGAGCATCACGCTCGTATCGAGGCCGCCGCTGTACAGCAGCAGCACCCGGTGGACCTCGGCCGGATCGGCCTGGTAGCGGGCGGTGCGGATCTCACCAACGGTCATGAGGGCTGCAACTGTAACCAGGAACGCGTTCAGCGACCCGCGCGCATGCGGCGCTGCACGTCCCACCACAGCGCCTCGTAGGAGACCGCGGCGATGCTGCCGGGGGCGAACACGGCCACGGGGTTGCGCTCGTCCCCCATCCGCTCGACGTCCTCCGAGGCCGGGATCGCCGCGCCCAGCATCGTCAGGTGGTGGACCTCGCGCAGCCGCGCCATCGCACCGCGGTGCAGTGCGCGGCGCGCCTCGACCATCGAGAAGAACGCGAGCACCTGCACAGGGCCGCCGGACGTGTCGTCGCCGGTGAGCTCCTCGAGCTGCTCGAACGTGCGCGAGGACAGCGTCGCGGGAATGACCGGGACGAGCAGCGCATCGGCCGCCTCGAACACGCTCTCGGAGACGAGCGAGATCGACGGCGGGCAGTCGAGGAACACGTAGTCGTAATCGGGCGTCACCGACTCGAGCACGCGCGCGAGCCGCGTCGTCGGGCGCTTGAACGCGTCGAGCGCCAGATCCAGGTGGCGCAGCGAGAAGTCGGCCGGCAGCAGGTCGAGCCGGTCGTGGTCGGTGCCCTTGATCTGCTGGACGACGGGGGCGTGCATCCGCACGAGCTTGCGGGCGCCGCCGCGCAGCTTCGGTCGCACGCGGAACAGGAACGTCGAGGCGGCCTGCGGGTCGAGGTCCCAGAGCAGCGTCCGGTGCCCGCCGCGCGCCGCCAGGTAGGCGAGGTTGACCGCGGCCGAGGTCTTCCCCACCCCGCCCTTGATGTTGTACGTCGCGAGGACGATGCTCACGCGCCGAACGCCTTCCGCACGCGCGCGCGCTGCTCGGCCGAGGCGAACGACGCGAACGCGTCGGCGAACTCCGCCCGCGCGGCCGCCGCGTCGCGCTCGAGCCGGTCGACGAGCACGCCCATCGCGATCAGGCAGGCCGGCCCGCCGGGCAGCGCCGACACCTCGTCGGCGAGCGCCCGCAGCGTCGCGGTCTGGACCTCGCGATCCTGGTGGCGGCCGAGCACGTCCTGAAGCCCCTTGAGCGCGCGGATCATCGGCTTGACGACGCCCGCGTCGAACAGCGGCACCCCGAGCAGCTCGAGCAGGTAGCGCAGCTCCTTGCCCTGCTTGCGCAGCTCGTGGTATTCCTCGGCCGGCGAGTCCGGCCCGATCGCGCGCCCCATCCGCACCATCCGGCGGTAGACCCTGCGGATCCGCGCGGCGGCGAGCTCGCCGATCGGCGCCGTCGCGTCGGGACGATCCTCCCCCGGCAGCGCGACGAGGCGCTCGAGCATCGAGCCCCACCGCGCCCGCGCCCCCACCGCCCGGGGCGAGCGCAGCTCCTGCACCATCTGGCGACGGGCGACGAGCCGCCTGCCGCCGAGCACCGCTCGCAGCGGCTCGAGCTCGGCGCGCTCCTCGCCGGGCACGAGCGCGCGCGTCGCGTCGAACTCCAGCACGTACACGTCGAGGTCCCGCGACGGCCCGGTCACCTGCTGCAGCCAGCGCAGCTCCGCCCGCAACTCGCCGAGCTCCCCGGGCGGGAACACGCCCTTCAGCTCGCGCAGGACCGCACGGCTGCGGCGCACGCTGACCCGGTAGTCGTGCAGGAACTCGGAGTCGGTGTCGGCGATCGTCCCGGGCAGGTTGTCGTCGGCGATCTCGAGCATCCGCGACAGCACCGCCGCCGCGGCGGCGTCCGCCCGCTCGTTCGCGTCGAGCGCGACGTCGACCTTCGCGCCGGTGCCCTCGGGTCGGCCGCCGGCGGCGCGCACCGCCTCGTCGGCGAGCGTCGCGCCGGCCGGCTCGAGCCCGAGCGCGCCGCTCAGCCGGTCGCGCACGAGCGCGAGCTCGCGCTCGTAGCCGCGGACGCCGGCCAGCCGCAGTCGCGGTCGCAGCAGCGCCTCCCGGCCGCTGCCCGACACGAGCGCCGGTGTCTCGACGGCCAGCCGGGCGACGGTCTTGTCGAGCGCGTCGAGCACCGCCAGCGGCGTCGAGTGCACGCGCACACGCGCGAGCGCCAGCAGCGCGCGAACGTCGATCACCGGGTGCAGGGCGTCGCGCAGCGGGCCGGGCGACAGCTGGGCGACCGGGAGCGGCCCGGCGGGGTCCGGGCACGCGGCCGCGGCGAACGGGATATCGCCGCGGCCGGCCGGGAGCAGCTCGAGCTGCCCGCGCTGCCAGCGCAGCGTCAGCCCCTCGGCGTGCAGCAGCCCGTCGAACGTGTCGAGGTACACGCGCTCGATCGTGTCAGCGTCCGCCGCCCGGACCGCCAGCCCGAGCTCGGCGAGCGCCGCCGCGATCTCCTCCGGCGCCAGCTCGCGTTCGGCTACGAGCTCGGCGGTGCGGTCGGTCACAGCGGGAGGTTACCGAGCCGCGCGACCGCGTCGTCGATCTCGCCGTCGGTGACGATCAGCGGCGGCTCGAAGCGCAGCGTCGAGGGCCCTGTGGCGTTGATCACGAGCCGCTGCTCGAGCAGCGCCCGGCGGGCGATCTCAGGTGCGAAGGCGCCGTCGACGAGGTCGACGCCGACCATCAGGCCGCGTCCACGCACCCGGGCGACGGCCGGGAGCTCGGCGAGCGAGCCGGCAAGCCGCTCGCCGAGCTGTGAGACGCCCACGAGCAGACCCGGGTCCCCGCACAGCTCGAGCGCCACCAGCGCCGCCGCGCAGGCGACCGGGCCGCCGGCGAAGGTCGAGCCGTGGTCGCCGGGCTGGAACGTGTCGGCAAGCCGGGGGCCGGTGACGAGCGCGCCGATCGGCAGCCCACCGCCGAGCGCCTTGGCGCTCGTCAGCGCGTCGGGGACGACGCCGGTCTGCTCGTAGGCCCAGAGCGTGCCCGTCCGCCCCATCCCGGTCTGGATCTCGTCGAAGATCAGCGCTGCGCCGGTCGCGTCGCAGGCGGCCCGGGCGGAGCGCAGGAGCTCGTCGTCGAGCACGAGCACGCCGCTCTCCCCCTGGATCGGCTCGAGCAGCACCGCCGCGGTCCGCTCGCTTACGGCGGCGGCGAGCGCGCCCGGATCCTTGGCCGCGACCACGAACCCGGGCACCAGCGGCGCGAACGGCGCCTGCTTGGACTCCTGCGGGGTCGCGCTCAGCGCCCCGTACGTGCGGCCGTGGAAGCCGTCGCGGACGACCACGATCTCGCCGCCCGGGCGCGCCCGGCGCGCGAGCTTGATCGCCGCCTCGTTGGCCTCGGCGCCGCTGTTGCAGAGGAACACCTTGCCGCCGAGCGAGGACCGCGACAGCGCCGCCGACAGCCGCATCGCCGGCTCGGTGTAGTACAGGTTCGAGACGTGGGTCAGCCGCGCGGCCTGCGCCGTGATCGCGGCGACGACGCGCGGGTGGCAGTGGCCGACGTTCAGCACCGAGATCCCTGACAGGAAGTCGAGGTACTCGTTCCCGTCCGAGTCCCACAACCGCGTGCCTGCGCCCCGCACGAACTCGACCGGCTGACGCGCGTACGTCGGCAACACGAACTCGAGCTCGAGTTCTTGAAGCTCGGAGAGCGGGCTCATCGGCGGATCATCGTCCCCTGCCCGGCGTCCGTGAACAGCTCGAGCAGCAGCGAGTGCGGGACCCGGCCGTCGACGATCACGGCCGTCTCGACGCCGCCCTCGACCGCCTCGAGGCACGCCTCGAGCTTCGGCCGCATCCCGCCGGCGACCGCGGGAAGCGCGTCGCGCAGTTCGGCGACGCCCGCCTCGGCGATCACCGATCCGGCGTCGGCGGGGTCGCGCATCCAGCCGGCGACGTCGGTCAGGAACATGACCTTGTAGGCGCCGAGCGCGCGGGCGACGGCGCCCGCCGCCGCGTCGGCGTTGACGTTGTAGGAGTTGCCCTCGGCGTCGGCGCCGACGCTCGCGATCACGGGGATGTAGTCCTGGGCGACGTGCCGCAGGACGCCGGTGTCGACGTGCTCGATCCGCCCGACGTAGCCGATGTCGGCGCCGCTCGGGGCCGCCTGGCGCGCGCACCGGAACAGCATTCCGTCGTCGCCGCACAACCCCACCGCCGGCTGGCCCTGGCGGCCGATCAGCAGCACGATGTCCTTGTTGACCTTGCCGACCAGCACCATCTTCGCGACCTCGACCGTTTCGCGATCCGACACGCGCAGCCCGTCGACGAACCGGACCGGGAGCGCGAGCCGCTCCATGTAGGCGGTGATCTCGGGGCCGCCGCCGTGCACGATCACCGGGTTGATCCCGACGTACTTGATCAGCGCGATGTCGCGCGCGAACTCCTGCTTCAGCGCGGGGTCGATCATCGCGGCGCCGCCGTACTTGACGACGACCGTGCGGCCGTGGAACTCGCGGATGTACGGCAGCGCCTCGAGCAGCGTGGCGACGTCGCTGTGGGTGCGCACGCCGCTCATCAGGTCGTGTAGTCGGCGTTGATCGTCACGTACTCGTGGCCGAGGTCGGAGAAGTAGCGTTCGGTCTCGGCCGAGCCGTCGCCCGGGAGCGTGATCTCGTACAGCACCTCGTCGCGCTTGACCGCCTGCGCCAGTGCGGCGGCGTCGTGGGGCGCCGCCGCGCCGCGAGCGCACACCTGGATCCCCTCGATCGCGATGTCGACCACCAGCGGCGCGGTTCCGGGAAGCGCGGCGCCGACCGCCTGGATCACCCGGCCCCAGTTCGGGTCCCCGCCGTACAGCGCGGTCTTGACGAGCGGCGAGTCGGCGACCGCGTGCGCGACCCGTTCGGCCGAGCGCTGGTCGCCGCCGCGGACGACCACGCGGCCGACGCGGCGGGCGCCCTCGCCGTCGCGGGCGACCATCAGCGCCAGCTGGCGCAGAGCTGCGTCCATCGCCTCGCCGAACGTGCGCTCGTCGGGCGTCTCCGGCTCGACCCGCACGCCGGAGGCGCCGGAGGCCTGGAAGACGATCGTGTCCGAGGTCGACAGCTGCCCGTCGACCGAGATCCGCTCGAACGAGCGCTTGACGCACACGCTCAGCAGCAGGTCCGCCTCGGCGGCGTCGAGCGCGGCATCGGTCTGGACGAACACGAGCAGCGTCGCGAACTTCGGCGAGATCATCCCGGCGCCCTTGCCCTGGACCGCCAGGCGCACGCTCCCGCCTGCGAGCGCGAGCTCGAGCGTGACCCGCTTGCGGTGTGCATCGGTCGTGCGGATCGCGTCGGCGAAGTCGAGGTCGCCGTCCGCGCGTAGCTGGCCGGCCGCGGCGAGGATTCCGCGGGTGACCTTGTCGGTCGGCAGCGGCACGCCGATCACGCCGGTCGAGGCGACCGCGACCGCCCTTTCGCTGACCCCGCAAGCGATCGCGGCGGCGCCCTGCATCTTCGCGGCGTCGTCGAGGCCGCGGTTGCCCGTGGCCGCGTTGGCGTTGCCGGAGTTGACGACCACGGCCCGCAGCGCCTGCGGATCGGTCCGCTGCTGGGTCAGCAGCACCGGCGCCGACAGCGCGCCGCTGCGCGAGAAGCGAGCCGCGCTGACGGTGCCGGGGGCGTCGGAGACGAGCAGTCCCAGGTCGAGCGCGCCCGAGGCCTTGATCCCGCAGGCGACGCCGGCGGCGCGGAACCCGGCGGGCAGGCCGCCGCTCGCGACCTCCGTCGCCTGCTCCGGACGCTGCACCCAGCGCGAGCTGAAGAACGGCGCGGGCTCGGTCATGCCGCGATCCCCTCGCCCTCCGGCAGGCCGAACATCAGGTTCAGGTTCTGCACGGCCGCCGACGCCGCCCCCTTCCAGAGGTTGTCGATCGCGGCGAACACGATCGCGCGGCCGGTGCGCTCGTCGCGGTGCACCGAGATCCGGCAGATGTTCGTCTCGCGGACGTCGCGAACGCCGGGCGGGGTCTGGGCCAGCTCGATGAACGGCTCGCCGGCGTACTCGTCCTGGTAGCGCTGCTCGAGCTCGGCGGGGGGCGTGTCGGGGTCGGTCAGCGTCACGTAGCAGGAGACCAGCTCGCCCTGGTCGAGCGGCAGCAGGTGCGGCGTGAACGTGACCTTCACCGGCGCACCGAGCGCCGCCAGCTCCTGCTCGATCTCGGGCGTGTGGCGATGCCGTGGCACTCCGTACGCGCTGACGTTCTCGTCGACCGTGACGAAGTGGGTCTTGTCGGTCGCCGCGCGGCCGGCGCCCGAGACGCCGGATTTCGCGTCGATCACGACGTCGGCGATCAGCCCGGCGCGGGCGAGCGGCGCGAGCGCCAGCAGCGTCGCCGTCGGGTAGCAGCCGGGATTGGCGATCAGCTCGGCGCTGCGGATCTGCTCGCGGTAGAGCTCGGGCAGGCCGTACACGGCCTCGTCGATCAGCTCCGGCGTCGGGTGCGGGCGGTACCACTGCTCGTAGACGGCGGGATCGCGCAGGCGGAAGTCGGCGCTCAGGTCGACGACCTTGCCGACCCCGCGGGCGCGCAGCTCGGCGACGAGCTCGGCCGCCGCTCCGTGCGGGTAGGCGACGATCGCCGCGTCGAGCCCGTCGGCCTGGCAATCGAGCTCGAGCGCCTCGAGCGTCAGCGGGACGCGGTGGTGGGGGTAGAGGTCGTCGAGCCGGGTCCCGGCGTCGGCCCGTGCGGTGACGGCGGCCAGCGCGAGGCCGGGGTGGCGGTGCACGAGCCGCGCCGCCAGCGCACCGGTGTAGCCGGCGGCACCGAACACGGCGACGCTAGGAGTCACGCACCCTCGCTCCCAGCTCCTGCTCGAGCGCGCCTGCGATCTTCTGGCGGTGACGCGCGACCTCGGCATCGGTCAGCGTCCGGTCGGCGGCACGGTAGGCCAGGCGGACCGCCAGCGACACGTTGCCGGCGCCGAGCTTCTGCGCGTCGCGGTAGACGTCGAACACCTCGGCGCGGTGCAGCAGCGGCGCGCCGGCGCTGCGCAGCACCGCGAGCACGCGAGCGGCGGGCACGCTGTCGGCGACGACCACGGCCAGGTCCTCGCGCACCTCCGGGAAGCCCGTGACGTCGCGGTACAGCGAGGTCGGCGGCTCGGGCACCGCGTCGAGATCGAGCTCGAACGCGGCGATCGTCTCGTCGATGTCCCACGCGGCCACGACCTGCGGGTGCAGCTCGCCGAGCCACCCGACCGCCGCCTCGCCGAGCACGATCTCGGCGCTGCGCCCCGGGTGCAGGAACCTGTGTGGCGCCGGCCGTGCCTCCCACGGGACGCCGAGGCCGTCGAGCACGGCCGCGAGCGCGCCCTTGGCCGCGAAGAAGTCGGCGGCCGGCGGCGCCGGCTCACGCCAGCTCGGACGCCTGATCGGGCCGGACAGGAGCGCCGCCAGGTGGTAGGGCTCCGCGGGAAGCTCGCCGCCTGTGGCCTTCAGGTAGACCGCGCCCGCCTCGAACAGCCGCAGCGACCCGATCCCGCGGGCGCGGTTGCGGCGGGCGATGTCGAGCAGCGAGCCCAGCAGCGTCGTGCGCAGCTCCGACAGCTCGCTCGACAGCGGGTTCGCCAGCACGACCGCGTCGTGCCCGGCAAGGCCCAGCCGCTCGTGCAGCTCCGGCCCGGCGAAGCTCCAGCCGACGACCTC
>DAHUYL010000196.1 GCA_027315255.1 Solirubrobacterales bacterium | reverse complement strand
ATGAGGAGGACGCGCGTTTGGTGGCGGAGGCCTTCGAGGTCCGAATGGGCCAGCAGGACTTGGGGGCGTCCTAGGGCACGTTTCTAGACTTGCGCGCTTCATGGGCGTCCAGACAAGCAGTCCGCTCAATAGGTCACCCCGTTCGAACCGGGCTGGGGGCGTTCATGAGCCGAGCTTCGGATGCAATGGCCACGCTTATCACTTCCGGGCTAGCCTCGAACCGCTGCTCCGTCGCCGAAGCGCTCGCCGGGCACGACGAAGGCCAATGACGAAAGCGCTCGCCCGGGCTGGCGTAGCGGCCGAGACTCCGACCTCGCTGAAAGTGCTTGCACGATGGCCGACCGCCTGCGCTCGCGTGTCGTCGCCTTGGACGCCGTCAGCGCTCGTAGGCACGTCCGCGGGGCAGGATGCGCTGGACGACGATCGCACGCGCGGCGACGTCGAGCCCCACGATCACGCGCCAATCGCCGACCCGCAGGCGAGACTCCGGGCGGCCCTTCAGCCTTCGCAGGTCGGCGCTTCGGGGGTTTTCGGCGAGTCGCGCGATCGCGCTGAGTACCCGCTGCTTGACCTGCGGGTCGAGTCGTTCGAGATCCTTCTCAGCACGCCGTTCGAACTCGACGGCCCACCGCTCGGCGGTCACAAATTGCCGTGCTTGCGCATGATCTCCGCGTACGAGATCCGCGGCACACCAGCGGTCCGGTCGGCCTGCACCTTAGCGAGTGCAGCCTCATCGGCAGCCGTGAACGGCTCATCGTCCTCAGGCGCATCGCGGAATGCCGCGATGATCGGATCCTCGCGCCGCTGCACGATGTATCGCAGCGCATCATCGGCCTCCTGATCGGAGAGCTCGTCGACGAGTTGGTGCAGACGCTCCCGAGCAGTCACGACCCGGGATTCTATCGGCGGTCTCTGCGAGGAGCCGACAATCGTCGTGTCGGGTTGTCGTGCTTGACCGGCGTTCACTTGGTCGCGCACGGTCGCGGCCAGGCTAGCTCGAGAAGTGACCCGATGTCGTCGACCCGCGAGCGCCTACGTCCTCGTGCAGCGGTCCGGGTAACCGTCAATGCCGCGCCTTGATCTGCGCTCTTCTTGCCTCGAGCTCACCCAGCCGTTTGCGCAGCTGAGTGATCTCCTGCGTGATTTGCCGCAGCTCGGTCTTGTCTTGCCAGCTATGCAGATGATCGTCGCCGAGCTCCTCGGCTATGTACAGCTCGAGCTGGCGTCTCAGCACTCGAATGTACGGGTTGCCGTGGATCGCCCCTTCGCGGTACTCGAGCTTGCCGGCGTTGATGCCCCTGACGATGAAGTCCGAGTCGACGCCGTACTCCTTCCGGGCAGTGACGTCGCTCAGAGTCGCTCCCTTGCGGGTCCATTCGCCGTATTCCGCCATCTCTCACGAAATGATCTCAAGCGTGCGATGGCGTGCATGCCCGGCGCCGGCGAGCCCGAGAAGTCGGAAAGACACCGACGGCGTTAGCTGGGCCGTAACGGAATCCGCTGCGACGAGCGATGTGGGAGCCCTTCGCTAACGCCGCAGGGCTCATCAGGTCGGCTCTGGCGCTTGGCGATCAGACGAGAAGCTGACGCTGACGCGAGACGATGGCGAAGTAGTCGTTCCTCGTCCCAAAGGAGGACGTCATGGAGTCCAACTCGCTGCTGGATTGCGCCGGACGACGTCGGTCGCCGGCGACAGCGTCCAGCTTCCACCAAGCGCTGCCGCCTCGCAACAAGGGTCTGCGGTACCCACCGGACCCGCCGACCGTCGAGGAGATCATCGCGGTCATGCGTGCCACGGGCGAGCGTCCCGACGGCGTACGGTTGCGCGGCATCATCGTCGTGCTGTGGCGCGCCGGCCTACGGATCAGCGAAGCGCTCGCGCTCAACGAGACCGACCTCGACCCCGACCGCGGCTCGCTGCTTGTCCGTCACGGCAAGGGCGACAAGCGCCGCGAGGTCGGAATGGACAGGTGGGCCTGGGCGCACCTTGCACCCTGGCTGGAGCTCAGGAAGGAGCTCCCCGTCGGCCGGCTGTTCTGCATCGTCCGCGGTCCAACAAGAGGACGGGCGTGCGCATCAGCAGGGATCCGCGCCCAGTTGCACCAGACAGCCGAGATGGCCGGTGTCCGGCGCCGGTTCGCGCCGCACCAGCTCAGGCATGCGCACGCGGTCGAGATGTCGCGTGAAGGGATCTCGCTGCTCGTGATCCAGCGCCAACTCGGGCATGCCGACCTGGCGATCACGTCCCGATATTTGCGCGGGATCGACAACACCGAGATCATCGCCGCCGTCCACGAGCGCCCCGCGCCGATGATCCCTGCGGACCCGCGAATCGCACCTCGCAGTTGAGCCTCAGCGCCAGCGAACGTAGGTGGCCGCCCACATCCGCGGCCACCTACGCCGCGCCAGCCGCACGAGCTTCAGCTGCCTTGCACCGATTGGACCCGAGAGCGCGACACGTCGCCATCGGCTTGGCCCGCGCCCCGCTCGGCGGCACGATCGCTCTCAGGGGATGCAATCGTCTCGGTCAGATCGTCGGCGTCGCTGCTCGCGTGGCCAAGGAATGACGGCGGGTTCAGGGCTCGGGTGATGGCTTTTGCGGGAGTGAGCGTTGGCGCAGGTCTTCGCGGGGGGCGGGGGTGTCGGTGGTGGGGATGGTGATGGTTACGGTCAGGCCGCCGCCTGCGCGGGGTTGGGCGGTGACGGTGCCGTTGTGGATCGCGGTGATGGAGGAGACGATGGTCAGGCCGAGGCCGAAGCCGTTTTGTGAGATGCGGTCGTTGAGTCGTTGGAAGGGTTGGAAGATGCGGTCGATGTCTGCCGAGCTGATGGGTGGGCCGGTGTTGGCGATGGTGAGTTGGCTGGTCCTGTTTGTCGTGCGGATGTTGATCCAGATTTGACCGCCGGGGTGGTTGTATCGGACTGCGTTGTCGATGAGGTTCGCGAGGAGGCGTTCGGCTAGTACGGGGTCGCCTGTGATCACGGCGGGTTCGAGCGTTCGATGTAGCTGCAGGTTGCCGTGGTCGGTGGTGTCGAGGATGTCTTCGGCGACGGTGGCGAGGTCGATCTCGTCGTTGGTGGTGAGTCCGCGTTCGTTGCGGGCGAGGATGAGTAGTGAGTCGATGAGGTGTTCGGCGTGGTCGACGGCGGTGCGGATGTCGGCGACCATGCTGGGCAGGTCGGCTGGGGTGCGGTTCGGGTTGTCGAGCACCACGTCGAGGGTGGTGTGCATGACGGCTAGTGGGGTCCGTAGTTCGTGGGCGGCGTTGGCGATGAACCGTTGCTGGCTTTCGAAGGTGGCTTGCAGGCGGTCGAGCATTTCGTCGAATGTGCTTGCGAGTTGGTGGAGTTCGTCGCGGGGGCCGGCCAGCGCAACTCGTGCGGATAGGTTGCTTGCCGAGGCGGCGTGGGCGAGGGCGGTGATTCGGTGTATTGGGCGCAGCGCCCGTCCGGCAGCGATCCAGCCGAGGATTGCGGCCAGGGCGATGACTGCCCCGAGGGTGATCAGCGAGTAGCGCAGGAGGTGCGAGAGCGTCAGATCGCGCTGGTGTTGTGCGCCTAGGAGCTGGAAGACGCACTGTGCCATCAAGGCTTTGTTTGGGTGGGGGGCGGTCTGTTCGGAGCGGCAGAGCGCGCCGATGCTCGCGGGAATACCGCTGCGAGACGCAGGCCGCTGGCCCAGCTCGGGGGCTCCGAGTTGTGCCACGAGGATGTAGCTGACTGCGACCACGATCGCTCCGCAGATGGCGAAGAGGCCGATGTAGAGCAGGGTCAGCCGCGTCCGGACGGTCGGTCGCGGGCGACTCACATCCGGTATCCCTTGCCGACGACGGTTTCGATCAGGGGCGGGTCGCCGAGCTTGCGTCGCAGCCGCGCGATCGTCACCGAGACGATGTTGCTGAACGGGTCGGTGTTGGCGTCCCAGACGTGCTCCAGCAGTTCCTCGGCGCTGACCAGGGCGCCGTCGGCGGCCAGCAGCATCTCGAGGATCCCGAACTCTTTGCGTGTCAACGACAGCGATCGCGATTCGCGGCTGGCGCGGTGCCGTGCGCGGTCCACGGTGAGATCTCCGCGCCGCAGCACCGGTGGTGCTGATGGTGCGCGGCGCGACAGGGCACGCACGCGCGCAACAAGCTCAGCGAACGCGAACGGCTTGCCGAGATAGTCATCGGCGCCGAGTTCCAGCCCGTCGACTCGCTCCTCGACGTCGACGGCGGCAGTGAGCATCAGGATCCGCGGACCCGAGCCGGCGATCGTGCGGCACACCTGGTCGCCGTGCACGCTCGGCAGATCGCGGTCCAGCACGATCACGTCGTAGGGCGCCTGGTCCACGGCATTCAGTGCTGCAGCGCCGTCATGGACGACGTCGACGGCGATTCCGGCTTGACGCAGCCCCTGGGCGATCCGGGCGGCGAGCGTCGCATGATCCTCGGCCACCAGCACGCGCATCCGAACAGTATGCGTTGGGCGAGATGACATCCGTCCTACATCTCGTGTTGCGGTGATGTCATCGCTGTGGGCGTAGAACTCGGGCTACACAGCAGTCCGCACGTCGTACGCGGTCGCGGTTGGGTCGACGGCCCGGGGTGATTAGCGGCTCTCGCGGTGAGCGGCTCAAGGCTGTTGCCCTGCGAAGTGAAGGCCGATGGGGCTGACCGGGGCGACCAGCAGGATCGTAGAACCCACCAGAGCAGGAGGGCATCATGAAACTCGATATCGGCGCCAGCCGCCGTTCCCGGTGCAGCTGGCCGTCGGCTCGAACGACCGCTGCGATCACCGCCACCGCCGCGTTAGCGGCGGTGGCGTTGGCGTGTGGCAGCGCGGCATCCGCCATTGCGGGCGTCGGGTTGAACGCGCGGGAGTCAGCGCACTCCGGGTCAACGAACGTGCAGCAGGCGCTTGCCTACTCGCGCTGTATGCGCTCGCACGGCGTGCCGACCTTCCCTGACCCCAACAGCAGCGGCGAGATCCCGAAGATCAGCCCGCAACAACTTCGTCGCCCCCAGTTCCAGCGGGCCGAGAAGGACTGCCAGAACCTGCTGCCGCCCGGCAGCAACGACATGTTCCCGCCGGGGGAGGTCCAGCAGCTTCTGATCGGAATGCTCAGGTTCAGCCAGTGCATGCGCTCCCACGGAGTACCGAATTGGCCCGACCCGACCACCGATGCCGAAGGGCGGCCGATGTTCCCGCTATCGCATGTACCTGGCACGAGCCGGAGCTACTGGCATCTGTCGCGGATCACGCACACGATGAACCAATGCCAGTACCTGCTGCCCCGCGCGCTCGGAGGCACTCCCGTTGGCTAACGACCGGGCGACCCAACGCGATTCTCGACCTGCGGTAGGCGTCATGGCGGACGGCGCGGTCGGCGGGACCGCTGGCACCGAGATTGACGGCAAGGCGGCGCGGCCGTCGCGTAGCCGTCAGCATCGGCTCGCGGCCGTGGTGATCGTGATCGTGGCAGCGGTCGTGTTGCTAGCCGCAACAGACCCATTCTCCGGCGGTAGCGGCCCCGCGGGCGGTTCCAGCGACACCGCCTATCCGATCGCGACGCAGACCATCCGGCGCGAGTCGATCTCACAGCAGACGCAGGTGAGCGCGACGGTGGGATACGCCAGTGCGATGACGATCCAGCTGCCGTTCGGGAACACACGGGCGATGGCAATCGACACGCCGCAGACGAGCAGGTCCCAGAGCATGCTTGCGAGCCAGCTCGCGCACGCGACATTCTACGGGCCGTACTCGATGTTCACGACGCTGCCATCGCCAGGCACGATCGTGCGTCGCGGCCAGGAGCTGTTCTCGATCGATGGCTCGCCGGTGCTGCTGATGTACGGGCGATCGGTCGCGATGCGCGCCTTTGTGGCGGGGATGTCGCCCGGCGTGGACGTTGCTGAGCTGAACGCGAACCTCGATGCGCTCGGCTACGCGCACGGACTGGCCGCGGACGCGTTCACCTCGGCAACCGCGGCGGGGATCCGCCGGCTACAGATAGAGCATCACGAGCCGGCGACAGGACAGCTGCTGCTCGGCGCGGTCGTGTTCGAGCGCGGCGCGTTGCGCGTGCTGGCAGTGTTGCCGCCGGTTGCGGTCGGCTCGCATGCCACCGCGGGCCGGGTGCTGGCCGTGTCGTCGACCTCACCGCAGGTATCCATGCGGCTCGATCCGGCGCTCGAGGGGCAGGTCAAAGTCGGTGACCCGGTCACGATCACGCTGCCCGATAACCGGACGACCCCGGGACGGATCACCTATGTGAGCCCGGTCGCCTCGCCGGGCCAGAGCGGCGCGGCGATCGAAGTTGACGCCGTCCCAACGAATCCCTGGGCAACGCACGGCCTTGATCAGGCGCCGGTGAGCGTCGCGATCACGACCGCGACGGCCAGCAACGTGCTGGTGGTACCGGTGAATGCGCTGCTCGCGCGACCGGGCGGCGGCTACGCGGTAGAGGAGATCAGCGCCGGTCGCCACCATCATCTCGTAGCGGGCACAACAGGCCTGTTCGACGACGCCGACGGGCTCGTACAAGTCAGCGGCCAAGGACTCGCGGCCGGCCAGCGCGTGGTGGTCCCAGGCACATGAATCCCCGGGCGAGCAAGTCAGCGGCAGAGGGACCACGTCCCGACCTGCCAAGCGCGTCCGAGAACAGCACCGAGACCGTGCTCGAACTCGAACAAGTCACCAAGACATATCCAGCGGCGCCGCCCGTGACCGCGCTGCATTCGGTCAGCTTCCGTGTGCAACGGGGTGAGCTGGTCGCGATCGTCGGTCCGTCGGGGTCGGGCAAGTCGACGCTGTTGCACGTCATCGGCACGCTCGAGCAACCAACCTCCGGCGCGGTTCGGATCACCGGCCGGGACCTCGCAGGGCTGGATGACCGCCAGCTCTCGGTGCTGCGCGCGCAGCGGATCGGATTCGTCTTTCAGCAGTTCTTCTTGGCCGAGCATCAGACCGTCCTTGACAACGTCGCGGACGGCGTCCTCTACGCCGGTGTGCCAGCCCGCCAGCGGCGCGCGCTCGCGGCGGATGCGCTCGAGCGCGTGGGGCTCGCGCACCGCCGCAGCTTCCATCCAACGAAGCTCTCGGGCGGTGAGCGCCAGCGCGTGGCGATCGCACGAGCGCTGGTTGGAGAGCCCGCGATCGTGCTCGCCGACGAGCCGACCGGCAACCTGGACTCAGCCAACGGTGTAGCGATCTTTGCGCTGCTGAGCGAGTTGCATGCCGCTGGCGCGACGATCGTGGTCATCACCCACGACCACCAGCTCGCCGCCCGCCTCCCGCGCCAGATCGAGATGCTGGACGGGCAGATCGTTGCCGACACGACCGCGACAACCATCGGCGATCGGTCCAACAACCTTCCGACCGGGGAGCTCGGCGCAGTGGTCACGGAGCCAGCATGATCCGCAGGCGACCGCCAACGATCACCGTGCCGTGCACGCCCACTGCAGCGAACAGCGTTCTGGCGGGGCGGCAGTCAGCACACCGACGCGCAGCCACAGTCCCCCAGAGATAGATGAGCACCGCCCCTATGACCCTCACGCCGGCGCCCTTGCGGCCCGTGGATTTGGCGCGGCTGGCAAGCATCGGGATACGCACCCGCCGACTGCGCGCCGCGCTCTCGGCACTCGGGATCGCGATCGGGGTCGCCGCGATCGTCGCCGTGCTCGGCCTCTCCGCGTCATCCCAAGCCGGACTGCTCACTGAGATCAACCAGCTCGGTACCAACCTCCTCACCGTCACGACCGGCCAGAACCTCAGCAACCAGCCCGTACCGCTCCCGCTCACCGCGCCCGGGATGATCGCCCGGATCAGCGACGTCTACGACGTCGCCTACACCGCAACGCTCTCCAACCTCAATGTCTACCGCAGCCCCCTCATCCCGCCGATCAACACCAACGCACTCAGCATCCAAGCCACAAGCCTCAACCTGCCCGGCGCGATCGGAACCACCATCGCGCACGGCCGCTATCTCAACCCCGCGACCGCGACCCAACCCGTTTGCGTGCTCGGCGCCGCCGCCGCGCAACGACTCGGGATCGACCGCATCTTCCCAGGCGAGCGGATCTGGGTTGGCGGCACCTGGTTCTACCTCGTCGGCATCCTCAACCCGGCCGTGCTCGCCCCCGAGATCGACGGCTCCATCCTGATCGGCTTCCCCGCCGCGCATACCTACCTCAACTACAGCAGCGTCAGTCATAACCACACGGCCGTCGGTAACGCGACCGAGATCTACCTCCGCGCCCACACCAACCAGGTCAGCACCGTCGACAAACTGCTCGCACCAACGGCCAACCCCGAGAACCCCAGCGCGGTCACCGTCAGCCAACCATCCGATGCGCTGGTCGCCGAAGCCGATGCCAAAGCCGCGTTCAACGGCCTGTTCCTCGGCCTCGGCGCGATCGCGCTGCTAGTCGGCGCGATCGGCGTCGCCAACATCATGATCATCTCAGTGCTCGAACGCCGCGCCGAAATCGGGCTGCGGCGCGCGCTCGGCGCTACCAGAGGCCAGATCCGCACCCAATTCCTCACCGAAGCGATCCTGCTCGCACTCCTCGGCGGCGCCACCGGAATTGCCACCGGCGCGCTCGCGACCACGATCTACGCCCACGCCAAGCATTGGGACACCGTAATCCCCACCCTCGCCTGGACGGGCGGCACCGCCGCCGCGATCGCGATCGGCGCGATCGCCGGCCTACTCCCCGCAATCCGCGCCGCCCGCCTCTCACCCAGCGAAGCACTCCGAACCACCTGAGCGCCACCCCGACCCCAACCCGCAACCATTCCTCAACACGCGGCCCGCATCGTGGGCCGCCCCCGTTCCCTGGCGACCGTCGCCATCACACGTGCACGGCTCGCCAGGACCGGAACTCGCCCCGGTGTCGTTAGGATGGCACCCACAGCGCACTCGACCGCGACCGCCGAATGCGTCTGCGGCGGCGATCCGGTCAAACGAATGCGGTCGCGCCGGGGCAAAATCCGGCGTCATCTCTTGGCCACGCGAGCAGCGACGCCGATGATCTGACCGAGACGATTCCATTCCCTGAGAGCAATCGTGCCGCCGAGCGGGATGGCGGCATCGGCTCCACGGGGGACCCGCAGTACGTTCGGCTGCACCGTCGCCGCGGCAGCCGGCACTCGCGCTTTTGTCCTTCGGGTTCACGTCAGCGGGCATGCGGATTGGCGACGAGGAGCCGGTTCGGAACGGGTATCCGCGAACCAGCGCCTTCGTCCCCATGCGGACGGGCGACGAACCGGCGCTTCGGCGACGTTGGAGTGGTCCAACACAGCGTGCAGATCTGGGATTTTGCGTAGGCAGCGACGTCGACGACGCCCGCCCTGGCTCCGGCGAGAAGCGCGGCCGGCCGACGGCCCCTGCGCACCGTCGTACTTGCCCGGGGCACCAACGAGAACTGCGCCTTCGCAATGGCGAGTCTCGATGGCGCGGACCGCCGGCCGGCAGCCGCGCTATCTCCGTGAATCCCACGGCCCGCGCTTCCGTAATGCGCGCCATCGCAATGTGTGGAGATCAGCACCGCGAAGCTGCGTGCAAGTGGGCGTTCAGGGCGGGTGAGTGCGTCGGTGGTTCGGGCATAGGATCCCCTTTGGCCGTCGTGGCCGACGCGCCGTTCCGGGGATCGCCTGCGCATCTGGGAGGCTCGCGGTGAGGCGAGCTGCTGATCGGCGAGCGACGCGTCGGCACCGAGGAGCAGTACTTCGGTAGCGCACGCGTACGGGCGGTTGCGTGTTGGGAGCTGGTTAGCGGGCGCCGGTTCGGGCGAGCGCGGTGATCGCTTCGCGGTCTTGTTGTTCGACGGCGGTGGCGAGGGCTGAGGCGGCTTCGCTGAGTTCGTCGGCGGCGTCGGCGAGGCGGGCGAGGTCGGTGTCGGCGTTGGCGGCGTTGTAGGCGGTGACGGCGCTGTCGAAGTGTTGCCAGAGTTCGCGGGGTCCGCGGCGGCCGGTGCCGGGGCGGAGTTCGTAGGGGACTTGGGCGTCGAGCGCGCCGGGGACGGGTACCCATTTGAGGCCGGCGAGGTTGCCGATCCGGGCGGCGTGGGCTTTGCGGGCGGCGGCGTCGGCGAGGAGGCGGAGTCGGTCGGCGAAGCCGAGGTCGGGTGGGGCGAGTTGGTGGGCGCGCATCGCTTGTCCCCAGATCGCGTCGGCTGAGGTGAACGCGGAGATGGTCCTGGCCTTGGCGGCCGCTAGGTCGATCTTGTCGGGCATCTCAGGACTGTTGTTGATCGTCGCTGACGAGCGAGCGGTTGTTGGGCTCCCAGATGCTGGCGTTGCTGGCGTCGGGGCGGCCGGCGCGGGTGAGGAACCGTTCGAGGTCGTGCGGGTAGATCCGCCATTGGCGCCCGACGCGGGTGCCTTGCAACCGCCCTTCGCGTACCCAGCGGCGGATCGTCTCCCCGGAGACGTTCAGACGGGTCGCGACCTCCTCGATGCTGAGGAAGTCCGACGCGCCTTGGCGTCCTACACCCACCGCCCGCTCGATTCCACATAGCGGTCATAAGCATCGTAGCTCATGCAATGTATGATACAAAGTCCTCGGGAGAACGCACAAGCGAGAGCGTGGTGAGTAGGCGCACGGGGTCGAGTGACGGGCCTTCGGACGACGGTAGCGGCGTCATCCTGTCGATGTACCGCGACGAGGAGATCGCGCCGCTGACGCCGACCGAAAAGGAGCCTGAGCTTGAGCCGGCTCAGATCGTGACGCTCGCGGACCTGCGCGACCCCGTCTACTCCGCTCGCAGCAGCCTGCTGCTGGACGACGCCACCCGGGAACCCGTCGTCCGTGGCGAGCGGCGGCGCGCAAGACCTTCTCGGGCGCGTGTCGTGCTGCTCGCGAGCGTGATTGTGGGCGTGGTGGTCGGCGTGGCGGTGGTGGGATCGCTGCTCGGCGCTCGCCAGCTGCCGGGCAAGCGTTCCACGCGCGCCGCGAGAACCGGCCTGGGCAGCCTGCCGGCGGCGGCGTTGATCGCCCTGGACCGGCTGCACGCGAGCGCGTTTGACCGCAGCCCGGCTCGCGCCTCGACGCACCGCTCGGCGCCCTCAGCGAAGCACCGCGCGCGTCACCGGCAGCGATCGCATCATCATCGGCACGCACCCCGGCCCAGAAAGGGGCCGCATGGCAAGCCAAGTTCGGCCGCGCCGGTACAGGCGCCGGAGACCTCGGCGGCGTCCGGGTCGAGCTCAGGCCAGGTCGGCGGGTCCGGGTCGAGCTCAGGCCAGGTCGCCGGGTCCGTAGCGCCGTCCTACACCCCCACCTCAACGCCGTCCTACACCCGGACCGCGACACCCGACTCGACCGCGGGCTCGCACACGCGTTCAACCACGACGACCGCCGCGTCGAGCTCGACGGCGAACCGGCCGTCAACGACGACGGGCACGAGCACGCACAACAGCACGCCGCCGAAGTCGTTGGCGCCGACGACCACGCCAACGAGCACGAACACGACCGCCGCGAGGTCGAGCGGGTCTCACGCGACGAGCACGCCTTCGACGCAGAACTCGAACCGGTCGCAGTGCATCGGACTGAACGAGCTCGGTTGTCAGGCCGGGAGGTCAACGCCACCATGACGACCGGCGTGAGATTCCAAGGCGCGTCGCGGTCGCTGCTGCGCGCGGCTGTGCTGCTGCTGTCCGTCGGGCTGGCAGTCGTTGCGTTCGGCGCGACGGTTGCGGTCGCGGGCACCTGGGTCCGCCCGCTGTGCCAGAACCCGGATCTGTCGCCGGCGCCGGTCGATGGGCTGGTGTTCAGCGCGCAGAACGCGGGCGTGAACGTCGGCGCGCAGGGCGGCACGAGTTGCCCTGGGGGGCTGAACGGGACGGTTCCGGCGTTCGAGAGTGGCGTGCCTGGCGTCGGCGGCGTGTGGGCGCGGATCGTGGAGGACTCCTCGGTACCGACGGTCGGGACGTGGACGTACACGGCGCCGACCGGTTCGACGATCGTTGGGGGAAGCGTGACAGGGGTTGCCGCCGAGCAGTGGACCTACGGCGCGTCGATGTCGGATTTTGACGCGTGGATCTCCTCGCCGGGCGACCAGGCGGACACGGCCGATCTGATTGCGGATTGCTCGACGGCGCCCGCCGGGTTTCAGAGCGGCGGCGCGGCGTGCGACATCGACCCGTACGCGAACACAGCTCCCACGCCCAGGTCGCTGTTCGCTTCATCGTCGCTGGCGATCGCGAGCCTTGGCGGCCCGCCTCCACCACCGCTGGTCGCGACGATCGCTCATCCGGGCGGGACGCAGCTGTTCCTCACCGCTGCGTGCTCGACCGCGAACACCGATCCCTGCTCGTACAACCCGCAGTCGGGCTACTACATGACGATGGAGGCGGGGTTCAGCTGGGCCGAGATCGTGCTGAGCGACAACAACCAGCCAACCGGCTCCGGGTTCGGCGGCTCGCTGCTCGCACCCGGAACCGTGCACGGAACCGCAACGCTGACACTCACCGCCAGCGACCTGGCAGGACCAGGCGTGTACGTCGTCACGGTGAAGGTCGACGGTAACACTGTCTACTCAGCGACACCGAACGCGAACGGAGGTGAGTGCGTCCCGGTCGGCGCCGATCCGAGCAGCGGCGGGATGATCTTCGACTACCAGCAGCCGTGCCCGACAAGTGTACAGCTCGACATCCCGATCCAGACCAGCACCCTACCCGATGGCGACCACGATGTGCAGGTTTCGGTCGAGTCAGCGGACGGGAACCTCGCGACCGTGCTCGATCAGCAATTCACCAGCCTCAACCGGGTAAGCGTCGCATCGACCACGACCGAGACACAAACTCCAACCACAACGACCACCACGACCACCACGACCACCACGACCGGCTCCCCGTCAGCCCCCGCGCCGCCCGCCCCGGCCTCCGGTTCGCCGGCTACCGGTCCGGCGACCCCGCTGACGTATGCGCTGCGCCTCGACCCGGCGACCGCGGAGCTGATCGGCGCGAGCATCCAGCGCGGCTATCTGCGCTCCGCGCTTCGGCTGTCGGGAACCGTCCTGACCCAGGCTGCCGTCCCAGCCGCCGGCGTGCACGTCACAGCACAGGTCGGCTCGCTCGCCGGAGCGGGATACCGGACTGTCGCATCGGCGAGCACCGACGCCGCCGGCCACTTCCAGATCAATCTCCCGCGTGGTGATTCGCGCCGGGTGCAGCTGCTGGTCGGAGACCACTCGGTTGCGTTCACCCAGCAGGTCCGCCCGAACGTCACGTTGAGCGTTCGCGCGCTCGGGCGGGAGCGGCTGCTGTTCACCGGTCGGGTCGCGATCGCACGGGCCGGCGCTCCAGCGCCGATCGTCGTGATGTCCGATCACCTGTCCTCGGGCTGGCAGACGCTCACGACCGTCCAGACCAACCGCCACGGCCGCTACCGCTACCTGCTCAGCGCCTCTCCGAAAGCGGCCGGGCAGACGTTCTACCTACGCGCCAGCACCCCCGCGACCGCGCTGTGGCAGACCGCCACCAGCACCGTCCAGACCGTCAAGGTCAAACCATGAGAGCACCACTCGCCGCAGGGCTGCTCGCAGGCGCACTCACGGGCCTGTTGGCGGCCTCGCCGGTTGCGAGTGGCGCGAGTCCGGCGGTGAGCGCACAGGCGCAACAGGCTGACGCCGCGTTCCTGGCGTACGCCCCACCGCCCGCGGGCGGAGCGGGTGCGCTGTGCCTGGTCGATACCGGCGTGAACTCAAACCCCGACACCACGGCCGGGTTGATCGGCTCATACGCGATCGATGGCGCCACGACCAGCGATGTCGACCCGCAAGGGCACGGGACGCTGATGGCGATGATCGCCGGCGCCACCGGGAACGGAATGATCGGCGCTTGGCCACAGCTGAAGATCGTGAGCGTCCGCGCGACCAACGCCCCCAGCCCCGGCCAAACCCCCACCTACGAGTTCGACAACTACTCCGACGCAATGGGCTACTGCTTCAACGCCAATGCAGCCGATCAGGTCAAGGTCGTGGACCTGGCTCTAGCGTCACCGATTCCACCAACACCCGACCAGGCAGCCGTGTTTGCCAAGGCAGTCGACGAGTTGGAAGCGCAAAACGTCGCCGTAGTGGCCGCCGCCGGGAACAGCCCTGGGACCGTCCAAGAGCCGGGCGCTGAGCCCAACGTGTTCTCCGTCGGCGCGACGACCGCGCAGCCCGGCTCCTTGAGTAACACGCCGGTCGGCTCGCCATGCAACTTCAGTCCGACCACCGGGGTCGGGATCATGGCACCAGGGTGCGGGCTCGATGCCGCGAACCCGTTCACCGACCAGGCGATGTGCTGCCAGGACGGGACCTCCGAAGCCTCAGCCTTCACCGCCGCAGTGCTCGCGGCGTTGATGAGCTACGACCCATCGCTCACCTACACCAAGGCGGAAACCCTGCTTGTGCAGAGCGCCAGCAACGGGAACCTCGACGTCGCCGCCGCGTTCCAGGCCGACGGACTCGGAGCGATCGTCGCCGCCGGCAACGCGAACACTCCCCAACCCCCAGCCCCGCCCCCCACCACAGCCACGACCACCACCACGACGACGCCGTCGACCACGACCACGCCACCACCGCCAGCCGCACCCCCCACGACGACCACCGTGACTCCGACCCCCACACCGCCCGCTGCTGCGTCGAGCCCGACCTACCCGCTGCATGTACAGGCGGTCTGGCGCCACGGGCGGATCCGGATCCAGCTGACGGGACGCCACGGCCGCGCGACGGTGGACCTGACGCTGCACTTCAAGCACCGCACACGACGCCTGGCTCAGCCGATCAAGCGCCGAACGCGGACCCTGATGATCCGAACCCGCCGGCCCGTGAGCGCGTCGGTAGAAGTGTTCGCCGCCAACCGGGCACTCAGCGCCCCAACGCCCGTCTCCCTATGACCCGCAGGATCGTCAGCGGCCTGCTCGCCGCCACGGCGGGGGTGGCGGCGGCGGTCGCGGTGCCTGGCAGCCCGACCGCGTCCGCAACACCGACCCCGGGCAGCTACACGATCACCGCGTGCAGCCCAGGCAGCTCCTCAGGCGCGTGGACCTCGACCGACCAGGCGACAACATCGCTGACGACGAGCAACCTATGTGGTGGCGTGCCCGCTTTCGGGCCCGATGACGCGGCCACGCAAGCGATCTCGACAACCGGCGCGCTGTTCGCCGAGGACCAGATCGGCTCGACAACACCCGTGCCGACCGGGTCGCACGCCGGATGGGAGTTGAACGTCCCAGCCGGAATCCAGATCACCGCGATCAGCTACTACAGCTCTTATGAGGCCAGCATGGACGGCTGGCTCTCCGGGCTACAGGTCGACGGAACTCCGCAGAGCAGCGACTGCCAGCGCAACCTCCTGCACACCACGCCCTGTGCCTACTACAACAACCAGGCACCGCAAGTCGAGACCGGGCTTGATGCCAGCAGCGTGTTCTTCGGAGTCCAATGCGCACAGGTCGAAGGCGGACAAACGTGCCTTCCTAGCGTCGGGGGATCGCATGACGTTGAGGCCGCACTGTATTCGGCGCAGGTCACGCTTCAGCGAACCGGCGGCCCGATCGTGCAAAGCGAGGGCGGGCCGCTATGGGGTAGCGGAGTCGTGACGGGAAGCGTCCCGCTGTCGTTCAACGCGAGCGACCCGTCCGGGATCGCCGACGTTCAAGTCCTCAGCGACACCGGCGCCACGCTACTCAACCAGCAGCAGAGCTGCACCTACACACAGGTGCAGGCGTGCCAGGAGCTGCCCTCCGGGCAGGTGCAGATCAACACGAGCGCGCTGCAGGACGGCGCTCAGAACATTCAGCTGGTGCTGACCAACGCGGCTGGCGACACGACCGTCGTGCAAGGCCCCACGATCGCGATCGACAACAACGGTCCCCCAGCCCCGTCGCAGCTGACCGCAACCGCGGCCAGCGCCACCTCTGATGTGATCGATCTAGCGTGGTCGAACCCTGCCAACTCGCCACAGCCGATCGCCGCCGCCTACCTCGAGCTCTGCCAAGCCACCTGTGCCAGCCCCGTCCAAGTCAGCACCAGCGGGGCCGCGCAAGTGACCGCGCCGGCGGCAGGCAGCTACACCGTCCGGCTGTGGCTGACCGACACCGCCGGGCAGGGCGGGCAGAGCAACATCGCGACCACGAACGTCACGGTCCCCGCCGCCACCAGCACCCAGACAACCACCACGACCACAACCACCACGACCACGCCCACCGCAACGACCACCACCACGCCCACCACCACCACCACCACCATGCCGACGATGCCGGCCACAACGCCGGTGAAGGTCCCGACGAGCGCGTCCTGCAGGGCGTGCCCCGGCAAGAGGCATCCGCGGTGCGCCATTCGGCATTGTGTGCGGGTCAGGGTGCGTTCAGCGACATGGTCTGACGGCTGGCTGACAGTCGAGCTCGCGCGGTTCCCCCACGGGGACCGGCTCGCGGTCCGGCTGTACTACAGGCGAGCGAAGCCACGGACGATCACGGTGCGGGTCAGCCACGACGTCGCGAAGATCAAGACAAGGCGCCCGACACGGACCGTACTCGTCGCCGTCCGCGACTCCCACCCGGTCGGCGCGGCGAAGACGATCCGCCCAGCAGCTTGAGCCAAACGCCGACGGAACTCGGGGTGTCCAGTCGTGATCTCGCCGCGATCGACGACTTTCTGACCGTCGCCGAAGTCGCAAAGATCCTCAAGCTCAACGAGCAAACGGTCCGCAACTGGATCGCCGACGGATCGCTGCCCGCGCTGCGCGTCGGACGCCGGGTCCGCATCCGCCGCCACGACTTCCAAGCGCTGATCAACTCCGAAGCCACCAACGACAAGCCCACGCACACGACCTACAACGCGCAAGCGTTCTGGGACGGCGTGCAACTCCCCGCCGACCACCTCGCATAGCCGCGCCGGTTGACCTCAGGTGCTCGGGGCGTCGCCGCCGCACACTCGTGCGAGCTTGAGTATCGCTTCGAATCACGGCGACGAGGCTGAGAACGACGCCGCGAACGCCCGATTCCAGGGCGATGCTGCCAGCGACGTCCACCCCATCGGCCATGCTCTCCGCAGAATCAGCGTGAGCCACCCCCGCACACTCCAATACCGGCATCTCCTGGGCTTTATCGCACTTGCGATCGCGGCGCTGCTCACCCTCATGATCGGGCTCGCCGCACTCGCAGCCGGCGCGATCACGCCCGGCGGCCTGCTCCTCCTCGCCGGTACCGGCGCCACAATCGGATCCCGCAAATCGCTGCACCTGGCACACCGCAACCGGATCGGCGCAGACTCCGAAGACGCCGTTCGCCAGGCGCTCAACCAGCTGGCACGCCAAGGCTGGGAGATCCGCCACGCCGTCAACTGGCCCGGCGGCGACATCGACCACCTCGCACGAGCGCCCAACGGTCTCGGGTTCGCGATCGAGACCAAGACGCGCGGTTTCGAGGAGCGCCACCTCGTCCGAACACTCAACACCGCCGGCTGGCTCGCACGCTCTCGACGGTTTCCACTCGGCGTGCTGCCCGTCCTGTGCGTCGTGCGAAGCCGAGGGCTCCAGCACTGGTACGGGACCGTGATCGTCATCTCGCTCGACCGCCTCCTCCCCACACTCCAGCAGCTCACGACCAACCGCCAGCACGCCGCCATGCGCCCGATGCGCCGCGCCAGCTGAGCAGCTCACGACGTCCTCGTCCCCAAGCGAACCAACGACTCGCCCGAGCACAGCACTCGTCCGACCGATCAGGTGTCGCGCGATCACACAACCGCCCACGGCGCACGCGCGCCCGTCGGTGGGCGCGCTCGATCAAGACCTCGCCGGGGACGATCACGGACCTGCACGCACCGTCAAAGCGATTGTCCCGCCAGCCTGAGCGCCGTCATTGAGATCGCAGCAAAGGCATAGCGAGGGCCGAGCAGCCACACGAGCGGAAGCAGCGATGGCGCGCCCAGGCCCGAGACGCCTGGATGTGAACGATTGCGACAGCGCTCAGGCGCTTGCTGGGCCAGCGCGAGGTAGGCGGTCAGCAAGCGCCGTCGCGAGTGCTGGCTGGCGTCGGCGCTGGCTGGACCTGGGTTCATGCCAAAGCGCGAGTCTGTGCTGACCGGCGAACGCGACCGGAGCTCCGACGGCGCGGCGCGTCCCGGGATTGGCGAATACGCGGTCTCTTGCCGCGCGGGCGGCCAGCCCTGCTTTCGTCTTCGCACGGGTATTCGCGGCGATGTGGCTGGGCGTGGCTGCTCGTTGTCCGGGAGCGGTCACGCGTGTAGACCGGTAGCGGCGCTCGGATCGTGGGCTCTCAGCGTGGAGAACAGCAGTACCCAACGGAGCTGTCGGCGACGGCTTCGGATGGGCGATTCCCTGGTGCGGCGATGTCGCAGGCGGGCTCGCGTCTACTGTCGGTTGTGGTCGCGCTGGCGGCCGGCCCGCGCCGTGGCCACCGGCTTGCCGTGATGCTGAGGAGGTGTGGCGTGGTCCGGGCGGGTGAGTCTGAGCAGGTAGGCGGCGAGGCGTCGGTCGGAGGGGAACGGGTTGCGTAGCGCGCTGGCGCGGCTCGCGTGCCGCCTGTCGTGCCCTAGCACGACCGTCGTCGCGGCGACGTTGTTGGCGTAGTTGGGATCGGGGTTGGCGAACGAGACGGTCGCGGCAGGGATCAATACGCGGCCGCTCACGTGCGGCTGCACCCTGAGCGTAATCGTGTAGGTGACGTTGCCGCCGGCAGCGATCTGGCTCGCCGTCCAACGGACGGTGCCAAACGCCTGGTCGCCGCCGCCGGTATTCGTGATGGCCAGCCCACGGGGCACGAGGACGGCGGTGAGCACATCACCGGCGCTTGCCGGACCGGCATTACTGACCGTCACCTTCTCCGTGAAGCTGCTCCGGTCCGCGGCGCTGGACGGCCCGCTGATCGCGATGCCCAGATCGGCGAGCTTCGAAGCCGCGGTGATGCTCACCGGCTCACTCGCAGCACCCGAGGACACAGAGTTGTTGTTCGAGTCGCCGTTGTAGGTCGCGACCCAATAATCGGTGCCGGTCGCGGTCGCCGTGTACCCCTTCGAGGTCGCGACCCCGCTCGACAGCGGCTCGTTCGCGTCGGTAAACAGCGGCGTCCCGGTCCCGTTTGGATTGTTGTACAAGCTGAACGTCACCATCCCAGTCGGGCTATCCCCGCCCGAGACCGTCGCCTGATCGGCGATCGAGCTGCCCACCGTCGCCGACGACGGCTGCGCAGACGTCGCAATCGACGGAGACGCCGCGCTGATCGTGAAGCTCGTCCCTGCGGTCGACCGCTGATAGTTGTTATCCCCTCCATAGCTGGCGATCACCGAGTACGTCCCCGGAGCCAATACGCCAGTCGAGCACGACGCCGGCCCGCTGGACACTGACGCCGTGCACAGCGTGCTCGTACCCGAGCTAAACGTCACACTGCCCGTCGCGCCTGACGGCAACCCCGAGGCCGACAGCGTCACCGCATTGCCATAGCTGGTCGACGTCGGCGACGCGCCCGCACTAAACGACGTCGACGCCTTCGTCCACACGACCGCCGCCGGGACACTCGTGTAGGTCCCCCACAGAGTCGCGATGCTAGCGACCCACGTATCGGTTCCAGTAGCAGCGCCGTTGTAGGTGAACGTCGCGGTACCGCTCGACGGGTCGGACGTGCCCGTGCCGGAGCTGGTGCTACACGGGCCGCTTTGACACGTGAAGGTGACGACTACTGCCGTAGGAGAGCCGTCGATCTCAACCGACGCGGTCAGCGTCTGGTTGCTGCCCACGGCCCCGCTGGTCGACGGCCCGGTCAGGCTGACGCTGCCGGGCGAGACACCGCCCCCGCGCGCGAGAATGTAAGGACATCCCGGAGCAGTCCCGTCGGGGGGGCGGTACAGGTTCGGGCAGGGATCGCTCCCCTGACTGCCGACCACGTTTGTGTACAGGGTGTAGGGCACGAAGTCCGACGGCCATTGACCGAAGTATTCATGGACTGAACACGCCCAATTCGAAAGGTCGGCGTCGGTCACGCCCACCAGCTCCGGCGCCGTGGCAACCACATGAACGCTGCTCGCGCAGTTGTTGGCCGAATAGACCGAGAACCCCGGAGAGTCGCCCAGAGCGCTCGTGAGGCCATCAAGGATCTGGGAGTCCTGCGGGCTAGTCGTGTGGGTGTTGTAGTAGCAGCTTAGGTCTAGGTAGAGCCCGGTTTTGCCCGACTGGCCACCGGCATACGCGAGACCGTGGTAGATCAGCGTGGCCGCGCCCGCCGAGGACGCTTCGTGATAGATCGGGTCGGTCCCGATAATAATCACGCTCCCGTTCACCGTCGGCGCCCACGTGGACTCGTTGCTCACGGCCTCGTTCAGCGTGGTATCCGAACCTTCTGCGTCGCAGTTCGGGTCCGGGAATACCAGCAACTGGTATCTCGCAAAGTCGTATGAGCCCGAGTTCCAAGCAGGATTACCGCCCTGGTCCGTGACCGTGACGGTCCAGCCCTGAGCCTCGAGGTACTGCACCTCGCCACACGAGCTGGGATACGGGCTCGACGACGAGCACGAGGGCGAGGAGTCCAACGCCGGCCCATACACGAGCGCGGTCATGCGAACCGATGCGCTGGCGCTCGCAGGAACAACCGCCGCGACCAACCCCCCGGCCAGCATCACGACGACCAGCCGGACGCGCCCCACCCTCGTGAGGCTGATCACCGCCGGTCCCTGGCGCGCCACACCGATGCACGCCCTCACCGCCACCGCCGCAGCCATTAGCACGACGCGCAACTCCAGCCTTCTGCCCCCGACCGTCCGCCCTCGCATCCGCCCCTCCCTGCCGATCTATGTGAAGGGCTCGATTGCAGCTGCGCCGGCCAAGGCCCCACACTGCTGGCGCAATCCAGACGTTACACCAGACGTCAAGGCCGGTTGAAAGTGGACCACTCGACTTCTCGACCGGCCTCCGACACGCGCTCCTTGAGCAGGCAAACCGGAAGCACGACAACACTGCTGCTCGTCCGCGCCGAAGCAGAAGCGCACACTTCTGGTTTCGCTTGGGAGGAGCAGAATGAGTGCCGGCTGGTCGTCGGCGGATGCCTCCATCTCCAGGCGGACGCAGAAAACTTGCTTCGGGTCGTCGATCCTGGAGACCCCCCTTCACTCACGGGCGCTAACTCGCGTGCCTAACCTGGGAGGCCCCGTATGCGCGGCGAGCAAGACGTCCCACACCTCGCCGTCAGCCGCCGATCTCGGTGATCGCGCTCGTAGCGAATCGCGGGTTCGTCTCAGCTGGGGCGGGTAGACCTGCTCCTGTTGCACCTCGGGTCTCGTGACGGGCGGCCGTCTCGGCCCAAGCTGGGAGCGCAGCGGATGTACTGGAGACCGTACGCAGGAAGCGGCGATCAGGTTCGCTGAGCGCTCGCTCAGCCGGGCGAGCGTCGGAGTGCTCGTGCTGATAGCGCTGTGAGCCAGCCGAATCCCGTCACGATCGCGGCGCGTTGGAGGAGTCCGGCGAGGTTGACGAGCCTTGGTGCTTGATTGAAGCCTGCGCCGGCGAGCCCCATGGTGGCGAGCATTGGCACGCCGGTAGCCGCTGAGTAGAGCGCCCAGGCTGGGTTACCGGATCGGTGAAATCGTCGTGCGTACGCGAACGTTGCCGCCGGGATCCCGAGGAATATCGGCAGCGCGGCGATGCCGTGCACGGTCATGTTCGTGGTCTGCTCCGTCGGTATGTCGGGCGTTCCTGGTGGGTAGCCGCTGACGGGATCGGTGCAGAACGCGGCCGAGCCCAGCAGACCGAGGCCGACCCCGGCGAATAGTGCCGGGCCGAGTCGGGCGCCCAGGAGCGGGTCGCGGGCGCGTCTGAGTCCAGCCGCGCCTGCGAGGTACAACGCCCCGGCCGCAGCGAAGTTCGTCCGTTGCACCCATGCTCGGGGTCCGAGCGCGAGCGAGCTGACCGGGTGGCGCAGTGGCTTGTAGTCGGGGCGCCGCGCGCCCTCGAGAACGAACACGGTGACGAACAGCGGCCCTGCGGCAGCCCCGGCGCAAAGCAGTCCGTCGCTTAAGGGCTTCAGCGGCTCGACGATGACCGCCGACGTCATGCTTCCCCTGGATTTCACGCCATGAGCTCGAACAGGTGTCCGTCGGGCATTTGGAAGAACAGGCCGCGCTCGGACAGCGGGTGATCGATCCGACCGTTCGCCGGGTCGTTTGGCTGGCTGCCGTACGCGACTCCCTGGGATTTCAACCGCCCGAGGATCGCATCGAAAGCGTCATCATCGACAACGAACGCGATGTGCATTGGTTGAACCTGCTCGGAGTCGTAGAACACGATCGTGAACTCGGGACTGACTCGTACCGGCGCGAATCGGCCGTCGTCAAGCATCCCGCGGTCAAGACCGAAGAGGCCCGCCAGGAAGCCAGCAGCGTCGAGCCTGGTGCGCGCTGGAACACCGACGTGATCGACCCGAATCATTGCGCTGAGCCAGTCTGTGGGTCCGTGGTCGAATGGCTAGCCGCGGGTTTGAGCCCGGTCGCTGCGGCGACCTCCGCGATGTCGTCGGCGTCGTATGCCGTGCGAACCCCCGAGATTGACATTCCCGCCGCGTCCGCTAGGTCAGCGAGCTTGTACGGCCGTGGCCGCGTGAACTCTCGCCCGTAGGCAAGCAGCCGGCGCATCGCCGCGTCGAGGTCGTGGCGTTGTCGCCGTATCCCGGCAAGAGTCGTCAGCAGCGGATCGTGTCCGTAGAACCCCACGACCGCTGCTGTCCCCCGCAACCTGTCAGCGACGAGCGCCCGCGGTTCGGCTGCTTGCGTCTCCGACCCGGCAGCGATGCGTCTGTCTGACGGCGATCCGTGCTCCAACAGCCCGGATGATGCAGTGCCCAGCAAGATTTCCGCGAGAACCTCGAAGTCGTCCACATTGCGATGATCGCAAAAATGTGCGACGCTCGCAAGGACGACGCTGATCGATCGCGTGGAGCCCTCTCGGCCAGCGGGCCTGCCGCAGTCAGCCACAACCACGGTCCCGTACGGCAGCGGACCCGCTTCCGTGTCAGGAAGCATGTCTTACTTCTGATCCTGACCGTCCCTGCAACGCGCGGACTGCAGGGCGGGGGACGCCGGCGCCTCCAGCGGCCACGACGTCCGTTGCGCTCGTGGCGACAACCGCGACTCTTGCGAGGTGCGGGCCAACACCTGCGTTGGTTCATGCGGGTGTTCGCTGCTGACGGCGGCCGACCGGGTCGGGTCGCCAACGGCATCGGCCTGTTCGCCGATTCTGAGATCAGGCGGGTGTCGGTGTTAGTTGATGTCGCGCCTGGCGGTTAGGGCGATGCCGACGGCGGCGAGTGCGGCGGCCCAGGCGATCAGGGTTGACGGCGCCGGCGGCGGGCGAGAGTAGGTGATTGGCTTTGAGGCCCATCATCGCGTCAGCGGCGCGTGTCGGCATGAACCGCCCAACGAAAGGCGCGAGGCCGGTTAGGAGGGTGTCGACGACGAGACCCCAGGCGAGGAGGGTGATGACGGCACCGACCTGGTTGTGAATGATCGCGCCGAGGCCAGTCCCGATGGCTCCCAATACTGCCACGCCCGCGAGGCCTCCGAGCGTGAGCAGCAGGACATCGCTGCTGGTGAGCACGACAGTGATGCCACGTCCGTCGAGGATCGTGTAACCGATCGCCGCGCCGATCACCCCGAACGCGATTCCCGCCAGCGCGCCGGCGATCACCTTGGCACCGAGGACGTGCGAGCGCGCCGGGTTGAATAGGACGGTCGGGCGGATCGTGCCGTAGCGGTACTCGGTGGTCACGAGCAGCACGCCAGCGAGCGCCGAGAACACGCCTGCGGAACTGCCCACGCTGAACAGTTCGCGCTGGTCCTCCTCGCTCGCCAGTCCGCTCGGATGGCTGAGCAACCCGGTCAGCAGCGTGAACAGCAGGGTCAGGGCGATCACCCCGAGCAGCAGCCCGGTCGTGGTTCGGGTGCTGCGGATCTTGAGCAGCTCGGCTCTGGTCTGCGCGATCATGCCGGCGCCGCCTCTGTCGTCAGTTCCAGGAATATCTCCTCCAGCGAGCCGCCGTCGGTCACCAGCTCGTGGACCGGGACGCCGGCGGCGTATGCGATCTCGCCGACCCGCTCGCTCGATGCTCCTTGCACGAGCAGCGAATGGTCGGCACCGGTGGTGACCGGTAGGTCGTTGCTGTGCAGTGCGGCCGTGAGCCGCTGCGGGTCGGGGCTGCGGACGCGGACTGCGCCGCCAGCGCGGGCGGTCAACTCTGCCAGCGGGGACTCGATCACCAGCCGTCCGCGGCTGATGATTATCACCTGGTCGACCGTTTGCGCGACCTCCGCCAGCACGTGGCTTGAGACGAGCACCGTGCGCCCCTCTGAGGCCAGCCGGCGCAGGAAGTCGCGCAGCCAGCGAACGCCCTCCGGGTCAAGACCGTTGGCCGGCTCGTCAAGGATCAAGAGTTCCGGGTCGCCGAGCAGCGCCGCCGCGAGCCCGAGTCGCTGACGCATCCCCAGCGAATACCCCTTCGCACGCCGGCGTGCCGAGTCACCGAGCTCCACCAAGCGCAGCACCTGATCCGCCCGCGAGTCTGGAACATCAACAGCCCGTCCGAGCATCCGCAAGTGATCGCGACCCGAGCGGCCGGGATGAAAATCGGTCGCCTCCAAGACAGCGCCGACGCGCAATGCGGGATGCGACTCGCAATGCGGGACGCTGAAGCTCAGCGTAGGGGCGGTCGAACACGAGCGCGCGCCCGCTCGTCGGCGACGCCAGGCCCAGGACCATCCGAAGCGTCGTCGTCTTACCGGCGCCGTTTGGTCCAAGGAAGCCCGTGATCGTCCCCGCTTCCAACACGAACTACAGATCCGTGACCGCCATAACCTCGCCGAAGCGCTTGGTCAGCGATTCGGCCTTGACGACCGCCGTCACCTGCGGCCCCGGGTCTGGTCAGGTTGAGCGAGCGCAGATGCGAGCTCGTGCAGCGCGTCCGACGTGTTCACGCCGAGAGCGCCCAACAGCACCGCCGCAGGATCTGGCGGCTGAAGAGTGAGGATCTGGGCCAGCACCTGCTGGGCCGTGACCTGGGTCTTGCGGCGATTGGGCTTGACCGCATCCTGGAGCACTTTCTTTGCCGCGGGCGTCAGGCGAGGGCGATTCTTTTCGACGACGACTCTGATCGTCGGCTTCTTCGGCACGGCGCGCATCGGCAGTGGCGGAGCGTCGGCGCCGGACCCCAGGCCCAGGGCGCCCAGGGCTTCGCGATCGAGCGACTCAAGGGCCTCGCGAGCTTGCTGGAGGCTCACGCCCAACACGGCTTCGACCGATGGATCCTCGAACAACGCGAGCAGGATGTGATCGGTGCCGGTCCGGCGATCACCTCGGCGACGAGCCTCCTCACTGGCCCGCAGATAGACGGCCCAGGCGTGAAGCGCCTCTGGCACGGCAGGTTCGGTCGTCATCACGACTCCTTGTTGTATTTGGTGTGCACGGATTGGCGGGTGACCCCCAACGCATCACCGATCTGCTGCCACGACCAGCCCTTTGCCCGGGCCGACGCGACGTGATCCGCTTCGACCCGCTCAGCCAGGCGATGGAGCGCCAACGAGGCGCGCAGCCCCACCGACGGGTCGTTGGACGCGATCGCGGAGGCGACGTCTTCAACGTTCATGCCGTCAGTCTAGACTGACAACCGACGCTTGTCAACCCAAACTGACGCCGCGTGGTCTCCGGGCCATCGGTATCCAGTCCCAGTGCATCGCGGGTCGCTCTCGCGCGGGTGTGGACTTGACGCGTGCGCCCGCGTCAAGTCGGGCGACACGCAGGGTCTCCGCCAGCTGTCTGGACCCGCTTTGACGCTGGGACGCGCCTGTGGGCACACAGACCGGCGGTCTCGCTCCGCGCGGCGAGCAAGACGTCCCGCACCTCGCCGTCAGCCGCCGATCTCGGTGATCGCGCTCGTGGCGAGGAGGAGGTCTTGTTCTGCCGACTGGGTCGGAGACCTGCATTCGTGCTCGCTGGGTGCCGGTATCTCGTGGCCGTGTCGCTCACGCCGTGATGCCGCGGATGTCGAGCTTGGCGACTAGCTCAGGGTCGTTGAACACGTCGATCGCGACCGCGCGTTCGTCGACGACTGTGAACGCCAGCACGGCGAACGGCTGCTCGCCGTCGAACGCAACCACGCCCGCGGCGCCGTTGACCAGTGCCGGGCGAACGTACGGAGCGAACCGCCGGGCTGCCATCGCCCCTTGCGCGACCGTGTTGGCGCCGCGCAGCTCGAGCGGGTCGCCATCGCGGCGGTGGGCGCGGAGCACGACGTCCGGGTCGAGCACCGTAACCAGAGCCTCGAGGTCGCCCTCCCGGGCGGCGGCGAAGTAGGCGTCAACGACCGCCTGCTGGCAGGTCAAGTCTGGGTTCGGTGCCGGGGCTGTCCCTTGCACACGGCGGCGGGCGCGGCTGGCGAGCTGGCGTGTCGCCCCGGGTGAGCGGTCGAGCATCGCCGCGATCTCGTCGAACGGCACGGCAAACATGTCGTGCAGCACGAACGCGAGCCGCTCCGCCGGTCTGAGCGTGTCCAGCACGACCTGCAGCGCGATCCCGACCGAGTCCGCCAGCAACGCCTCGTGCTCGGGATCGGTCCCGATCGCCGGGTTGTCGATGATCGGCTCCGGCCGCAAGCTTTCGAGCGGTTGCTCGCCGCGGGTTCGGCGGGACCGGAGCATGTTCAGACAGATCCGAGCGACGACCGTCGTCAGCCACCGCTCCAGGCTGTCAATCTCCTCGGCATCGGTCCGCCGCAGCCGCAGCCACGCGTCCTGGACCGCGTCATCGGCCTCGCTTACCGAGCCGAGAATGCGATACGCGACCGCGCGCAGCTGGGGCCGCTGGCCGTCGAATCTGTTCGCCAGCTCGAGTTCTTTCATGCCTGTCACACCACCGGGGTCTCGCGGGTCATGGTGGATAGACCCCCGAACGCCAACCAATGTGACAGGAGGTGCCGGATGGCACGCATCCAGGGAGTATCGAAGAGCAAGGCCGGCCCGATGGTCAGGCTCGTCTACCGGCTAGGACCGAGAATGATGAAGAAGCTGACCGGCCGCGAGCCACAGACCGGCAGCGGGCTCGAGCCGATGGAGATCTGGGCCTACCAGCCGAAGATGATGATGGCCATGGGCAAGTACAACGGGGCGATCCGCAAGGGGAAGTCCATCGAGGAGCGGCTCAAGAACCTGGTCGAGCTGAAGGGCGCCCAGATGATCGGGTGCGAGTACTGCGTCGACCTCGGCTCGCAGATCTGCCGCAACTCCGGCTTCTCCGACGAGGAGCTGCTGGCACTGCCGCGCTACAACCAGGGCGACCTGTTCACCGACCGTGAGAAGCTGGCGCTCGACTACACGGTCGCTGTGATGCGCACGCCAGTCGAGGTCACCGATGAGCTATTCGCCCGGGTCAAGGAGCACTTCACCGACGAGCAACTCGTCGAGATCACCGCGCTGCTGACCCTCGTCAACCTCGACCGTTTCAACGCGGCCTTTGGGATCGGCTCAGCCGGGTTCAGCGAGGGCATGGTCTGCGTGCCGCCAGACCGCCCCACCACCAACCCCACGCTGACGAGGATTGCTTAGCAAACGGTCCGACGCGCCGCGCGCACGGTCCGGAAACACTCCGCCGGAATCCAGCGATCCACACCGCACGCACCTCGGCATCGGTTTGACGTGCTTCGTTCCCAGGACGCGCATCCACACGACACGGACGCGTTACAAGACCTCCCTTGCGCGGCGAGCAAGACGTCCCGCACCTCGCCGTCAGCCGCCGATCTCGGTGATCGCGCTCGTGGCCATGAGCAGGGTCGTGACCGCTGCTGGCGTGAAGACGTGCTCTTCTTCTGACTCGTGCATGTGACGGGCTACGTGCGCCTCCGCCCCCCGCTGCGCGGAAGTGCGCCGGTTACGTGATAACTGCCTGCGGGCTCTCGCCCGTGGGTGCGTCCGTGCCCGGGAAGTAGACGATCTCCCACAGGTGTCCGTCGGGATCGCTGAAGTAGCCGGAGTAGATTCCCCAAGGTCGCTCGTGCGCTCGGCCCGGTACCGACGCTCCCGCGCGGGCTGCGAGTCCAAGGATTCTCCGCCCGTCACATCCACCACCCTCTCACTCGCGGTGGACCGACAAACGGGGTCCGGTCACTGACCGGCGTCTCGTGCGCGGCTGACGTGGTTGTGCGCCGCTGCCTACTACTCGGGGCAACGTTGTTCACCTACGGCGGGACGGCCGGTGCGGGCTGGGTGCAGGTAGCGGGCGACGGCAGCGGCGAGCTAGACGCGCTGTCGTGCCCGTCGGCGTCTCTGTGCACGGCCGCGCCCGGTCGGGGTCGGGCTGCAGAGGGTTTGCCCGGGTGAGAGCTACGATGCGCCGCGCCTGGGCTGCTGTCACGGTGATCCAGAAGCCAGCTGGCGGCCGATCAGCGCCGCCGGGCTTCCCCCGATCCCGTCGCGCAGGCACGCGGGCAAGGCGGAGTAGGCCGCTGTCCGGCTCGATTCCGGACGGATCCACGTGCCCCGCGGCGCTGACGGTCGTCGCGCCGTCGCCGAGCCGAGGTCGACTCGCGGAGCAAGCGATCATCCCGCGTTGACAACGCTCACGAGCGCAAAGCCACGCATGCGATGACGCCATGCTGCCCGCTTCGGTGATCGCTTGGTGTCAATCGTGGGCTGGATTGCCGGGCGATCTACTGGCTGGTTGGACGGCGTTGGCGCGCTTTGCCGCAGTGGTGTTCCGGGGCCTTGCTGGCGGTCCTAGGATCGCGCCTGGACTGGATGGGAGCTGCTGATTGGTCTGGCGCCGGGAGATGTGCCCGGAGGGGGCGTGTTAGCCGATGGTGGCGAGCGCGATCGGGATGATGCGGGTAGCGCCGGCGTTGCGGAGTTGTCCGCCGACCATCGCGAGCGTCCAGCCGGAGTGGCGGCGGTCGTCGAGCAGGAGCCCGGTGCCTGACGGTGGTCTGCTTGTGAGGGTGAAGGCGCCGCGGACGTTGGCTACCTGTTGGACGGCGTTGCTCATTTCGCGTTGCGGTGGTCGCGGTTGGAGGCGGGCGATCAGCGCGAGGCAAGGGATCTCGAGCGCCGCGGCGAGGTCGTGGGCGAGCGCGGTGAGCGCTTCGGTGATCGTGGTTGATGGTATGTAGGTGAGCCAGGCTGGTGCGTGTGGGGTTGCGAGTTCGGCGAGTGCGCTGACGATTTCTGGGTCGAAGTGGCCGGCGGCGAGTGATCGCTGGATCGCGGGCCACCAGCCGCCGTCGCCGAACCGCGCGAGCGCGAGCCCGGGGTCGGTGCGGACATGGTCGGGGATCTTGCGCATCTGGCCGGTGCTCGGGTCAGGCGCCATCTTCTTGACTTCGATCTCGACCGGTCGGGAGCGCAGATACCGCCAGGCCTCCTCGACCAGCGCCGGGTCCGGCCGACGCTGAAACCGTGGGCTGGTGCATACCGAGCAGCGGCCGCAATCGCCGGCGTTGGGGTCATCCAGCTCCTCTTGCAGAGCGCGCATGAGGCAGCGTCCGTCGGCTCCGTAGGCTGCCATCGCTTGCTGCTCGCGGCGGCGTAGTTCGGTCACCTGCTGGTAGCGCTCGGCGTCATAGACCCAGCTCGACCCCGAGATTCGCTGCCAGCGGGTGCCGTCGCGGCGCACAGCGCCTTCGACATCGAGGATCTTCAGCATCGCCTCGATGCGGCTGATGCCGAGGTTGACCACGGCCATCAGCTCACGGGTCGTGCGCCCGATCTCCCCGGCCTGCTCGAGCTCGTCGAGCACAGCCATGGTCCGCTCGCGCGAGGGGAACGCCTGCTCGATGAAGAAGTCCTGGATGCGGCGGTCCTCCTCGCCGCGCAACAGCACGACATCGGCGTGCTTGACCGCGCGGCCGGCGCGACCGACCTGCTGGTAGTAGGCGATCACCGACCCGGGCGCCTGGTAGTGAACGACGAACGTCAGATCTGGTTTGTCGTACCCCATTCCCAGCGCGCTCGTGGCCACAACCGCCTTCACCGCGTTGCTGCGCAGGCGCTGTTCGGTCGCGACGCGCTCCTGGCTGTCCTGCTCGCCGGTGTAGCTGACCGCGGCGATCCCGTGGGCGGTGAGGAACGCGGCGAGCTGATCGGCGTCGCGCTTGGTCAGCGTGTAGACGATCCCGGACCCCGCGAACGTCGGGAGATGCTCGACCAGCCACGCCAGCCGCTCAGCCGCGCGCGGCAGCTCAACGACCTCGAGCCGCAGGCTTTCACGCGCCAACGCTCCACGGTAGATCCGCATCGGCTCCGTCCGGCCGCCGAGCTGCTCGAGCACATCCTCGACGACCCGGTCGTTCGCGGTCGCGGTCGTGCCGAGCACGGCAGCATCCGGAGCGAGCGCGCTGAGCACCTGGCGGACGCGGCGGTAATCGGGGCGGAAATCGTGACCCCAATCAGAGATGCAGTGCGCCTCATCGATCACCAGCAACCCTGTCGCCGACGCGAACAGCGGCAGCATCCGCTCAGCGAACAGCGGATTGTTCAGCCGCTCGGGGCTGATCAGCAGCAGGTCCAACGCGTTGTCGGCAAGCTCGGCCTCAACGTGGTCCCATTCGTCGTGGTTGGTCGAGTTGACGGTGTGGGCTTTGAGCCCGAGTCGCTTCGCGGCGGCGATCTGGTCGCGCATCAGTGCCAGCAGCGGGCTGATGATCAGCGTCGGGCCTGACCCTTCCTCGCGCAGCATCGCGCTCGCCACGAAATACACGGCCGATTTGCCCCAGCCCGTGCGCTGCACGCACAGCACGCGGGCGCGGTCGAGCACGAGATCGCGAATCGCGTCGAGCTGACCGGGGCGAAACTCGGCATCCGCGGCCGCCGTCAGCGTTCGCAGCCGCTCACGAGCGGTCGCGGTGAAGCTTGCCGTCGAGATCGCCACCCGACCATCCTGACAGGCAGACCGGCCGATCCGGTCACGCGCCTACGGATCGCGTAACGCCGTCGCAACCGCTTACGTGCTGAGCGATCCTGCCCGAGCGACGGCCCGAGTCCGCTGACCAGGTCACCAGGAATTGTCCATATCACCCAGGTCGCAGGAGCGGTGCGCCTAGGCTGGGGCGATGCGTTCGCTGCTGCTCGGGAGTGACGCCGTGGTCGATCGGGCTACTGCTGTTTCGCCGGATCGACGACCCCACGAGACGCTTTTCTGGTGTTGAGGTGCGTCTGGCGCTTGGCGTCGTGGCGATCTGTGCGGTCCTCGCGGGCGGCTTGCTGATTCTCGAGGTCGCCGCCCACCCACCATCGCTGACGACCCGTCCCGGCGCCCAGGCCGAACAGGGTCGCTCTCCGAGGCCGCGCCGCCCTGATAGCCACCGCGCTGTGCGTAGGCGGCGACGGTCCGCGAGTCGCGGTGCTGCTAGCCGACGGCCGTCGCTCGCGCGGCGGCTGGGGCGGTTGATGGTCGCGCTCGAGGTGCTCGCCGGGCTGGCCGCGACCACACTGGCGGGGGTTGTTGGGCTGCTGGCGCGTGGTTTGTGGCTGCGAGCTGATCGCCGCTACGCGCTGTATGAGCTGCATCTGTCGACTCACGATCACGCCAAGCCGCAGGATCTCGAGGACATGGTCGAGGCGATCGCGAACGTCGTGCGCGCCTGGCCGGTCGAACGGATCTGGCGCGGGCAGCCGTCGTTCGCGTTTGAGCTGATCTGCGACCAACTCGACGACACGACCGAGAAGGCAACACAGACCGAGATGGAGTGGTCGCTGAACGTCCGCTGCCAGCCGGCCAGCGTCGCGGCGTTGGATGGGGCGCTGGCGGCGGCGTATCCGGACGTGAGGTTGGGTCGGGCGCACGGCCAGCCGCCGCGGCCGCGGGCTGGACGGTTGCGCACGCCGGCGGTGCTGTTGCGGTTTCGGAAGGAGCGGAGCTTCGTGTATCCGTTGTTGGCAGCCGAGGAGCTGTTGGCCTCGCCGCCGATCGAGCAGATCGCGCTGGCACAGATCAGCGCGGGCGGCCCGTCGGTCGTGCGGTTTCAGCTGACCCCGACGCCGCTGTTCTTCGACGGGCTCGCGCGCGGCCGCTACCGCCGCCACGAGCGGCATCTCGTCGGCGCCCGGCACCTCGGTGCCCGTCCCGGGCAGCCACTGTCGACGCTTGACCGGGTCGAGATGGCAAGCGCCGGACGCGCGCAGAACCGCAGCATGTTCTGGCTCGAGGCGTCCGTCGCCGCCGACGACCAGGCGACGTGCAGGCAGATCGGCGCCGCCGTGCAAGCCCGGCGCGGTGAGAACCGGCTGCGGCGGATCGTCGGTACGACCGGGGCCCAGCGCCGCAGGTTCCCGTCGGCGGTGAGGCCGCTGATCCCCTCGCCGCGGGCGCTTGTGTCCGCGGCGGAGGTGGCGCATCTGCTCGCGCTCCCGTCCGCGCGGATGAAGGGCGTTCCGGTCAGGCGGATGACTGTGCCGAGGATCCCGGCGCCGCCGCAGGTGATGCGCGCGACCGACAACGCGACGATCGCGACACCCCCAGCAGCCGAGGTCGCGAAGGCGCCGGCTTCCGCGGCGGATCGTCGGTGAGCGCGCTCGCGCACCCGCCGCTGGGCTACCGGGTGCTGCCGACGCTCAGAGCGGACAACGCGGAGGTACTGATCCACCCGGACGACCGCAAATACGGAGCGCTGCTCGTCGGGAGCATGGGCAGCGGCAAGAGCGCCGCGCTCTTGCGGATGTACTTGAACGACATCCGTGACCAGCACGCGGCGCCGATCGTGATCGATCCCAAGAGCGAGCTCTCGCGCCTGTGCCTCGCGCTCACCCCCCCTGATTGCGGCAAGCGCGTCTGGTTTCTCGACCTGGGGCGTCCGGCGTTTGGGATGAGTCCGTTGCGTCGGCGGGGTGAGGGGGCGTTGGCGGTCGAGGCGGCGGCGGTCGCTGAGAACATCGTCGCCGCGCTGCTGGACATCAACGAGAACCAGATCTTTCAGTCCTCACGCCGCTACCTGTATCACGCGGTGATCGGCGCGCTCGCGCTCTCAAACCGCCACGGGCGCCGCCCCCGGCTCGAGGACGTGTACACGCTGCTTCGCCCCAAGAAGGACGACTTCCGCCAAGCCGCGGCGGAGGCGTGCGCCGATCAGGCCGACCTTGATCAGACCGCCGAGTTCTTCCGCTCAGAGCTGCCCGACGATCTTCAGATCGCGACCAGCTCCGTCGCGCAGCGGTTGGACGCGCCGCGCAACAAGATCTCCGGACTGACCGGCGTCCCGCCGCTCAGGCGGTTCTTCAACCATCCGACCGACGTGCCCATCTCCGAGATCATCCAGGCGCGCGACATCCTGATCGTCGACGCGAACATGGGCGCGATCGGGACCGAGAACAGCCGCGCGTGCATGCACTTCATTCTGCGCATGCTCCACACCCAACTCCAACGCCAAGTCCGCCTGCCCGAGACCGACCGGCCACGCGTTCCCTTGATCGTCGATGAGGCGCACTACCTCGCCGGCACCGAGAACTTCGTCGACCAGATCGCGACCCACCGCGCCGCCGGCCTGGAGGTCTCACTCGGCCTTCAGTACTTCGCGCAGCTCGGGTCCGGCTCACAGCATGAGGAGAAGATCCGCAAGGGGGTCATCAACCTGCTGCAGAGCCGGCTCCTGTTCCGGATGGGCGACCCCCGCGACGCCGAGGAAGCAACCAGGATCGCGATGGCCGTCTACTCGACGATGATCCGCGACGACCCCGACTCCCGCGCGAGATTGCGCGTCACCCCCGAGCAGGCGCTCAACTTCCCCAACTTCCACTGCCTCGCCTCGTGGATCGCCGGCGGCACCCGGATCCCCAGCTTCATCGGCGCCACCTACCCCTGGCCACCGCACTCGGACGTGTGGGCGCGGCAGCATCTCGCCGCGCTCGCCGAACGCGTCGACCCCTACCCCGATCAGCTCGCCTCCACCCTCGACCAGCGTCCAGCTCGAAGCAGCGGGAGCGATGCAGGCGACGTCCAGCGAAATGGGGCCGAGCCTGAGGTGGCTGCGCGTAAGCCGCGTGCACAGCGCCGTTCCGCCGACAGCACAGGTCCTGCCGGCGAACCAAAGGCCGCTGACCGCGCGCCGGCGAGCGAGCGACGGGAGGTCAGGGTCGAGATCGAACGACCAGACCGCAAACCAGCGATCGCCACAAGCCCGGTGCGCAGGATCGTCGGGCGCCCCACCACCAGCGACCGCGAGCGAAACGAGGATGCGCCGGCGCCCGAGAGTCTGCGGGAGCTGGCGTTCATGGACCGGGTCAACGAGATCGGCAAGCCCGACACGCTCCCCGGCGCCCGAGAGCTCCCCCGCCTCTACGACGAGGACCACGCCGTGCTGATGCTGCTCGACCGGATCGGCCTCGCACCCGCCACCCTGATCCGCCGCGCCGTCCAACCCGACCGCGCGGCCCGCACCATGTCCGATCGGCTGGTGAAGCTCTACCGCCACGGGCTGATCGCCCGCTACCAAACCGGGCTGCGCGAACACACCCGCGAGGACGGCAAACCACCCCTGCTGTACGCGATCACGAAACGCGGGCTCGAAACCGGCCAGCAACGCCAGCCAGCGCCCGTGATCTCACCCCGCCGCGAGTGGCGCGAGCTCGACCAGTCACGCGCCGCCAGGCTCGCGCACGACCTGCACGCCGCCGGCTGGGCGATCGCTTTGCACCGTGCGGTCGGCAAGCTCGCGACCGACCGCTGGCGCACCGCCCGCTACGCCACCGGCCGCTACCCCGTCCCCCAAACCGGCAGCGGGCAGCGCCGCCACCCGCTGCAGATCAACGAGATTCCCGTTCCCGACGGCCACGCGATCATCGACGTCCAGCAGAAGACGTTCACTGAGATCAAGCCCGACCTCTCACTCGAGCTGCGGATCGAGACGATCAAGCTGACCTTCGACCTGCTCGTCGAGCTCGACCTCACCAACCGCCCCTCCTACAACCACGACAAGTTCCTCGCCTACGACGCGTTCCTTTGCGGCTGGGCGCTCGCGCACCCCCGCTACCGCGAACAACAAACCCGCCCCACCGTCGTGTTCGCCTGCCGCGACCCGCACACCATGCTCGCTCTCGCCCGGGCCGCCGACGAGGCGATGACCGGCAGGATCGGCGTGATGAGCACCCCCGCCGAGCACTGGTACTACGCCGGCCGCGACCACCTCTTCTTCGCGCAAGAGACAGACATCCACCACCAGCACCTCGACGCGCTCGCGCTCCCACCCCACCCACCCGCGTTGCGCGAACGGCTCACCGGCTCCCGCGAGCTCGCACTCACACGCGTACAGCTGCTCCCACCCACCGTCGTCGCCGCCGCCCGCGAGCAATAGCCGCCCACGGTCGAGCAGGAGCGGTGCCCGCGCGGCCGCTGATCACGAAGCTCGCCGACAGAACCGGGCGACCAGACGCAAGCGGCCGGTTCAGCGTCTTTGCTTCTCGTGACTGTCATCCTCGCGAGCCGCCCATGCTCGCGTCGTGCTCGTGCTGTCAGTGAGTGCCTCACGGCGACAAGCACGAACTGCCGGATCCCGCCACCTCGCCGACGCGATGCTCGACGGCATGACCGGGACGCGCGGGTGCGCCGAGCAACGCGACGCACCCGTACAACATGCGCGTCCACCCCACCTCACCGTCGACTCACGCGGCCGCGCGCTCCTCAACCCGGGCGACGTCACGGACCCCGGCGACAGCACCAACGTCCCCGTCGTCACCCTGGATGCCGCGGGAGAGGATCGCGCGCACGGTCGCGTGCGTGACCTGCGCCGCCGCCGCGATCTCACGATGCGAGAGCCCAAGCCGCCCCGCCTGGCGGACCGCCACCCCATACTCCGCGTCAGCCTCACGCTGACGCACAGCCGCGCGCTTCACCCGCTCGAGCACCTCCGGACCCATGCCAGCACGAGCCCGCAGCTCACCCAGCCGCTCCGCCTCCGCGACCGCACCGAGCGCCGCCCCCGCAGCGATCGCAGCACCCGCCGCCTCCACCACCGCTGCCTGCGCCTCAACAACAGCCTTCGCGTCCTCGCGCGTCTGCGCCCGCAACCGCTCAGCCGCGGCCTGCGCGATCGCCTCCAACTCCGGCGAGAGCTGCGACTTACCAACCTGCACACCAGCCATCCAGCGCTCCTTCCAATCGAATCTCCGGTCCGCGGCGAACACTGAGCCGCAACCGCGCGCACGTCAAAGCAGCCACTGACCATTACTCACCCGGACGCGACGCGCGCGACCAGCACGCCAGGCCCCGCGAACCTCGGCCACAACGCGACCATCGCCACGCTCGCGATCGCGTGCGCCAATCGACCAAGCGCCAACAAGTGCAGGCAAACCGACCCGTTCAGCACCCGCGCACGGCACCTGCGCTGCGCAGGCCGCGATGACCTCCTACTCGGCGCTCGGGCCAGACATCGTCGACGGCCGGCTCGACACGCTTGCGCCCCCACCCCACACCCCGTCCGGGCGGCGAGGCCGGCTCACCGGCTCCCACAAGCGTGGCCGCGCTCGCCGAGGTGGAACTGCTCCCCGCAACCGTCGGCGCCGCCGCGCGCGCGGTAATCGACGGCATTCCTGCGGTCTCGCCGTCCGGCGCTCCGATCCCGCTGCGATCGCCGTGGCTGAGCGCCGAGGCGCCGGCTTGTCGCCTGGCGCCCATCACGACCGCCCGCGCGGTCCCGCACGAGCACCGCATTAGGTCCCTCAAACACCGCCGTAAGTCACCGCCGGCAACCGGCGAATCCCCAACACCCACGGCGCTGAACGACCTTTTGCGGTGTTCCGGCGCCGGTGCCTCGCTAGGTCGCTCCAAGCGCGGTCCGCAGCGGCCGCGCGGAACTCCGCCATATGCGGAGATGCAGGGAGTTTCCGCGACCAACAGCGGACTACGCACCCCCGTACGGCCGGTGACTTGGGTACCAACGCATTCTCACCCCTGCCGGCGACTATCGGCATCGACCATCCATCACGACTCCCCGCGTCGGGCATCGGGCAGCGGGGACGGTCGTGGTCCGGCCAACGGCGCCGACAGAGGCACCGGCCCGTGGACGGCGCCCCGACGCCCGGCGCCCGCCCGGCGGGCCGGGAGTCGATAGCGCCGGCAACCCCCTGAAAGACCGCGGCCTGGCCGGGCGTATCGTGCTCACACTCGAACCGATGACTCGCTCCCGCACAGCGAACCTCCTCACGTGGTGACGAGGGACACGGAGCGACTGGGGCACAGATCCCGGACGAAGCACGAATCGGGAGAGAAGCCGGCGAGCCTCCAGGTGAACACGGCAAGGGACGCTGTGTCGCTCGCATGACGGCATGCGGACTCGAGTTCGGGCGAAGCGGAAGCCGCTGAGCGTGGGGCTCGCGCTGCCTCTCGGCTCAGGGGCAGAGCGGCGATCGAGCGACCTCGCAGCACACGTCGCGTCGAGCGTCACCGCGGTCTGTTCCGGCGAGAACGGCTTGTGTGCGGACGCGGGCGCCGAGCGCGGCAGCTTTCAGCGAGCGCCCGGACGACGACGACGGCGTCGTCGTAGCCCGGCCCGTCGAAACTCAACAAGCACCCCACTGCAAGCGCGGCGCTCCCCGCGCCGGCGCACCAGCGCCGGGGTCTGCGTACAGCGCCAGAGCCTCGCTGATCAGGTTGTTCTCACGCGCGCGCGTAGGAGCGGTCGCACGCGGCCGGCACTCCGGACACTCTGGTGCGGGACGGGCCACTCAGCCGAGGCAGCGAAGGAGGCAGGTACCAGCGTGCGTCGCCCCGACGATCGTCGGCAGCCGGCCGCAGCCTCGCGAGAAGGCGGTCGTGCGGGCCTACGGCCAGCGCAGACAAGCCGCCTGCGCGAGCAGCGGCGCCAGGATCGCGACGGACGCCCGCTCAAGCTCAGCCTCCGCGAGCTCGATCCGTTCTTCGGCGCAGATCAGCCGCGCCTGCAGCAGGCTGCCGATCGCATCACGGGCATGCCATAAGCCGTCATCCTCCTGGTCGACCTCGTCGAGCAGCTGCGAGGCCTCCTCGACGACCGCCGGACGGTCGACCCGCATCCCCAGCTCGACCACGATCAGGCTGACCAACCGTGCGATCGCCTGCTCAGCACGCGTCGCCAACGCAGCGAGCCGTTCACGATCCGACACGGTCGACCCGCGCGCGAGCTCCGAGTAGCGAGCAAGCATCGCGGCGGCGTCGACCGTTTCGCGCAGGACCTCATCCCACGCGCCCGTCGTCCCGCCACCAGACTCGCTCGGGGGCTCGTCCAACTCGATACCGTCGACCGTCAGGAGGCCGTCGAGGACCTCGCCGAGCACCTCGCGCGCGCGGCGCCCGCGGTCCGGATCGCCCGGCTTCCAATCGGACCCGGTCATCGCGCCACGATCACGCTCGTCGACCCGGCTCGGCGGCGCGCTGCGCGTTCTGGTCCTCGCCGGTCACGGAAGGCGAGTGAGCGCCGCGTCGTTGGCTCGGCGAGCGAACCTCGCCGACAAGCTCGCGCTCGGCCAGCCGCGCACGAGTGGAGGTCGGGTGACCCTCGGCGAGATGCTTGTCCGCCAAGACGCCAACCCCGACGAGCACCGACCGTGGCACCTCGAGCGCCGCGATCTCCGTCAAGGCGGCAGCGATCCGCTGCTCGATCGCGGCGACGATCTCGTCGAGGTCCTGTCCCATCCGCAGCCCGGGATCGTAGGCCAGCGGCGAGAACCACGACTGGCGACGCCGGAGCCGCGCGCGCCGCCGCAGACGATGCTTCGATGCGCCGATGGCCACCCCGCCAGCGCTGGACATCGCCGGCGTGATCGCCTACTGCGAGCAGCGCGTCCCACCCCACGCCCTGTACCAGCCGCGAGTGGACGCTCTTCTGGCGCCAACGCAACCACGGCTGGCACCGCTACCCGTACACGGAACCCACCACAGAGATCGCGGCGCTGCCCGACTAGATCGACCCATCGGGATCTTCTGGGCTGACCCCGCTCGGCGGCCCCCCACCGGGCGCCCGCGCACGAGAACCACCACGCTCGCTCTCCCTCAAACCGACAGCACGGAGGAGGCACCCCCCACCGTCGGCTTCCCGGTAGCTATCGGCGTCCTCGCCCTGGCTCAGCGGAACGCGCTCGCACCGGCAAGCTGACGATGCCTCGCTCGGCCAAGGAACTCGGTCCTGCCAGGCCGCCGGCCGGTCGCATAATCGACATGTGCCGCAGCCCAACCTCGCGATCTCGAAGTCTCGGGCAACCGCCGCGGGATCGTTCATGCGTGAATGGATCGAGGCGGAGCTGCACGACGTCGACCCTTTCGAAGAAGACGAGGAAGCCCTTCAGGTCGGCGCGGCGCTGCGGGAGATCGACCTCTGGCGCCGGACGCACGCATACCCGCTCGCGCTGGTCACCCCTGGTGTGCGGAACTGGGTCAGCCAGGAGACCGCAGGGCCACTGATCGTAGGTCAGCGGCTGAAACGGATGGAGCGGATCATCGAAAAGCTCGTGCGGATGCCGACCATGCGTCTCGCGCAGATGGAGGACATCGCGGGATGCCGTGCCGTGCTACATAGCCCGGCTGAGGTCGACGCAGTCGCGTACCGGATCCGACGCAAATGGGACGTTCGCGCCGAGAGCGACTACCGCAGCGAAGGCAAGCCGCTCACCGGCTATCGCAGCCTGCATATCGTGGTGCTCCGCCGAGAACGGCTCGTCGAGATCCAGCTACGAACCGCCCAGCAGCACAACTGGGCGGAAATCGTCGAGAGCACCTCGAGTCGACTGGGGTTCGCGCTCAAGGACGGGTTCGGGCCGCCTGAGCTCGTCGAGTACTTCGCGGTTGCGTCCCACATCATCGGGCGACAGGACAACCAGGTCGCGGTCGAGGACGAGCTCGTGGATCGCCTGACCGAGCTGCGTCGTCAGGTGGCCCATTACTTCGTTCCCGACCGACGCCCGACGAGGGGTCGCCGTCGATCGAAGGATCGATAGCCGCTAGGGTTCAAGCCGTGTCCCTCACGCACTTCATCCTGATCTACGACCACGCCCAGCAGAAGCTGGTCGAGACGCTCGACTTCGGTAGTCGCGGCACCGCCGCCGCCGCGACGTACGGCGAGCTTGAACAGAAGTACCGGGAGCAGAAGGGGATCGAGATCGTGCTCGTCGGCGCCGACTCGCTCGAGACGATCAGGTCGACGCACGCGCACTACTTCAGCGAGTCGGCGGCTGACCCGTTCGAGACACTCGTCGGAGCGTAGGCCGGCCAGCCGCGTCGCAGGTCCTTAGCTGCACCCACCGCCCGGAGATACTCAGGGTCGCCGCCCACGAATCGATCGCGTCCCCCCACCGGCGAAGCATGCAACAGCGAGGGACGCGGCCGGTCGCGCTGCCGGCGGTCGCCGCCGGCCTGTACCGCTGGGCTCCACAGCTGCGCGTCGACGAGCTGCTCGACCCTGACCGAAGACCCTCACGACATCGCCTGGCGTTCCCGGCACCGCTAGGAGGTCAGCGAGTCCCGCGCTCAGCCGAGCCTGTCGCCGATGCTCGCCCGGGACTCCGCGACCGCGGCGCGCAGCGGGTCCTCGGCGAGCCGAAAGCCGCGACTGAAGTGCCAGCGAAGGCTCGGAACATTGGCCGCCGAGGCGCCGCTCGCGAGCTCACCTACCCCACGAGCACGAAGCACCGTCACGATCAGCCGCAGCAGCTCGGTCGCCAGCCCGCGCTCACGAGCCTCGCGCGCAACCGTCAGCCAGCCCAGCATCGGCGGCCCACGACGATCGCCGTGCACGAGCGCAGCCGCGCACACTGCGCCGGTTTCGAGATCCACGGCCACGGCGCCTGTCTCGGCCGTGCCAAGGCCCTGCTCGATCTGGGAGCCGAGCAGCTCATCGCCCAGCGTGCGGTAGGGATCCTCGACCGACCACGCCTCCAGCAGCAGCCTCGCGACCGCCCTCCGGTCGCAGACCAGATCCAGCTCGCGCACCTCGCCTACCGCCCGCGACGGCACGACCGGCAGCGCGGTCGGGCGGCACAGACGCAGCGAACGCGGTCGATGCGAGAGGATCACCTCGCCAGCATCCAGCTCGTAGCGCCAATCCGGATGACGGGGAAGGCGCCACAACAGCTGGCTGGTCAACGGAAAGCGCATCAGCACCGATTGTCGCGAACCGCCCCGAGCTCCCGCGTGAACACGAGCGCCTGCCTCGCCCGGACGACCGGGATCACGCGTTATCGCCAGCACGACGAGGTTCGACGGTCACCTGCCGCACCGAGGCTGTCGATAAACCCTCCCAGCCGGCGAGATCCGTGGACCACGACGGTATGTTGCGCGCGCTTGATTGATGGTCTGCTCCGGTAGAGCGACCTCCTCGCACACAGACGAGGACCTTGGAGTTCGCACATAGCCTCGACCGCCCCGGGACGCGGCGCCCCAAGCTGGAGAGCTCGCTGGTCGGCCTGACCTCACCCGGGGCTCTGCCCGCGCGGGTGAACGCGTGTGTATCGTCGGGACGGGATGCGGGACCACGATGTCGGCCTGGAACGCCTGCTGGAAGTCTTGGGGCGATTTGACCGAAGCGGCGGCGCCAACCTTGAGGAGGTCGCGTGGGAGCTCGAGGTCGAGCAGCGAAGAGTCGAGGGAGCGTGGCAGCGGGCGCAAGCCGAGGGGCTGATCCGCAACGGACCGCGCAACCGCGGCGACGATGGCGAGGAGCGGTGGCGGCCGACACCCGGCGGGTGGGCGCTGCTCGACGAGAACCACCGTGCGTGAGCCTGGCGGGAGCCGAGCCGGGTCGACGACATCGTGCGGGGCGACGCTCGCCCGGGCGCCGGACCAGGGTCGATCAGCCCTGAGGAGGACTACGCTGGGCAGCGGCATGCGACATGTGGTGCGCACCGATGAAAGCGGCGCACGGCTCACGGCCAAGCAGCTCGCCCAGGCGGGAGTCAAGCCGAGCGAGCAGGCGGTCGTCGAGATCCGCCGCTACGGGGAAGAGGACTGGATCGCCGAGGGCGAGGGGCGCGTGCTCTCGACCAAGGAGTTCGTCGCTCACCTGCGCCGCGCGCCCGGCACGAGTAGGCCGTCAGCCTGACCCTCTGTGCTGGCCCTCGCGAGCGTGCCAATCGAACGGCGCGCACTCCGTCGAGCGGCTCAGTGGGTTCTTCCGGTGCACGGAGGCACCGCGAGCGCCTTGCCCTGGGTTGAAATGTCAGGCTTGAACGGCGTAGAGTGGACTTGCCGAACACACAAGAGTCGGAGGCTGTCATGGGGATGTTGTTCAGGATGTTCGCGCCGAAGGGACTCAAGATGGCGAGGCGGGCGATGCATCCCGTCAGCTTGGTCACTCCGCGCCCCGTCAAGCGGGCGAAGATGACCGCCGTGAATGCCACCCACCCGGTTGGTGCCGCCAAGCGGGCTGCAAAACGCCAGGTCGTCAAGAAGGTCCGCGGGCGCTGAACGCTCACCGCTACTGGGCTGGCGACCATGGTTGCGTCAGCCCCTTCGGCTACGAGCGCGCGGGGTGCGCATCGACGCCCAGCTCACGGCGACGCCGTAGCGCGCGCCGCGGTTAGGATCGCGACGTGCAGGCTGGCGAGACGATCCGGCTGCTGACCCGCTACCACGTTGGGGCGCACAACGACCCGCGCGAAAACCGGCTGACGGCGGCTGTCGCTGCACTCCTCGCCGGAAGCCGTGGGGTCGGGCTCGCCGTCGCGCGCGCGTGGCTCGGTGACGAATCGTTGGACGGTCCGGTCGATATCCGTGTCCAGCGGCCGGTCGGCGGCAACGTCGGCTGGGTCGACCTGCAGCTGAAGATCGGCGCGTCGCGGCCCAGGATCGTATGGGTCGAGGTCAAGCTTGGCCATCGCCTCAGCGGCGACAACCAGCTGGAGAAGTACCGCACGCGGTTGGGATCGCTCGACGTCGGCGCCACGGAGCGGCTCGTACTGCTGCTCGCACCGGCGCAGCGGCGTGCCGTGTTCGAGGAATACCCCGACCTCGCGCGCCGCCGCGATCAGCACATTGGTCCGTTCTTTACCAGCTGGCAGGATCTCTACGGCCTGCTCGCCGCCGCGCCGCGACGGTCAGAGCCGGCACACGTTCGTTGGCTACTCACGGAGGTGTTGGCGTACATGAAAGCCGAGGGACTGAAGCCGACCGAGCTCAAGCCCCGCCACCTCAACGCACTCCATGACTACGACGAAGCAGTCGCGGCGCTGACGACGGTCCTGAGCCACGCACGCATGAAGCTCGACGCCGACTGGACGCTTGCCTCACAGGTGCCCAAGCCCGAGCTGGACGAGTGGGAGTACACGTACCGGGCGAGGAGACGCGGCGAGGCCGCGAACCCACGGTCAGGTGCCGAGCTGTCATGGGGAATCGAGGGGGCAGTCGCGTTCGCCGGCGTGTATTTCAAGCTGGATGCAGGGGGTGCCGTCCGGCCGAGGGCGGACGACGAATGGCGGATCACGCTGCTCGATCGCTGTGAGGCCTCGCACAGATGGGAAACAGACGACGAGTCCCGCGACGCCGTGTGGATCGGGAAGAAGCGCAAGCTCAAGGACATCCTCTCCCTCACACGGGTCGAGTCACAAGCCGAGCAGCTCGCCGGATTCGTGCAGGAGACGTTCTCGGCGATCGTCTCGGCGAGCAGCACTGGCTGACGCCCTACGGCTCGGCCGCCGTCGGGCAGCCGCCAACGTGACGCCGAGCTGCCAGCCGGCCGCGCAAACGTGAGCGTGGCCTCGCCGGGCGGCAAGGCGGACAGAGCGCACCCAGGTTCGCTCGGTGAATGAGCCCCCACCTACGGTACGGCGATGTGCTGGCCGCGAGCCAAAGCCGCCGGCGGCGGGCAGGACTACGCTGAGTAGCGGCATGGGACATGTGGTGAGCACCGACGAAGGCGGCGCACGGCTCACAGCCGAGCAGCTCGCGCAGGCGGGAGTCAAGCCGGGCGAGCAGGCGGTCGTCGAGATCCGCCGCTACGGGGAAGAGGAGTGGATCGCCGAGGGCGAGGGGCGCGTGCTCTCGACCGAGGAGTTCGTCGCTCACCTACGCCGCGCGCCCGGCACGGCATAGACGTGCCAACCCACGAAGAGGTGGCGCGGTTCCTGTGTCAGTTCAACAAGTTGCCGGCGAACGTCCGCGCCGCGTTCATCGACGCGGCGCTCGCGCTTGCAACCGATCTGGGTGATCGCGGTTTCGACCCAACCGCCGTTCGGCCAGCACTGCGTTTGCACAAGCTTCAGGGCGACAGCGTGTGGTCGATCAGCTTCGGCCGGCCAGTATCGAGCGGTGTTTCGCCTTGGCCAGCGCCAGCGCCCCGGGCACGCGCACATCGTGTGGGAGCTCATCGGCACCCACGATGACTACTCCCGCGAGTACTGAGATCCGGCGGATGGCGTGCGCTGCAGACGAGCAGCCCAAGGACGACAGGGGCAACCCGACGACGAACTACGATGCCGACGATGGCTACCACCGAGAACACCGGCCCGACGCTGTCGATCGACGTGAGTCTCGGCGAGGTGATCGACGCGGTCAACGAACTGGCGGCCGAGTCCGCCGGGCGCAGAGGACGGGTGTCGCCGTCCGAGCCGCTGGATGGGGCGCATCCGAGCGCGTCGTTGGTTGTCCCCGACGACGCCTACGACGCGCTGCTCGACCGCCTCGAGGCGCCGGCGAATCCGAATCAGCGGCTTCGCAAGACGATGGCCGCTTACTTCGAGTTGGTCGAGTCCGACGAGTGAGCCCCCCAGATGCTTGTGGCACCGCTCGCGCCGCATCGGGGTCGCAAGCTGAGCCGGTCCTGAGCGCGTCGCTCGTCGACAGCGACGACGCATACGACGACCTCAGCGAGCGGCTGGACGCGCCCGCCGATCCGAATCAGCGGCTGCGGCGCACGATGCTCGGCAACGACGCCTGAGCGACCCGCATCGCGATCGTGCCACCCACCCCCACACGGCAGCGGTCGCGGCCCAAATCCGATCGGCAGCGCTGCTCGTTCTGCGGTCGCAAGCGCTCCGAGGCGCGCGTGATGGTGTGCGGGCAGACGCCGGGGGTCGCGATCTGCGACGAGTGCGTGGGGCTGTGCAACCAGATCATCGGCGCGCAGCTCGCCCCAGCCGCCGGCGACCAGCCGCCAGCAGCCTGAGCACGCAGCGGGCGAGCAGCACGGATCGCGCGTCTCGGGCAGCTCGCCGCTCAGAACGACGCGATCGTGTTCAGGCCGCGGCGGCGGGCCTCGGCGACTGAGACGATCTCGCGCCCGAACGGTCGTAGCGACACGTTGATCAGCTTGAAGTTCGCCAGCCCGAACGGGATGCCGATGATCGTCAGGCACAGAAACACGCCGGTGAGGAGGTGCATCAGCGCCAGATACCAGCCGCCGAGCAGGAACCACAGGACGTTTCCGAGCGTCGAGCCGATCCCCTTGCCGGGCTGCGCGACGACCGCGCGTCCGAATGGCCAGACGCCGAAGAACGCGATCCGCAGCGCGGCGACGCCGAACGGGATCGTCACGATCAACAGGAAGCAGAGCAGCGCGGCGAACAGGTAGCCGATGAACAGCCACACCCCGGCGAACACGAACCAGATGATGTTGGCCAGCAACCTCACTGCGAACAGCCTAGGCCGAGCGTCGGCCGAACGATCGGCGACCCTCTCATGACCCCGACGCAGATCGCGCACGAGCTCGACGTCACGACCGCGACCGTCCGCTGGTGGATCACCAGCCAGGAGCTCCCGGCCGACCGCGTTCAAGGTCGTAGGCGGGTGCGCCGCGCAGACCTCGAGCAGTTCCTCACCAGCTCGCCGCCGGGGCGCCAGACGGTGGGCGGCGCGTGCGAGCACCCCTCCCCCGGCCGTTCAGGAAAGTCGCGCCGCTGCGCCCGAGTCGAGGCCCCCGGTCAGCTACCCGGGCATGCGCAAGCCGATGGTCTCAGGCCGGCGGGCCAGCGAGCAGATCCGCCAAGCCGATCTGGCGTGGGGCAGGGCGATGCGCGCCAACGAGGGGTACCTCGCCCGCATCCATGAACTCGCCGCGGCGGCCGACCACCAGAGCTCGCGCGTTCGTGGTGTGTGATGGCCGGTAGCGAGCCGAGGTATCGCGTCGTCGCGTACTCGGGCGGGACGGTCGTCGAGCGGTGGGACGGCGACGATCAGCTGCTCGCGGTGGATGCCGGGCGAGAGCTGCTCGCCCGGGGCTACGACGTCGAGGTGTTCAAGCACGGACGGTTCCTCGGCTGCGTCAAGCACGCCACCGGAGCTCTCAGCCCGATCTCAGGTCATCCGGTCAGCAGTTGGCGCCACCAGCGGCGGCAGCCGCCGAACGATCACAGTTCCGAGACGACCAGATAACGAGGAAGGAGCACAGATGCAGGTAAGCAGCGGCGCTAAAGTGGCGGTGATGGCGAGCTCGACGGCGACCACCATCGGAACGATCGCGCTGGCTGACCAGCTCAACCATCTGCGCGCTCGCGTGCCGCTGTCCGACGCTGACGTCGCGCGTGCTACCGGCGTGGAGCCGGCGACGGCACGTGAGTGGATCGAGCGCAAGGCCGCACCGGTTGGCATGCACGCCAACCGGCTGGCGGAGCTGATTGCGGTCGTCGAGGAGTTGGCGCTGAACGTCAAGCCTGACGGGATCGCGCGCTGGCTAGCAAGCGAGGTGCCGGCGCTTGACGGCGGGGTGCCGGCGGATGTGATCGCGTCAGGCGGCTATCAGCGCGTGATGGACATCGCGCAGTGGCTGTCGACCGGCGGCTTCACCTAGCCCGATGCCACGCGATCCGGCCTGGGTGCCCGTAGCCGGCATCTGGGTCAGACAGACCCGTCCGCAGATCGCGGCCGACGAGGCGATCACGTATGACGCAAGGTGGCAGCGCGCCGGAACGCCGGCCGTCTACCTCGCCGACAACGAGCAGACGGCGTGGGCCGAGCTCTACCGAGGCCTCGCCGAGCGACGGATCGCGCCAGGCGACGTTTTCCCACGCGATCTGCACCACGTCAGCGTCGACCTCGAGCGAGTCGTGGACCTGACCGCTGAGACCGCCCGCCGAGCGCTCGGCCTACCGCGCTTGCGGCAAACCAGCCTGCAGTGGCCGTCGTTCCAGGCAGTCGGCGAGCGGCTCGCGGCCGAAGGCGCACACGCGATCGTGTACAGCTCAGCCGCCCGCACCCGTGCCCGCTGCCTGTGCGTGTTCGCAGCCGGCCTGCCGCGACTGACCGTCGCGTCTGAACCCGTCCGCGTGCTCTCACCCCCACCGCCACCGCGCGGGCTGCGCACCTGAGCCACCGACGCGGCAGGCGCCAGGCAAACGACCACTGGCGGCGAACCCGCCGCGGCTGAGCTGGGGAGCGGCCGCAGCCTGACTGGACCGGCGGAGGAAGCAAAGATGGTGCGCCGTCGCCCGCACGGGCATCAGCTGCTGGTCTGGCCGTCGATCGCGCATACGCTGCACGCTGCGGCGTTCACCGGGTATCTGGCGCTCCGCGTGTGATGCCCGCAACCGCAAAGCACTGTCGCGCGCCTCGGCTTGTGGTCACGCAGACGGTTGGGCGGCTTCCCGACGGTGTCGAGCGCGTGCGCGATCCTGTCGAGACTGCCGGCGTAGGCGGTGGCTGTGGTCGCGGGCATAGTCGTTTGGCACCATCCGTGTTCGGGATCGCGGTGCACCTGCAGTCTGAGGTCCTCGGCGACCGTCTTGAAGCGGCCGTTGTGGTAACGCCCCCTGCCGGCTCGTGTCCTTCACACCGCGCCGGTCCGCGACCGCGTGCGCGGCTTCGTGCAGCAGAATCTCGAGAACACCGACAGCCGAGCGCGAGAGCCCCGCGGCGGTGATCAACACCTCATCGCGCGTAGCCGCCGCATCCCGCGAGAGCTGCACAGCGCGCCAGAAGAACCTGATCGCTGACGCGGCAAGCGCCGCGCTCAGATCCCCTGATCGAGCGCGTCCTCGAACGCCTCCGACGCGGCCGTGACCTCGGCCGGGGGACCTCGAGGATCGGCCACCATCGACCAACAGCGAAGTGCCCGAGCGTCACCCTACGCGCACCGCACCGAGAGCCAGGCCCGATCGCGAGGACAACCGAGGGAACCTCCTGGTGGCGGGCGCGGATCTCACGCCAAGCCCACGCGAGTGAGCTCATCAGCTCCTCAACATCGCCCTCCACGCTGCCCGTCATCCTGCCACCCCGGGCCGGCACCGCAACCAACCTCACAACCGGAAGATCATCCGGCGCTGGCATCGGCAGGATCGTTCCACACCACAAGCCCCGACGAAGCGACAGCGACGCGTCTCGTCCACAGCCAGCGAGCGCACCGAGCGCGACCCGCAGCTTCCCCCGACTCGTGCAACGAAAGGACACGCGTGCCCTGACCTGCGACCCGGCACACGCCGGAGACCTCAACGTCCCCGTAAACGTGATCGGCCTCGAGATTGCAGCTCGGAGCCGATCAAGACGATCCTCGGAAGGAGGACCGATCGATGTACCGTGAGCCTAGCGCGCTTGAGCGCGGCAAACGAATCGTGGTCGCGCTCGCCCGCCTGTGGCGCGCGCGCAAGCGGTTGGTGCACGTCCCGACGGTCCGGCAGGTTCGGTGGATGGCCGGGTTCGACGGCCATGACCCGCGCTCCTACCTGCTCGATCGCACCGTCAACTGGATGCCCGAGATGCTGCCCGAGCGGATGGAGCGCCAGTTCGGCCGTCACGGGCTGCTGCTGACCAAGGACCACCCGAACCTGCCGGGGACCACGTTCGAGCTGGTCGTGTTCCCCGACGGCTGGGGCTTCGACCTGACCTGACCTACAAGCCGCGCACGCCGAAGCAGCAAACACAGAGGCCCCGGCCGCCGACGAGCGGACCGGGGCCTCTTCGCGTTCCGGGTCACGTCCAGAGAAACCGCCCGGACTCGCGACCCGGAGAGCCCGCTGCGGCCGCGTGCCGCTGATGAGACAACGAACGGAGCAACCGAGATGCAGACACCAGAGATCAACATCGAGGAGGAGCAGCGGTTCGGCTACGCCCAAGCGCTCGCCGAGGTGACCGAGCAGCTGCTCGCAGCGGAACGCACGCGCCGGGAGGCTGAGCTCGCTCGACTGCGCGCGCGGCACGAGCGGCGCTCGCTGCTGCTCGACGCGCGGGGCCTCGCTCATCTCAGCGGCGGAGCACCGACCCTCCCGCCAACGCAATCGCGTCGGCGGGACGGGTCGCTGCTAGCATTGGCAATACAGCGCTATACAGAGGTGTGAGATGGATCGATCGAAGCAGAGCGTGGCGTTCCGGTTCGACCCCGACCTGGTCGAGCACCTGCGCCGTCGCGCACGCGAGACGCGCACCGCTCAGACCGAGCTTGCCGAGCGCTACATCGCCGAGGGGCTTCGCCAGGACGAGCATCCGCTGATCAGCTTCCGCGACGGCGCCGCCGGACGCCGAGCGGTGCTGCTCGGATCACGGCTGTCAGTCGCGGACGTGATCACCACGATCCGCCAGAACGGCAACTCGCTCGAGCAGTCCGCCGGCTACCTCGAGATCCCGCTCGAGCATGTCGAGGCGGCGCTCGCCTACTACGCCGACTACCCGCAGGAGATCGACGCGTGGATCGCGCGCTCCGACGCTGCCGCAGCCCGCGAGCGCGACGCGCTTGACCGACGCCGCGCAGCGCTTCGGTGAAGCTGCTGCTCGACGAGATGATCTCGCCTCAGGTCGCGCGCGAGCTGCGCGCACGCGGTCACTATGTCGAGGCGATCAAGCGCGACCGGCCCGAGCTCGAAGGCCTGTCCGATCAGGAGCTCGTGGCACGGATGGCGAGCGAGCAGCGAGCGATGGTGACCAACGACGTCGCCGACTTCCGCGTGATCCACGACCGACTGCTGGCCCAAGGGGGCGAGCACTACGGGCTCGTGTTCACGTTCGACGCGACGCTGCCACGCGCCCGCGCGAACCTGACCGCCTGGGTCGGCGCGCTCGAATCGCTGCTGCTCACCCATCCCGACGACGCGGCGCTGCGCAACCGGATAACAGCTCTGCCCTGAGGTAGAGCACCACCGGCCCAGCCGGGCGCACGCCGCACCTTCGGCGCGAACGACCATGCGCCGAACACGCGTTCCCGCAGCCCGCAGAGCAGCTCACTGCCGTCCGCGAGCGACAGCTCGCAGGCCGCCGCCTCCAGGCGGCTGGCGGGTCTGAGCACCTCATCCCACTGACGAACCGAAGGAGACCACGTGAAGCGCACCCCGCTTCGCCGGCGCGCCAAGCTGCGCGCCCGCACCCAGCTACGGCGAAGCACACAGCCGGCACGATCGCGGTCACTCGCCGCAACCGACACCCAACGAGCCGCGGTCACCGGACGAGCCTGCATCGTCTGCCACACCGACCGCCGAATCGACCCTGCGCATCTGATCCCCCGCTCGCTCGGTGGCTGCGGCCACGCGCTCTGCGTCGTACCGCTGTGCCGTCTGCACCACCGCGCGTATGACCGCGGCGAGCTCGACCTGCTCCCCCACCTCGAACCCGCCTGGCGCCCACAACTCGCGCACGCCGTCGGACACATCGGACTGATCGGCGCGCTCAGACGAATCAGCGGCACACGAGGCGACGACACGGCCGGCGGATTACCATGAGCTCGATGGCGCTCACAGCTAGGAAGCTCGACGTCAAGATCGGCGACCTGGTCGAGATCGAAGGCCGCAAGTACGACGTCGTCGCCGACGAGCGGGGGGCGTCGCGCTCGAGCCTGCGATCACATTTTACGGTCGCTGAGATGCTGGCCGAGCGTGGGGAGCGGATGCTGTCACGCGAGGAGTTTGAGGCCCGGTTCGGGCCGATCCCCTCAGACGACGAGGGGTAGGCGGTGAACGCCTTGCCGGGCCGCGCTCGAGTTGCGGTCCGCATCAGCCCCGAGGTGTGGCTGCAAGAGGTCGAGCGCTTCAGACAGGGCGCGCTAACGAGGATCGCCGCCGAGCGCGAGCCCGCCGGTCTCGAAGCCCACGGCATCGAGATAGCCCAGCTGCGCGCCTGCCGCCCCGACGGCAATGACCGCACCGACTCACGGGTCTCTACAAGGCGTACGTGCCGATCCGCGACGCGCCACCGTCGCAGCGACCGTTCGCGTTCGTGTTCGCGCCGGTCGGCGTCGGTGCCGACCCATACCTCAGGCTCGTCGCTGTCGGCGAGCGCCACCCGCGGCCGGGGACCCGAAGCGTCTACCAGCGCGCGCACAAGCGCCTGCACGGCCGCTACCCCGACCAATAGGCGCGCGCCGAACCCGACACCGGCACCAGGCCGACAGCCCAGGCCCGGAACGTTCCCGGACCTGGGTGTCGCGCCCGAGCTCGGTCAGTCGGCGATCGCCTGGCGGCGGTTGATCCGCCGGCGTGGCGAGAGCTCCTCCATCGCCTCGCCGATCGCCCTGGACACGAACCTGGCGAGATCGCCCGACGGGCGCCGCGGACCCGGCCGGTAGATCCCGTCGGCGCCGCGCACGAGCACGACCGCCAACCGCTCGCGACGGCCATCAGAGTGCACGCGGAACGTGAACTCCACGCACGCGGCGCTCAGATCACGGTGATCATCTGAATACATGAGGCCTCCTTCTGGGTGGTTGAGCACGCGGGAGCGGACAAGCACGCGCTTGGCCGTTCCACGAGGTGCGTGCTCTTCAGGAGGGCTCGTTCACCACGAGCGATCGAAGCACGACCTGGGACGGGCGGGCGGCCGCGACAGTTGACCGGCCGATGAAGTCAAACCCGATCCCCTGACAAGCTTGTCGCACGAACGGAGACGTCGATAATATGATTGTCATGGCTGTCAAGGCTCAAGGTGATGAGCTCGCCGCGTTGGACGAGATCCAGGCGACGGTCAAAGAGCTGGAGAACAGCCTCGCGCAGATCCGGGCCTCGCTCGCAGAGCGCGAGCACTATCGCGTCGATCCGGACGGTCTGCAGGCGTGCGTCGAGCGCTCCGGAGTCTCCGAGGAGGCGGTGCTGGCGTTCGTGCAAACGGCGGGCGAGCTGCTCGCCGGCAGGGAGCTTGACGTCGCCGACGCACGCCGAGCCGGGATGCTCGCCGCCGCCCGCACCGTCTGGGAGAACGAGCTCGGGCCGCTGCTGTCCACCGCTCAGGTCCGCGAGCTGCTCGGCGGCGTCTCACGCCAACGCGTCGACGAGCTGCTCAAAGCACGGCGGCTGATCGCCCTGCGCGACAGCTCCGCACGATGGAGCTACCCACTGTTCCAGTTCAGCCATGACGGGCCGATCGAGCCGCTCGTCAAAGCGTTCTGGATCATCGCCGACGCTGCAGCCAGCGCCTGGACAGCAGCATCCTGGCTGCTCACACCCGACCCACAACTCGACCGCAAGTCGGCGCGCGAATGGGTCAACGCGCGGGGCGACATCGACCGGCTGATCCGCGTCGCGACCCACGACGCCGCCCGCCTCGCACAGTGACGATGCGACGGTTCCCGCGGCGCACGCTGCGGGCCGACGCCGAGCTGCATCGCATCCACCGGGCACGACGCACGCCATGGCGGTTCTCCGCCGACGGCAGCGGCCGCTTCGATCCGATCGACCGCGAGCAGGGCGCCTGCTACCTCGCCGAGGAGCCACTCGGCGCCTGGATCGAAGTGTTCCGCCTCGCGATCGTGCTCGACGAACAGGAACTGCTCGAGCGCTCGCTCACCCGCGTACGCACCGGCCGCGATCTCCGCCTCGCTGACCTCACCTCCCGACGGGCACTTCAGTTCGGAATCACCGCGACGCTCGCAAGCGGCGACGACTACACCGCCAGCCAGCAGTTCGCGATCCAGGCGCTCGACGCGGGATTCGACGGCATCCGCTACCTCGCCCGACACGACCCCGCCCAAAGACTCTACGGGATCGCCCTGTTCGGCCCGGCAGCCACCTCAACCCCACCCGACAGCGCAACCACCGACACAGCCCCGATCCCCGACCAGCTCATCCAACAGGCAACCCACCGGTTCGGCTACCGGATCGTCACCCGCCCATAGCCGGCAGGCTACTCAGCCGATTCTGCTGACTCGCCAGCGCTCGACGATGCGCCCGACTCGCCGACCGGAAGCCGGTAACCCCGCTCGGCCTTCTGCACATCACCGCTCTTGCTGAGCTTGTTCAACGTCGTCGACACCGTCCGAGACTCAAGCCCCGCCTTCGCCGCCACCTGCCCCGCCGTCATCGCCTCACCACCAGCAAGCGCCGCCAACACCGCCGCCTTCGTCGCACCCGGACGCGTCCGACGAACACCCTCAGCGGCCGGCGCCGCGGCTCGCCGCGCCCGCACTGCCCTCGCGCCCGGCGTCGCCGACGAGTCGGCAACCGGAGCCTCGGCAACACGCGCCCGCTGGCGCACCGGCTTCGCGGACCCCGTCGCAGCGGCCGGCTTCCGTGTGCGAACACGTCGTACAGCGGGAGCCTGGGCTACGACCGAAACGGCACGGCGGCGAGTGGCGCCCGCAGCACGCGACGCTCGCCGCCTCACCGGCCCGGCCGCCTGGACCGGAGCCCGCCCGAGGGCGGCAAGCGCCCCACGCAACTGCTCCGCTTCGTGAGCCAGCTCATCGAGGCGCCTCTGGATCTGTTCACGCAGCTGATCGATCACGATCTGCACGATCGATCCACTCCTTCGTCGCGGGCCAAGCGGGCGATCCTACAACCCACACCGCCACACTCGTGCATGTGGGCAGTCTTGTTCGGGGCCTCACAGGTCTTGACTCGTCGCGGCGCACGTCGAGCGCGCACCGGATCGGCACCGTGACCGGACCAACGCCATCGCCTTATGACGCGAACGCGACGATGGCGGCGCTCACGCGATGGATGCGATGGCCAAGTGCCGGTCGAGGCGGGGCGGCGGAACGTCGCCGATGGACTCGCGCGCCCCTGGGCGCACGGGAAGACGAAAGGGATCGTCAACGAACGCCGCGGCCAGGCCGCTGGAGCACGCCTTAGGCCGACAGACTCGAGCTGGTCAGGTTGAACGGGTTACCCGACGGGTTTGAGATGATGGCCCGTATGGGAAGCGGCTCTCGATATTCGAGCGGGATCGTCGGACCTGTCGTGGCGTGGGTCGCGCTCGCTGCATTGATCGCACTGGGTCGCGGTGCGGCGCATGCTTCCTCCGTGGCGAGACGCCTGTTCCGATGTCAGCGGTTGCGCGTCCTTGGCGGCGATTTGCGTGCCGATAGGCGAGGCCACGCAGCGCGACCAGGTCGCGCCGGGGGCAACGGTCGGCGTCGAGGTCTACCCCGTGACCGATTTCCCAGACGTCATCGCCCAGGTGGCGTCGGGTCGAATCTCGATTGACCCGGGATCGTCCGCGCTCGGTTGAGCTCAACTCGCGCCGCGTCCGGATGTACTCCGCCTGCGGCAAGCTCGTTTCCTCGCTCCTCGCTGCAGACACCCAGCGCTACCACCGCATGCTCGTAACGGCCCTCATCGACGAGGCTCACGCTGGCGCCGCCGACCCCGGTCATCAGCGTGTCGCCATTGCGATGACGCGGTTCTTCTCCGCCCCGATGACGAACGCGATCGCCAGAGCAACCTCCGACGCGACTGTGCTGTTGCCGGAAACGGAGCTGACGCGAGAACCGCTGCAGCTGCAGGGGTCACCGTGCTTATCCAACGAGGCTCGAGCCCGCCAAGGCAGCCACGCGTATCCAGCGGAATGAGGGATCTAGAAGACCCCTGAAGAAGTGATGTTTTGTCCAGGCGAGCGCGTTGGCGAGGCCGCCCGTCTGGACTGGTCATCTGGCTCGGAACGTGCGGTCGGCCCGGGCCGGCGCTGCTGCATCGTCGTCGGAGGGTGGTGCGAGCG
>DAHUYL010000174.1 GCA_027315255.1 Solirubrobacterales bacterium | reverse complement strand
TCCCGTGCATGCGATGGCCCGCTCGGCCGGCGTCCGCGCTTTCGCGTTGCCCACGAACACGATGGCGCGCGTCGGCGCTGACCACGCCATCGCCTTCTATTGAATCCGACGCCTCGGGCGTGGGCGTCGAAAGCGCCCGTGGCGCCGTTCCTCTTCGAGACCGGGCTGGTTTCGGGCTGAGGAGTGCTTCGGCGTATGAGGGCTCCGCGCCGAGGCGCTCAGTCGTCGCCAGCTCCTAGGCCGCGCACGCGGCGACTACTGGTTGCCGCTTGGACGGGGCGCCGGAGGGGTTGATCCGCCGCGGCCCTCTTCAATCCCGATCTTGATGGTCGGGGTCTTAATCTGATCCGGTGGAAGGGGGCGGGGTGCCATCGAGATCGATTCTATCGAAGGGCTACAAGCCAGAAGAGGGTTTGGACGACCATGAGTACCCCGAGCCCGGTGAGGAGGACGCCCATGATCTTGACCCGCTTCGCGTTCGTGCGACGTAGATTGTGGTACCCGTAGGCGGCGGATACCAGCCAGCCGAGCGTGTCGTCCTTGGCCTCGGCCACGGCTTCGTCGTAGAGCTCGGAATATAGGTCGGGCGCGTCGACCGCGAATCGCAGCTTCCAGTTCGACAGCAGCGTCGCCGCGATGATCAGGCCGAGCACCAGCGCGGCGAGTGCCGCCCAGCTGAAGCCGTGAAGGCCTTTGGCCTTGACTGTCGTGGCGCCGAGAAACGAAGCGACGAGGGCATGGGCGGCGAGAAGAGTGCCGGTGCGCTGCCGGATTCCAGTGACGATGCCGTCCTGATCAGCGAGAGCGTCGCGACCAGCTTGGAACACGATCTCCTCAAGTGTGGGCACACCCTGAGGCTACGAGGCTAGGCTGCTCGGACAGGGGGCCGAAACCGAGCGAGAGACGAGGCCCATCGCGACGTCTCAAGCGGGTGGGCGCGCGTGGACTCGAGGCGGCTCTTCTCGGTGGGCGGAGAGCTTGACCACGTTCGGTCTGCCCGCCTCTATCTGTACCGAAACAAAATGCGCCTCCTGGGACCCGTCAGCCCGGCTGCTCTGCTGCTACACGCAGCATCACGATGTCGACGGCTGCGCTGCAAGGGTTGGCCGCGCTGACCGGTCTGGCAACCACGACCGGCTTCCAGTCATGCTTGGTCGCGACCTGCGGACGATCGGTCCGTGCGCGCTCGACGAGCTCACTGAACCGTTGTCTGCTGCTTGAAGTTGCCAGGCTACCGAAGCTTCTACACGCTTCTGGACAGACTGGACAGGCTCGAGTCTGACCTTGTGGAGTCGGTCTCGGTCAGCGTGTCGGCCAGCGCGTTCACGAGTATCGGCACGTGTTCGGTGGTGAACGCGAGTGGTGGGCGGATTTTGAGGATGTTGCCGTCTCGTCCGGTGGTGCCGACGAGTACGCCGCGGTGGCGCAGTCCATCTCGGACGGCGCGTGTGCGGGCGCCTTCCGGGGTGCGGGTGGCGGGGTCGGTCACCAGTTCGATGCCGCAGGCGAGTCCGATGATGCGGATGTCGCCGATCGTGTCGTGGGTGGCCGCGAGGTCTGTCAGCGCCGTTCGGAGAGCCCGCCCTGTCGCGTGAACGCGTTCGAGCACCCGTTCGTCGTCGATCACGTCGAGCACGGCCAGCGCCGCGGCGGTGCTGACCGGGTTGCCGCCGAAGGTGCTGAACAGGGTGGTGTGGCCCTGGAGTTGGCTGATGATCTCGCCGCGTGTGATGACGGCCGCGACGGGGTGGCCGTTGCCCATCGGTTTGCCGAGCGTGACGAAGTCCGGGATGACGCCGAACCGCTCGAACGCCCACATGGTCTCGCCGGTGCGTGCGTGGCCGGCCTGGACCTCGTCGGCGATCCACAGTCCGCCCGCGGCTCGCGTCTGGCGCACCAGCTCTTGGACGTAGCCGGGGCCGAGGTCGGCGATCCGGTCGCTGGTGATCAGGCCATCGAGGATCGCGGCGGCTGGCGGCAGTCCGCGCGCGCTGAGCCGCGTGAGGGCAGCGGCGAAGCCGGCGGGGTCGAGGTTCGTTCTGCGGTAGGGGTCTGGCGGTTCCCAGGTCTCGACGTGCTCGGGTGGCGGGCCCTCGGGCCAGGTCTCGGGCGATAGGGCGGCGGTCGCGTCGGTGATGCCGTGGTAGGCGAACGCAGTGCACAGCCCGCCGCGGCGGCCGGTGACCGCGGTGGCGATGCGCCAGGCGAGGTCGTTTGCCTCCGAGCCCGAGTTGACGAGCAGGACGGTGTCGAGCCCTGGCGGGCAGAGCGCGATCAGTCGCTCGGCCAGCTCGATCGCAGCGGGGTGCAGGTAGCGCATGTGGGTGTTGATCCGGCGGTTCTGGCGCGCGACCGCGGTGCTGACGCGCGGGTGCCCGTGCCCGATGCACGGAACGTTGTTGTAGGCGTCGAGGTGGCGCCGGCCATGCGTGTCGGTGATCCACACGCCGTCCGCTGCGGTCACATGAAGGGGGACGTCGTAGAAAAGGGGCTCGAGCGTGGGGCCGAACGCCGCTGCGCGCCGCTTGGCCAGCGCCCCGGTGTCCGGTGCCGGTGCGGGCGCGCCCAGCCGGGCGGCGACCTCGGGCCACCCGACGGTCAGGATCGTCTCGATCATCCGCGCGCGTTCGGCGTAGTCGTAGCGTTCGGCGAACCCCTCCTGCTCGAGTCCGTGCGCGACCCGCCACGAGCTGATCGCGATCGTCAGGGCGCTGCGCGCCGCCCACAGCACGCCGAGCGCGCCGAGCTCCAGCTCCTCGAGCTCCAGGCGCCGCTGGTAGCCGTCGAGCACGAGCCGCGCCAGCCGGAACGGCTCGTCGCCCTCCCGTCCGATCGCGAGCGAGTCGAGCACCGAGGCCAGATCGGTGAGGAGCGCCGTGTGGCTCATGTCGCCGAAATCGACGATCCCGGTGATCAGGCCGGCGCCGTCGGTGAGCGTGTTCTCGACGGTCAGATCGGTGTGGAGGACCTGCGCGCGCAGCCGCGACCAGACCGGCACGATCGTGCGCGCATACTCGTCGAGGATGCGCCGCACCAGCTGGCGCTGCGCCCGGGAGCGGATATCGCCCAGCATCCGGCGTGCGAGCAGCGCGTGCTGGACGTCCCACAGCATCGTGCGCTTCGCGCGCGGGTGCGAGAACCCGCGCAGCGCCAACCCCAGCCGCGCCGTCGTCTCGCCCCAGGCGATCAACGCCGCGTCGTCGAGCGCGCCAGGGTCGATCGCGCTTTGTCCCGGTAACACGTCGTAGAGCCGAACCCAGTGCGCCACATCACCGCCCCACCACTTCGCACGCAAGCCGGCCGGATCGTCGCCAGGCGAAGCCGGGCCGGCGGGCTCGGTATCCCGCGGCTCCTTGGCGCGCCACGGCACCGCCAGGCGGAGTCCAGGATCGACGGCCGTGACATGCAACGCCGCAGCGGCCTCCATGTCGAGAACCTCTGGGTCCTCGGACGAGTTCGAGGCCTTGAGGATCGCCCGCGGCCGCCCCGCCCGGTCCTCCAGCGCGAACGTCCGATCCCGCTCGCTCCCCAGATCACGCGCCGCCACCGCCACGACACCAAACAGCGAGCGAGCCGCCTCCACGGCGTTGGAATCGGTCAGGCGGGGCGCCTGGGCGCTCAGCACGAGATCCACGCGCGGCACAGTACCATCGCTTGACGCGGAGTGCAACGATCGTGTACCTTAGAGCAACAAGTGAGCGGCGGCGAGATCACGAGCGGAAACCTGATGTCCACCCACGCCGCGCCTGCAGAACTGCCGACCGCGTTCACGCCAGGCGCTGCCTAGACATGGCCGTCGGCGGCGGCGGAGGTCGAGTCCGGTTCGGTGCCCGGTTGCGCCACGCCCGCGAGGCCAGCCGGCTGTCGCTTGGCGAGGTTGCGGCTCGCAGTGGCGTGACCAAGAGCTTCCTCTCCCGTGTTGAGCGCGACATCACCAGCCCGTCTGTGGCCAGTCTGATCGGGATCTGCGACGCGCTCGGGCTGTCGGTGGGCGAGCTCTTCCAGGCCCCGCAGACCACGCTCGTGCGCCGCGCCGACCGACCCCGCATCGCGGAGCTGCCGAAGGCCGCCGATGTGGTGGACACGCTCATCACCCCTGCCGACGAACGCCACGTCACGGTGCTCGAGACGACCGCGGCGTCGGGCGGCTCGGGCGGCTCGACGCTCTACACGCTGCCCAGCGAGTGCGAGGTGTGCTTCGTGCTCCAGGGCGCGATCGAGGTCCAGGTCGAGGACCAGCCGTTCACTCTCCAGGCGGGCGATGCCCTGACGTTTGGAGCCGCCGTCCCGCACAGCTGGAACGCACTGAGTGACGGCGCCCGGATCCTGTGGATCCTCGCGCCGGGCCTCCCCGATCCGCAAGGGAGCATCCGATGAGGGCAAGGAGCCCGGGATGAGCGGCGTCGTGCCCCGCTTCGGCCCCCCGGACGCCAGCGCCGCACCACGCTACACGGGGCTGCGCACGTTCGCGCGCCTACCCCACGTGGAGCTGCCACGCAACGACGTCGACGCGGCCGTGGTCGGCGTGCCGTTCGACACGGCCACAAGCTTTCGCTCCGGCGCTCGCTTCGGGCCCGAGGCCATCCGCTCCGCCTCGATCCTCCTGCGCCCCTACCACCCCGTTCACGGCATCGACGTGTTCGGCGCGCTCTCCGCCGTCGACGGCGGCGATCTCGAGATCACCCCCGGCAACGCCCGCCGCAGCGCCGAGCAGATCGCCGCCGGGCTACAGCCCCTGCTCGAGTCCGGCATCGTGCCGCTCGTGCTCGGTGGCGATCACTCGATCGTCCTCGGCGAGCTTCGCGCGCAGGCCGCCGTCCACGGCCCCGTCGGCCTCGTGCTCCTCGACGCCCACGCCGACACCTGGGACCAGTACTACGGCGAGAGATACTTCCACGGCACCCCGTTCCGTCGCGCCGTCGAAGAAGGGCTGCTCGCGCCGGATCGCTCGCTGCTGGCCGGCATGCGCGGGCCGCTGTACAGCGCCGAGGACGTCGAGCAGCCCCGGGAGATGGGTTTCGAGGTGATCGACGGCGAGGAGCTCGAGCAGATCAGCGCCGCCGACTACAGCCGCAGAGTGCGGGCGCGAATCGGACACGGGCCGACCTTCATGTCCTTCGATATCGACGTACTCGACCCGAGCGTCGCTCCCGGCACCGGCACCCCAGAGATCGCCGGCCTCCACGCCCGCCAGGCGCTCAGCCTCCTACGCGCGCTGGCCGGGATCAAGTTCACCGGCTTCGATCTGGTCGAGGTCTCGCCACCCTACGACACGCCGGGGCAGGTCACCGCGCTGCACGCCGCCGCGGTCGCATACGAGATGCTCGCCCTGCTCGCCGTCACCCGCCACGCGTCAGCGCCGTCCGCAAGCTCGACATCAAGCGGCGTCTAAGCTGCAGGACCGGTGCACAGGCGTTTGGTGACTTTGGCGTGGCGTGTTCAGCCCATCTCGGTACGCGGCGCGTCTGACCTGCAGACCGTCGCGATCTCGCCGGCCGGCGGCGAGCAGGGCTCGAGGTGATCGCCGGCTTTCGGGATGGCGGACCAGGCTCGTCCGCCCCGTGGCTGCGGTTGGACGCCTGTTGTTCGCGAGCCGCGTTCATCCCCCTCGACGGATGAGGATGTCGGACGGGTCCGTCGGCCACCGCGTTGCGGGCGATTCACCCTCGCGTGAGGGGCACATCCCCAGGCGCGCCCGAGGGACCGCCGGGATCTCGCGGCGATCGGGCTACCTGTTCGTGGGGGGGTATGTAGCCGCGCTTGTGCTGCTGGGCATCGTTCCGGCGGTGTATGCGGTTCATCTCGCCTTCACGACGTTCGGCGGCAGCCTGACGACGCACAACTTCACCCAAGCGCTGAACAACCCGTTTGTGGTTCCTGCATTCGAGCACGTGGCCGAACTGCTGGGCATCTGGCTCGTCTCGATGGTGGTCTTGGTGGTGACGCTCGCACTGGTGGTGCACGGCCTCGCTCCGAGAGTCAACGTCGTGTTTCGCTTCCTGTACTACGTACCGGGGGCGTTCGCTGGGGCGGCCAGCGTGATCGTGTGGCTCCTGGTCCTGACCCCCGGGACGAGTCCGTTTGACGTCGTACTTCAGTGGCTGGGGTACCACAAGTTCTCGGATTCGGTCACACCGAGTCATCTTCCCTTCATCTTCGCCGTCATGGCGTTCTGGACCGGCGCAGGCGGCTGGATCGTGGTCATGTATGGAGCCCTCAACAACATTCCGCTCGAGTTGCTCGAAGCGGCCAAGCTCGATGGCGCGGGCGCTTTCCAGACTGCCGTCAAGGTCAAGCTCCCGCTGATCAGGAGATGGGTTGTCTACATGCTGATCCTCTGCTTCGCCGCTGGAAGCCAGCTGTTCGTGGAGCCCCAGGTGCTCGCCGAGGCCACCCCTGGTTACAACAACACGGGTATCTACCCGGGCAACGTCTGGTCTCCACTCCAGGTTGCCTACCAGCAGGCGTTCGGCCTGAACAACTTCAACGAGGCGGCCGCGATCTCGGTGGCACTGCTTGCGGTCGGCCTGGTCGTCGCAGTTCTGGCTGTCTGGCGCGGAAAGCTGTTCGAGATCGATTGATGACGATCCCGCGCCGCTACGTGTCGGGTCTGCTCGGCCTGCTGGTTCTGACCGCGTTCACGGCGTTCTTCTTCCTGCCGGTCCTATGGCTGATCCGCGCCCCCAGCTTGCGGAACGGCTCGTATTGGAGCATCCACAGCTTCCTGCACACGTTCTCGACGATGCTCTCTTGGCAGAACGACAGTCTTGTGATCTGGCTGAAGAACTCGGCGATCTACTGCTTCGGCGGTTCTGCTCTGGCGCTCGTGCTGTCGATTCCGGCTGGCTACGGCCTCGCGCTCACGGAGTTCATCGGTCGCCGCACTCTGCTCGTCGTCACCCTTGTGGTGATGATCATGCCGCTCAGCGCGCTCGCACTGCCCTTGATCCTGGAGGCGAAGGCCGTCGGCCTACTCAACACCACGTGGTCGATCGTCCTGCCGTTCGGTCTGTTCCCGTTCGGCACCTACCTGGCCTACATCTTCTTCAGCTCGGCGATTCCGAAGGAGCTGCTGGCCGCCGCCCGGATGGACGGAGCCGGCGAGTGGCAGGTGTTTCGTCACGTCGCCATGCCACTTGCTCGGCCGATCATCGCGCTCGTCGGATACTTCGCGCTGGTCAGCGACTGGAACAACTTCTTCCTGCCGTTCGTGATGACGGTCTACGGCAGCTCCTCGCAATACCCGCTGCAGGTCGGGTTGCAGGAGGTCGTTCAGCAGGGCGCGTTCAGCCGGCAGCCTTGGAATGCCGCAATGGCGGCGATCATCGCGGTGACTCCCGTTGTGATCGTGTTCATGTTCGCCCAGCGCACGCTCGTGCGAGGGATGCTCGCCGGCGCGTCGAAGGGCTGATCTGGCTGCCCTCCCGTCTGTGACGGCTGACTGTCTGGAGGCGACGAGCCTGGACGCTCGACGGGTGGAATGCCACTGGGGTCAGGAAGTCGCGGAGCAGCACGCGCCGGACGAACCAGTCGTGCCCGCCGTTGGTGCAGTCGGACGGTCGGTCGCAGGCCGGCCGCTCGGAGCTCGATGACGCCGGCTTCTACCCAGCCGATCGCTCCATCGTCGGGGCCGGCCCCAGACGGGCTCACGCCAAGAGCTCATAGATGCTATCATGCACAGCACAAGCCCCCTGTCAATCGCCGGCTACTGGGTGCGGCCGCGGGGCCTTCGGCGATGCGTCGATTCGCCATCGGGAGGCGGCAGAGCAGGCGACGCAGCGGCTACGACTCTGCCGCGTCGGCTCAAGTGCGTCGGGGCTCTGACGATTTCCCTGAGCGTGAACGTGCGCCACAGGACGAACTCCGAGCTGCCGCCGCCGGGCGCCGGACAGATCGTGCCGGACGGTATCCCGGATGCAGCCCTTGACGCAGTGGCGGCGATCTTGCGAGCGCTTCGGGACACGGCCGGTCGCGAGTCCGACGCCGCGGGGCGTCTCGAGGCGTGGGCTCGGCACATTCTCGTCCTCACCGCGCCGCCGCGCGCAGGCGATGCAGTCTCCATCGGCCGTGACTGGGTGGGCCTGAGCAGTCACGTCGTCGCCTACGTGCGCGAGGACCGTGCCGCCGTGTCGCGCTCGATCGGCGAGCTTCAGGACACGGTCTGGCTCGTGATCGAGCGCTTGTCGCAGGCGATCGTCGGCGATGCTGCCTCCGACGCATGTGCCAGCGGTCAGCTCGAGCGACTTCGTGCCGCGGCTGGTGGCTCGGCGGCGGAGCTGAAGGCGACCGCGCTCGAGACGGTAGCGCGGCTCTCGGAGATCCTCGACGAGAAGAGCACGCGACAGCTCCAACTCGCACGCGAACTCGGAGAGCGCGTCGACATCCTCAAGGTCGAGCTCGAGGACATTCGCCGAGAGGCCGACATCGACCCGCTCACAAAGCTCTGGAACCGGGGCGTGTTCGAGCGCGAGCTTCCGCGCGCGATGCAAGTGCGAACGCTCCTCGACGAGCCGGCATGTCTCGCCATGGTCGATATCGACGGCTTCAAGCAGATCAACGACGTCCACGGGCATACGACCGGCGACGATGCGCTGGCGGCGATCGCGAGCACGCTCGTGCGCTACTTCCCTCGCCGGTCGGACCTCGTCACGAGGTTCGGCGGGGACGAGTTCGCCCTGATCCTGCCCGCCGCAACGGCCGGCGACGGCCGCCGGCTTGCCGAACGCCTCCTCGCGGCCGTGCGCGCGCTCGAGCTTCCGGGACCTCGCGAAACCGTGCGCGTCACGGTGTCGGTCGGGGTTACGGAGGCGCTCCCCGGCGAATCGGCGGACAGTTGCTTCCGCCGCGCCGACCGGGCCCTGTACGAGGCGAAGGCGCGGGGGCGTGACCGCGTGGTCGTCATTGCCGGCGAGTCGGCGACGCCCTCCGCGGCCGCAGCGTGACGCGGGGTTCTGCCCGGCGGCGCCCTGGGGCTTCAGCGCTGGCTCCCGGAGGTGATGCGTTCGCGATCGCACACGACGCCACTGGATCCGCATCCGAAAGGGTTGGCGCCGATCGGGCTTCACTGGGCGCGGCGGTCCAACCGCAGCGGTGTCGCTGATCCGATTCGTGGACAGGCACGATCGCGCTCACTTCAAGCTCCTCCGTCATGGGCTGTGCCCGCTGATCGGCGCAGGCATCATGCTGCTGCCGATCCCCAGCTCGGTCTCGCCGTGCCCGTCGTGGCCGGCGGATCTGATCACGGTGCTGGCGTTCCTCTGGATCGGCCTCGGTGCGGTCGTCGGCTACAGCTTGCGCGCTCGTGCGGGCGACATCACGGAGCGGGTCGGCCGGGTGCGCGGTTCGTGAACGGACCGATGCTGGGTATTGTCGTCCGAATGCGGAGCCTGCGCCGGAGCAGTCCCTCGCGCAGGTCGCGGCGCGGTGGGGGTCAGGAAGGGTTCGCGAGCTTCGGTGACGACCATGCAGCGCTGCACCGCGTCGCGAGGATCGTCGCGCAGGGGGCTGAGCCGGAGGCGGTGTTCGCTGCGGTGGCTGGGGAGGCTGCACGGGTACTGGCGGCGGACATCGCCACGATCGACAGGTTCGACCCCGACGAGATGGTGACGCTGGTGGCAGTGCAAGGCACCGACGCGCACGCGCCGGCGGTCTGGTCACGTACACCGATCACGGAGACGGGCAACGCTGCGCGGGTGCGAGCCACCGGACGCGCGGCGCGGGTTGACCGCCACACGGAGCAGGTCGGCTCGCTCGGATATCGGAGCGGCTTCCGTGCCGCCGTGTCCGTGCCGATCCTCGTCGGGGGACGGGTGTGGGGCGCGATGACGATCGCGTCCACCCAGCACGCCAGGCCGTTTCCGGATGGGACCGAGGAGCGGCTGGTCGCCTTCACCGAGCTCGCGGCGCTGGGGGTCGCCAACGCACAGGCGCGCCACGAGCTGAGGGCGGTGGCCGACGAGCAGGCGGCACTCCGCCGAGTCGCAATGTCGGTTGCTCGCGGAGCAGCGCCCGACACCGTGTTCTCGGCCGTCGCCGAGGAGCTCGGCCGGATCCTTGGCGCTGATGCCGCGTACGTTGTTCGAGACGAGGGTGACGAGAAGATCGCCGTTGTCGGCGGGTGGAGCAGCACGCGAGCTGCGATCGCAAACGGCAGTCACCTGCTTGCTTCCGGGGGTCTGACGTGGAGGGTGCTGCAGAACGGAGCGCCGGCGCACGCGGAGGCGTTCGACGGGCCTCCGGGCTCGCTCGACGAGCAGTTGCGCATGTCCGGGATGAGATCCGAGATCGGCAGCCCCGTACGGGTCCTCGACCGAATCTGGGGTGCCGTGATCGTCGCTGCCGGCGCCCCGGTTCCTCTCCCCGCCGGCAGCGACCGCCGGTTCGAGGCGTTCACCGACCTCGTCGCCACCGCGATCGTCAACGCCCAGGCGCATGCCGAGCTCACGGATTCGCGCGCCCGGGTGGTCGCGAGCAGTGACGAGGCACGCCGACGGATCGAGCGCGATCTCCACGGCGGCGCCCAGCAACGCCTCGTCGCACTCGCGCTCGAGCTGCGCGCTGCACGCCAGCTGGTGCAATCGGACGACACGGAGCTCGTCGAGGCATTCGAGCGCGTCGGCGCCAGCCTGGAGGGAGCGCTCGAAGAGTTGCAGGAGCTCGCGCGCGGGATCCATCCTGCGATCCTTGGACGCGGTGAGCTCGAGCCCGCGTTGCGAGCGCTCGCGCGCCGCTCGCCGCTGCCTGTCGAGCTCACCGTCGAGCTCGGTGCGCGCCTTCCCGAGCAGGTCGTTGCCACTGCCTACTTCATCATCGCCGAGGCGCTCACGAACACCGCCAAGCACGCGCGGGCCAGCACATCCAGGGTCGAGGTCAGAGACAGCAAAGGGATCCTCGGGATCGCGATCCGCGACGACGGAACCGGCGGTGCCGACCCGTCACGGGGATCGGGCCTGCTCGGCCTCCGCGATCGGGCCGAGGCCGCCGCCGGAACGCTGAGCATCAGTAGCCCTCCGGGCGGCGGAACGAGCATCGTGGCCGAGCTGCCGCTGGTCGTCGACCGGCCGGCCGGCTAGCCAGCCGCCGGTGATCGACGGTCGATCGAGTCGCCGACCGTCTGGCACCGTCCGACGGTGCCCTGCCGGACTCACGGACGCATCCACCGCCTGAGAGGGTGATGTATTCGGCGAGCATGTCGTCACGCAGCGCGTGACTGAACTCCGGCTGCGAGACCGCCAACCGCTGCCATAGGGAGGGGCGCGGGAAGCACGGCATCGGTACGCGACTCGCGCTTGCACTTCGACGTACGGTTGTGTACCGTTATCGCCAAGCCCCGTCGAGGAGCGACTATGACCGCTATGACCTGGATCAACTGCACTCACGTCGAGATCGCCGCAACACCCGCACTGGGTGTGTCGCGTGGTGCGGCCATCCTCGCGAAGCGTCGTGCCCTCGCCGGAAGGTGCATTCGGTAGATACCGGACGCACATCGACTTCCAGTGAGGGCGGCCAGTAGGCCGCCCTTTTTGTTGCCCGGACCGCGACTGAGGAGGTGGTCGGAAATGTGATTCTGATCGGTTGTGAGCAGGAAGCCGTTGACGAGAGCCAGATGAAGAGACCTGTCTGCGACGGGTGACGCTTTCGCGTGCTTGCACGCGGGGCTCACACGTGCAAGCACAACGAGAGGAGACGGCGAGATGTGCTTCGCCCGTGATGAGCAACCCTTGCTGGGCCGGACCGGACCGCTCGGCCACGAGCTCGACTACCGTCTGCGCGAGCTGCGTGCAGACGCGCACCGTCATCGACTGAGATCGAGGCTGCGCCGCCGTGGGTGGGCGCAGTGGCTGCTACGTGCGTTGCGGGCCGCGTTCCGCGGTCCGCAACGTGCGGCCGCGCCCGCCGCGGACAGCGCATCCGCGTCATGCGCGAAGGCTGGACCGCCCGTCGGCGGGTGTCTCATGCGGACGCCCCGGGGACGGATGGGCTGCCGGGCCACCCGACCAGGTCGGCTGAGGCATCCGGTCAGTACAGGCCTTGGCGAGCGGCGTAACGAGCGGCGCGCTCGCGGTCATGCCGGGCGACGTCGAGGTCCGGCACGCTGATCCGCCGCAGGATCTCGCCGCTGGTGGGCAGCGCCGAGCGGTCGATGTGGCGCTCCCGGTTCCACAGGTCCGCGCGGATCAGCGCCTTCGGGCATTGGGTGTAGGCCTCGGCCACTGTGACCACGATCCCGAGCCGCGGCGGCCGATCGCCGACGGCGCTGTCGGCGAGCAGGCCGGAGTCGTCGGTGACGTAGGCGGTGCCGTTGACTCGAAATGTGTCACCAACGCCCGGGATCAGGAACAGCAGCGCGATCCGCGGATCGCGGAGCAGATTGGTGAAGGTGTCGGCCAGCCGGTTGCCGGGTCGCTCGGGCAGCAGCAGCGTGCGGTCGTCGAGCACACGAACGAATCCAGGTGGATCCCCACGGGGCGAGACGTCGATCCCGCCGTCCGGTCGGGCAGTCGCGACGCAGGCGAACGGGGAGAGTTCGATGAACTGGCGTGTCAGCTCGTTCAAGCGATCGGCGAGCTTCGCGCGGACCAGCGAAGTCGGTTCGCCGATGATGGCCCGCAGCTCGGTCTCCGCCGTGATCCGCCGCCACTCGCGCATCCGTGGACTGTACTGATCGGACTCCGCGATTCTCTCGCACGGACGCATCCGCGTCGGGTACGGTTGCGAAGCAGGGTCTCGGTCGATGTTCTACCTGCTGCTCATCCTGCCGCACGTCCTCGCGCTCGCAGCGCTGCTCACGCTCGCAGCGTGCACGGCAGCCGGCGGCTGTGGCGGTCAGGTCGCCGACGCGGAGGAGGGGACCGACGATGGTGGGGGATTGCGGCCGCCGCCAGTGCCCCCGCGGCCGCTACGGCCTCGGGGCGGGTTGCCGCTCCCATTGTCCGGAACGCCCCGGCGGCGGCTGCGGGTCGGCGAGCGGCTGCGTGAGCTTCACCCGGCGCGGGTTCGCCGTGGCCACCCGCCGGCGGTGCCGGCACAGCCGGCTGCACCGGTGCCGGTGCACGGTCCGGACCGCCGGCGTCCAGCACGCTGAGCTGGTGGTCCAAGTCGCACGAGCGTGCGGAGCACCGGCCAGGCGTCGCCGGGCGCAGGAGCCGGGCGCGACAATTGGGCGATGGGGCTGATCAACCTCGAGCCGACTCTCCGGGAAGGCGAACTGGTGCAGTGGCGCAGACCGGCCGCGCTGTGCCTCGACGACCGAACCGTCAGCGGCACCCTGCTCGCCACGACGCTTGGGCTCGTGTTCATGCCCAACCGGCTCAACCGCCGGCGGTATCTCGTCTCGCAGCGGATCCCGTACCTGGATCTGATCGAGGCGGGCGTCGAGGAGCGGACGCGGTCGCTGGCTGCGCGTCGCAACGGCGGTCTCCAGCGGCGGCTCAGGCTGTCAACCCGGCACGGAGACTCGTTCCTGTTCGTGATTCGTCGACCGGACGGCGTCGCCGGCGAGGTGGTCGAGCTCGGCAAGCTCGGTGCCGAGCGATCGGCCTGACTGCGTCTCCGACCTGCTCGAGCGGTTCCGTCCGGGAGGCATGCGAACATGTGTTCCCATGACCGGGAACGCGTCGATCCTGCACGCAGACCTCGACTCCTTCTACGCCTCGGTCGAGCAGCGCGACGATCCGCGGCTGCTCGGCCGGCCCGTGATCGTCGGCGGCGGAGTCGTGCTCTCGGCGAGCTATGAAGCGCGGGCGCACGGAGTCCGAACGGCGATGGGGGGCCGGCGCGCGCTTGCGTTGTGTCCGGCGGCTGCCGTCGTCCGGCCCCGGATGTCGGCTTACAGTGCGGCGAGCAAGGCCGTGTTCGCGGTGTTCGCCGATACGGCACCGGTGGTCGAGGCGCTTTCGATCGACGAGGCGTTCCTCGATGTCCGCGGGCTCGAGCGGATCTCGGGGACTCCGCACCAGATCGCGGCCAGGCTGCGCCAGGACGTGCGGGCGCGGGTCGGGCTGCCGATCACCGTGGGTGTCGCGCGCACGAAGTTCCTCGCCAAGGTGGCGAGCGCTGTGGCGAAGCCGGAAGGGCTGCTGGTCGTCGAACCCGACGCGGAGCTCTCGTTTCTCCACCCACTCCCGATCGAGCGATTGTGGGGGGTGGGCCCGGCGACCGCGACGAAGCTGCGAGCGCACGGGCTGGCAACCGTCGGCGATGTGGCGGACCTGAGCGTCACCACCCTGGTCGCGCTGCTCGGCCGCGCGCGCGGCCGCCATCTCCACGCGCTTGCGCACAACGATGACTCGCGACCGGTGAGGACGCGAGCCCGGAGCCGTTCGATCGGCGCGCAGCGGGCGCTCGAACGCGGGCCGCATCGCCGGACCGACGCAACCGCGGCGTTGCTCGGGCTCGTCGACCGAGTGGCAAGGCGTTTGCGAGCCGCGAACAGAGTCGCCCTAACGGTCCAGTTGAGGGTGAGATATGCGGATTACTCACGGGCCACGAGGTCGCGGACGCTTCCGCGGGCGACGGACGAGACCGCGCTGATCGGCCGGGTCGCCGAGCAGCTGCTGGCATCGACGTGGCCCCGCGTGGAGGCGCGTGGCCTGACGCTGGTCGGGGTGGCGCTGGCCGGGCTCGTCGACAGAGACGCGCGGCAGCTCGCGTTTGCGCTCGATCGTCGCCGCGAGCTCGATGCGACCCTCGACCGTGTCCGCGACCGATTCGGATCGGCGGCGCTGACGCGCGCGGTGCTCGTCGGCCGGAGCCACGACGATCCGGTTCCGGTGCTGGAGGATCGGTGAGCACAGGATGGACGACCGGTGCGATCGGTGGGCCGGCCCGATGGCGGGCCCCAATCCGGGGAGCCCGACGGTCAGCCGCCGAGCGTTTCATCACGATGCTGGTCGGGCTGCTGGGCGGTCCCGGTCGGGCCCGCAGGCGGAGCGCGTCGGCTCACCGGCTCGCGCCGGGAGCCGACCGCCCTTCAGCGGATCTCCGCCGAGCTCAGGCTGACTGGCCGAACCCCCGGACGACGTCGTGTCCGGCGGCCCGAAGCGCCATCACGACCATGGCAGCGGTCAGCACCACGGCTGCCCAGAAGCCGAACCCGAACAGGCTGAAGTGGACGTGGAACAGGAACTTGAGGACGACGAACAGCGCGGCAGCGGCCGCGAGCACGAGCCGCGTCTGGACGCGGCCGCCCCGGATGGCGGGCAAGTGGGTGTGTGGCGAAAGGCGCTCGATCCCCAGGTCCGCGATCAGCGCGAGCGTCGCGAGCACGGCGAGGACGCCGAGCCATCCGTCGGGCGAGCCGGTGGCCGTCGACGACAGCGAGATCGGACCGTAGCTCCACGAGAACCACGGCAAGAACAGGAGGTCGATCGCGAGTAGCAGCGCCGCTCCGCCGAAGATCCAGTCGTCGCGAGAGATGTTGGCGAGCACTGGCCCTGATGGGGTCTCGGTCGTCATGGTTGTCCTTCCCGGTTGTTTGCGAACACGCGATGGACCGCCGCAGCGGGGCGCGACGGCGGCCTTATGTGACGATCGGCGCGATCCTAATGCCGTCGGCGGCGTGAATGGGTTCGTTTTGTAAACGCACGGGTCAGCGAGCCGAGGGCGGTGCGGTCGAGACGCTGACGGCGTGCTCGATTCGGCCGTGGCCGTTGCTCGAATAGCCCGCCTCGGTGTCCGCCTCGGGCTGCTCACGGCCACCGTTGATTCGCCGCTCGAGTTCGCCCATGACGACCCCGAACAGCAGATGGCGGTAGGCGCTCTGCCAGAAGGCGCGGCGGTTGCCGAACAGTGCCGGCAGCTCGGCGCGGACAGGGTGGAAGCGATCTGCCAGCGCCGCCAGCGGCCACGTGCCGACGAACTCGAGCAGCGCCGCGACCGGCCCGCGGATCGCAGGGGGCAGCGGCAGCGCGGGCGATACACGAGCGTAAGCCGCCCCGAACAGGGCTCCGTTGGCCAGATGCGAGGCGAGCCCGAGCGCGTACCAGCCATCGCCGCGGGTGAGCGCCTTGCCCAGCAATTCGACGTCGTCGTAGGTCGAGCGGAACGCGAGCTTGTCGAGCGGCTGCTGCACGGCCCAGACCGCCGCCGCCACGGTCCCGGAGACTGCTCCGCCCAGGATGTGCGTCCGATCACTGCCGAGGCTCAAGGCAACGAACTGTAACGCGCTCCCATGCTCCGGGTACGGCTTGTCGATGGATCACGCGGCGCTGCACGAGCGAGCCCGTGACAAGGGCGTCAATCCAGTCGTGTACTGGATCGCCCGACTGCTGGTCGTGCCCTCGTTCACCATCTACTTCCGGATGGGCCGGATCGGGCGCGAGCACATCCCGAAGCACGGACCGGTGATCATCGCCGCCAACCACCGCAGCTTCCTGGATCCGTTCGTGATCGGAACGATGACGCGACGGCCGATGTACTACGTGTGCAAGCAGGAGGCGTTCGCAAGGCCGTGGCTCGCGTGGCTGCTGAGCGCGCTCGGCGCGTTTCCGGTCGACCGGGGCGCGGGCGATCTCGACACGATCCGGACGGCCAAGGAGATCCTGGCCCGCGGCGAGATCGTCCTGATCTTCCCCGAGGGCACGAGGATTCGCCCGGGTACGCTCGGCAAGCCGCGCCGAGGCGTCGGGCGGCTCGCGCTGGAGACGGGGGCGCCGGTGGTGCCGGTGGCGGTGATCGGAACCGAGTCGGTCCGCAACGGCTGGCGGATCCGTCCTCACAAGGTGCGGGCGCGCGCGGGAAGGCCGCTGCGCTTCCCTGCAGTCGAGAAGGCGACGCCACGGCTCGCGACTGCGGTGACGGACAGGATCTGGCCCTGCGTGATGCTGCAGTGGGAGTGGTTGGGCGGCCTGCCGCCGATTCGCCGCGCGGCGGTCATCGGCGCCGGCCGGTGGGGAACGAACCTGGCGGCTGCGCTCAGCCGAGCCGGCTGCGAGGTCGACCTCGCCTGCCGCACCGAGGAGCAGGCCGAGTGGCTGCGGACGGCCCGCGCGCGCGGCGGCACCCCGTTCGGCCCGGCAGCGCCCGATACGGCGCTGGCCGGAACCGCCGGCGCCGACGGGGTCGGACCGGGTGCGCCGGACGGCGACGCAGGCCCGCGCCAGCCCGTCTTGATCAGGATCACGACGGCAACCGAGCTCGAGCTCGCAGGGCACGACCTGGTCTGCTTGACGGTGGCGGGCCGGGATCTGCCCGACGTGCTTGCCGCGCACGGGGAGCAGGGGCCCGCCGGCGCCGGGTTGCTCATGCTTGGTGAGGGGTCGGTGCCGCCACACCGGTTCGCGCCGTCCGTGCTCGCGGCGGCGCGAACGCACGCTCGCGCGGTCGCCGTGCTCGGCGACGCAGGTGGCGACCCCGAGATCCTCCTGGGCGGCCATGGCCATGGCCACGGCCACGGCGACCACGACGCCGCCGGCGGCTCGGTGACGATCGGGTGCTCTGATCGCTCACTGGCCAGACAGCTTCGCGACCTGCTCGGCGCCGCCGGGCTGCGTGTCACGGTCAAGCGGGATGTCACCGGAGTCGAGCAGGCGGGCGCCAATCGAGTCGACGAGTCGGAGTCCGGCGAGAACGCCCCCGGAACGCTTCCCGTCCGCGCCGCCTGACATCACTAGGCTCTGAAAGTGAAGTGGCAACCGACATGCCGGCGCCGACGAGCAAGGCCGAGCTCGATGCCAAGTTCAGCGAGCTCTACCGCGCGCACCTGCGCGACGTCTACTCCTACAGCTACTACCGGCTCGGGAATCACTACGACGCCGAGGACGTCACCGAGCAGACCTTCCTGCAGGCCTACCGCCACCTCGAGCGGGCGCTGCGGGAGTCGAACGGTCGCCCGCTGCGGCCCTGGCTCATCCGGATCGCTCACAACCTCGCAGCGAACTTCTATCGCGATCGGTCGCGCAAGCCCGAGGCGGCGATCGAGGACGCCGGCATGATCTCGGCACCTCACACGACCGAGGCGCTGGTCGAGGGACGCGAGCAGCTGAAGGCGATCCTCGAGGGCGTCCAGCAGCTCCCCGACGACCGCCGCGAGGCGCTGATCATGCGCTTCGCGCTCGGCATGGACAATCGTGAGATCGCGCGCGCGCTCGGCCGCACCGACGGCGCCACGAAGGTGCTGCTGCACCGGGCGATCCGACAGCTCGAGGGGATCGTCGGCGGCACCAACGGCGCCGGCGTCGCCGGCGACCCGAAGCGCGCGGCAAACCCCGGAGCGCCGAGCGACCCAGGGGACGGTGCCGCCGCCAGCCCCCGGCCGACGGGCAGGACCGAGCCATGACCCGCGGCGTCGAGGCGCTCCTGCGCGAGGCGCTCGCGCCGGTCGAGCCGCCGCCGGCGCTCGCCGTCCGGCTCGAGTCGGCGCTCGTCAACCTCACCGAGCTGGCGCAGGAGGAGCTCGACGGCTGGGAGCTCTCGACGATGCGAGACCCGCGCAACTGGGTGCGGCCGGTTGCGGCCGCGACGATCACCGCCACCGCGGGCATGGCGCTGGTCGTGCTCCGCGTCCGCTCGAACCATCGCGCCCGCGTCGATCAGTCCCGCAACTTCCGCCAGCTCGCGGGCCGCACGCTGCACGACATCGCCGAGGAGACCCGCCGGATCCTGCCGCGGCGCTGATACGCACGGCCTGCCGCGTGAGGCGCCACGGCAGCGCCGCTCGGCGAAATCGTCGCCTCCCGCCCGCTGCTAGCGTCCCTCCACAAGATGGCGGTTTGCTATCGACATCCATCCCGTGAGACCGGGGTCTCGTGCTCCTCCTGCGGGCGGCCGATCTGCCCGGACTGCATGACACCGACCTCGGTCGGGATGCGCTGCCCCGAATGCGCGCGCGAACGAACGAAGGTGCGGACGCTGCGCTCTGGCGCGCCGTCGTGGAGCGCGTGGGAGGCGCTGATCGCGATCAACGCAGCGGTGTTCCTTGCCGAAGTCGCCACCGGGGTGACGCTCGGCGGCCGCGACAGTGGCTGGGTGTACGTCCACGGCGCGCTGTACGGGCCGTTCATGTCCCACGGCTACCACGAGTACTGGCGGCTGCTGACGGCGGGCTTCCTGCACGCGAGCCTGGTCCACATCGCGCTCAACATGCTGTCGCTGTGGTTCGTCGGGCGGGTGCTCGAGCCGGCGGTCGGGAAGGTCAACTTCCTCGCGATCTACTTCGCCTCGCTGTTCGCCGGTTCGTTCGGCGCGCTGCTGTTCTCACCCGACGTCCCGACACTCGGCGCGTCGACCGCGATCTTCGGCGTATTCGGCGCGCTGATCGTCGTCGCAGCAACCCGCGGGATCCCGATCTGGCAGAGCGGGCTCGGCCCGATGCTGCTGCTGAACCTGATCTTCACGCTGACCGTCGCCCAGATCTCCGTCGGTGGCCACCTGGGCGGGCTGGCGTCGGGTCTTGTGTGCGGCTGGCTCGTGGTCGAGTTCGACGAGCGCCGGCGGAATCGGCCGGTCGCGCTTGCGGGCTGCGCGGCTGTCGCGGTCCTCAGCGTGATCGGCGCGATCGCGGCCGCAGGCGGCACAGGGCTCGTGCCGAACGGCTGGACGCTCTGATCGCACGCGCCCTGGCCACGCGCCCGGGGCGGCCCCCTACAGCTCGACCGTGATCGCGCGGTCGGGTGCCGGCTCGGGCCCTGGGAACAGCTCGGGGTGGATGATCCGGGCCAGCAGCTCGAGCCCGTCGACGATCCGCGGGCCGGGTCGGGAGAAGTAGGCGGCTGCATCGACCGCAATCACCGCGTCCGCGCTGAGCCGTGCCAGCTGGTCGCGGTGCATCTCGGCCTCGCGGTGGGCGATCGCGGCGTCGAACCCGCACGGCATCACGATCACGAGGTCAGGCGACACCGCGGCGACCTCGTCCCACGAGTGCTCCTCCGAGCTCTCGCCGGAGAGGCCGAGCACATCCTCTCCGCCCGCATAGTCGATCAGCTGCGGGGTCCAGTGGCCGGCGGCGTATGGCGGGTCGAGCCACTCGAGTGCGACGACCCGCGGGCGCGGGGCGCCGCGGACCGTCAGTCGCACCTGGTCGATCCGCGCCGCCGACTCGCGGATCAGCTCGACCGCTGCGTCCCTGCGGTCGGTCGCCTGGGCGAGCGTGCGGGCGTCGTCGAGCACCTCGCCGACCGTGTGCGGGTCGAGCGCGATCACCTGCGGCTGCGGATCGAGCTCCTGTGCGAGCGCGCGGACGTCGTCGTATGAGACGGCACACACCGAGCACAGCGATTGGGTGACGATCAGATCCGGTGCCAGCTCGTGCAGCAGCTGGGTATCCAGCCGGTAGATCGAGTCGCCGGCGAGCGTGCGCTGCTTGACCGCCGCGTCGATCTCGCCGGCACTGAGACCGGGTGGTAGCACGTCTCGAGTCAGCTTCGGCAGCTCGCGCGCCGCCGGCGGGTAGTCGCACTCGTGCGTGACGGCGATAAGGTCGGCACCGAGGCCGAGCGCGAACAGCATCTCGGTTGCCGACGGGACGAGACTGACGATTCGCATCGGAGGAAACGATATGCAACCCGGCGATGATCCCAACCAGCTGCTGACCGACGACCAGATCGCCGCGCGCCTGCTCGGCAGCGACTGGCGGCGCGAGGGCGACGAGATCGTGCGCGATCTCAAGCTGCGCGACTTCGACGACGCGATCGCGTTCGTGAACAAGGTCGCCGCTGTGGCCGAGCACCACAACCACCATCCGGACATCCTCGTGCACGGCTACAACAAGCTCAAGCTGTCGCTCACCAGCCACGCCGCCGGCGGCCTGACCGAGCGCGACTTCGAGATGGCTGCGCGGTTCGACGAGCTCATCTGAAGGGCAACCGCCCTCTGCGCCGGCGCCGGCCCACCAGGCCAGCGCCGGCGCGGATCTGCCGGACAAGACGCCGACCGCCGGTCACGGTCTGTTCACGGCAGGCACACACGATCGTCACCAGTCCCGCGCTCGCGCCGGGAAAGCTTGCACCCGAACGGCAAGCCCCCGAGCGGGAGGAGTACGGCGATGCGACCAACCTGGCTGGTGAAGATCTCGGTGCGTGTCCTATCGATCGCCTTCGCGCTTGGCGCGATCGCGCTGATCGAAGCCGGCGGCGCCGCGGCGGCCGGCAGCTGCCAGCTCGGGCCCCACGGTCAGGTCAAGCACGTGATCATCCTCCAGTTCGACAACGTCCACCTCTCGCGCGACAACCCGAGCGTGCCGTCGGACCTCGAGCAGATGCCGGCGCTCGATGGCTTCATCACCGGGAACGGGACGCTGCTGGCGAACGACCACACGGTGCTGAAGGCGCACACCGCCGACGGAATCGTGAGCACCGAGACGGGCCTCTACCCCGACAGCTTCGGCGGCGGTGTGGCGAACAGCTTCCCGTATCTAGACCCGACGCAGACCGGCACCCACGCGGGATCGAGCGAGGTCCCGGGCACGAGCACCAGGTCGCTGTTCACCTACTGGACCGACCCCGTCAGCGCCAGCGACCCGCTCTACGAGATGATCCACGCCGCCGCCAGCGCATCGAGTCCGAACGGAATCAACACGCCGGCGCCGTGGGTCCCGTTCACGCGCGCAGGCTGCGACTTCGCCGGGATCGGCGCGGCGAACATGGAGCTCGAGAACGACACCTCCGACCTCGCGACCGTGTTCGGCGCCGGCTCGACTCAGGCGGCGCTCGGGAACTGGTCCTACAACACCGCCTACGACCAGTACTTCGACGCCGGCTCGAACCTCGGGACGACCGACTTCGAGGGCCTTGCGATCCACTGCTCGCAGGCCGACTCCAGCGGTAGCGGGCTGTGCGCGGCCGCCAACGGCGGCGCGCCCGACGTGCTCCCCGACGAACCGGGGGGCTACTCGGGCTACAACGCGCTGTTCGGCGCGCTCGCGGTCGACCCGGCGCTGACCGGCCAGCCCGACACCGCACTGCCCGCGAGCTACACGCCGAACGGCGACACGGCCCCACCTGCCGGCAACTGGCAGGCCCCGCCCGTCTACGACGTGTTCGCGCCCAACGCGACCAACAGCGGCCCCGGCGCCGCGCCCGATCCGGGCAACGTCGACGCGGTGACGGCGCCGCCGCCCGACTCGTACACCCCCGGCCAGACGCCGACGACCGAGATCCTCGACTCGACCGGCAATCCCGGCTTCCCCGGCTTCGACGGGATGGAGGCGAACAATGCGCTCGGATACACCGCGGCGGCCCAGGAGGCGGGCATCCCGGTCACCTACACCTACCTGTCGGACGTCCACGACGACCACTACGGGACCAATAACGGGAACGCGTTCGGGCCAGGGGAGGCCGGCTACGAGGCGCAGCTGCGCCAGTACAACGCCGCGTTCACCGCGTTCTTCGCCCGGCTGGCGGCCGACGGCATCAACCAGACCAACACGCTGTTCGTCGTCACCGCCGACGAGGGCGACCACTACGCCGGCGGAGCACCACTGAACCCGGGCTGCGACGGGGTCACGGTCGCCTGCCAGTACGACACGGCCGAGGCCGGCGCCGCCGCGTACGGGACCTCCGGCTACGTGCGCGACGTCGGCGAGGTGGACGTGAACCTCCCGGGGCTGATCAGCGGCCTGTACGGCGACTCGACCACGTTCGGGTTCGACAACGACGACGCGCCGGCGATCATCGTCCCGAACCAGTCGAGTGCGACCGGTCCGCGCCCGGGCTACGACGACCCGGTGGTACGCACGCTCGAGCGCGAGATCGGGCAGGCGAGCGAGTACGACCCGATCACCGGGGCGAGCACTCCCGTCACGCAGAGCATGGCCGACGAGACCGAAGAGGGGATTCTCCACATGGTCAACGCCGACCCGAGCAGGACGCCGACGTTGACGCTGTTCGGCAACCCCGACTTCTACTTCCAGAGCACGTGCACGGACGTCGGCTACGCCCAGGGGCTGCCACCGGCACCGGTCACGAATCAGGGGCCCGGCTGCCCTGCGCAGGACAACAGCTACGCGTGGAACCACGGCGGCAACCAGCCGGAGGTCGCCACCACCTGGCAGGGCTGGGTCGGGCCGGGGGTCGCAAACCTCGGTGAGACGAGCGAGATCTGGACCGATCACGCCGACGTGCGGCCGACGTTGATGACGCTGCTCGGGCTGAAGGACGACTACACCTGGGACGGCCGCGCGATCGAGCAGATCATGACCCCGCAGGTAGCGCCTGCGCACCGCTACCTGCTCGACCTGCTCGGCGGCGCCTACAAGCAGCTCGATGCGCCGTTCGGATCCTTCGCCGCCGACACGCTCGCCGCCGACACGACGGCGCTGACGGACAGCGCGGCGAACGATGCGAGCTATGTCGACCTCGTCGGCCAGCTGCAGACGTGCGAGACCGCTCGGAGCGCGCTCGCGGCACGGATCCAGACCCAGCTGGCCGCCGCCGAGACGGGCGCGCGGTCGCTGGATCCCTGGGAGGCGCTGGGGCTGACGCTGCGGGCCTGGCAGCTGGTCGCGGACACGAAGCTGCTCGAGCAGGACGCAGGCTCACCGCCGACGGCAGCGGTGTGCAGCGCCAGCGCCGACGGGTGGGGGCACGCCCGCCGGGGTTGACACCACTGCGCCGGGCCGGCGGGTGGGCTCGCCGGCCCGGCGCCCACAGGAGGGGTCCTGCGCTGCTGCTACCGTTCGCGGCGTCGCTGCATGACCGACGATCGACCTCGAAGTAGCAGCGCGCTGGCCGGCGCCAATCGCTCGAGGGGGCGTAGCGGGCCAGCGCGCGGGGAACCGTGAACGCCCTGCTGATCCTGCTGGCGGCGGGGCTCGTCCTCGTCAACGCGTTCTTCGTCGTGGCGGAGTACGCGCTCGTTCGCTCGCGTCGCGAGCGGCTCGAGGCGCTCGCCGAGGAGGGCTCGCGTGGAGCGCGGCTGGCGCTGGGGCAGCTCGAGAACATCGGCGACTACCTGTCCGCCTGCCAGGTCGGGATCACGATGTCCTCGATCGGGATCGGCGCGCTGGGCGAGCCCGGGATCGCGCATGCGCTCGAGCCGGCGTTCGGCCCGGCGGTCAGCCACGGGGTCGCGGTCGTCGTCGCCGTCGTGATCGCGTACGTGCTGATGACGTTCGTGCAGAGCACGGTCGGGGAGATCGTCCCGAAGCTCTACACGATCCAGCACGCCGAGGGGCTCGCACGCCGGATCGCGCCCGTCATGCGGCTGTTCATGCTCGCGTTCAGGCCGTTCATCGTGATCCTGAACAGCTCCTCGGAATGGATGCTGCGGCGACTCGGGATCGATCCCGATGCGGCACCCGAGGCCGGCACGCTCGAGGAGCTCAAGCGAATCATCGCCCAGTCCCAGACGGGCGGGCAGCTCGACGCCGGCGAGGCAGAGATGCTGACCGGCGTCTTCCACCTGCACGAACAGGAGGCCCGCCAGGTGATGACGCCGATTCCGGCGGTCGTCACGGTCGACCTGTCGGAGACCGTCGGCGAGGCGCTGCGCCGCTGCATCTCGACCGGTCACTCGCGGCTGGTCGTGATCGAGCACGACAACCAGGACGAGGTGCGCGGGATCGTGCACGTCAACCAGCTGGTCAGGCTGCTGATCGCCGGCGGTGAGGACGGCTCGTTTGCGGCGGTCGTGCGCGAGGCGCCGATCGTTCCCGAGACCAAGCCGCTCGACGACCTGCTGGCCGACCTCCAGCGCGAGCGCACCGAGCTCGCGATCGTTGTCGACGAGTACGGACGTACAGCCGGGATCGTCACGATCGAGGACATCATCGAGGAGGTCGTGGGGGAGATCTCCGACGAGACCGACCCGGCCGGCGGCGCGGTCCGCCGGCTTGCCAACGGCGACTGGTTCGTGCGCGGCCACGTCGCGGTCGCCGACCTCGAGGATTACGGCCTCGAGCTGCCGATCGACAGCGACGCATACAACTCCGTCGGCGGCTTCGTGTTCGGCGAGCTCGGCAGGCTCCCCAAACGCGGCGACTCGGTGATCGCCAACGGCTATTCGATTCGGGTCGAGTCGGTCCGCCAGCACCGGATCGACGCGGTGCGAATCAGCCCGCGGACCGAGCGGCCGGCGGACGATCGGCACGAGGACCAGCCGACCGTCTAGCCGCACCAACGCGCCAGACGAACCGCTCCGAGCTGCGGGCCGGGGCCGGGTTGCGCCGCTCTCGCGACATTCGTTACTATGCCGCGCACGCAACAGCCGGGTGATCAGCTGCCTTGCAGCAACGCCTACGGAAAGCTTCCCGGTGGTTGAGAGGAGAGACAGAAGCCGGCCCTAGGGCCGGCTTCGGCCTGCCACTGCGTCTCGGCGCGGTGGCAGTGTGATGTGGGCGCGATCGCGTCAGCGCGAAGACGCCCGGCAAAACAGAAGCCGGCCCGCTGGGGACGGGCCGGCTTCGCGCTTCTGGGGAGGAGGTGCTGCTATGAGGTACGTCGCGAATCGAAGGATGCGCTGCGACTCTCAAAGAAGGTTAAATCTTCGTTAGGGGTTTGCGCAAGGTAGATTTGCAACAGGCACAACAAACCCGCGGCCACCGACCCTACTGCGCGTAGTCGTAGAAGCCGCGGCCTGCCTTGCGGCCGACCGCGCCCTGGCTCGCCAGCATCCGGAGCCGCTCGGGGATCTCGAGCCGCAGCGACTCGCCGATCGCGATCGCGACGTCGAGTCCGACGTAATCGAGCAGGGCGATCGGGCCGGTCGGCATCCCAGCACCGAGCTTCATGCAGTCGTCGATCGCCGCCGGCTCGAGCCCCGTCTCGCTCAGCAGCCGCACTGCGTCGAACAGGTAGGGGAACAGCAGCCGGTTGACGACGAACCCGGGCGTGTCGGGGACCTCGACCGGGGTCTTGCCGAGCGCGCGGCAGAGCTCCAGCGTGCGAGTCCGGGTCGGTTCGCTGGCGGCGCGCGGGAAGACGACCTCGACCAGTGCCATCCGCGGCACCGGGTTGAACACGTGCAGGCCCGCGAACCGCTCTGGATGACCGCTGGCGGCCGCAAGCTCGGCAATCGACAGGGACGAGGTCGTGGTCGCGAGCACGGCGCCCGTCCCCGCGTGGCGGGACAGCTCGCCGAGATCGGCGAGCACCCGCGTCTTGCTCGAGTGGTCCTCGACGATCGCCTCGACCAGGAACGTCGCCGCGTCGAGCCCGTCGAGGTTCGTGACGACCTTCACGCGTGCGGCATCGGCGTCCCCATCGAGCTTCTCGCAGGCGCGCGTGATCGCGGCCTGCGCGCGCGCCGCCGAGTCCTCCGAGCGCGCCCACAGGAGGACCTCGCCGCTCGCCGAGGCGAGGGCCGCGAGCCCGCACGCGATCGTGCCGGCTCCGGCGATTCCGAGTGTCTCAGTCAGCTCTGGCCCTCCCAGCGGAAACCGGCTCGGTCGACCGCCGGCACGAGTGGGCTCGGCGGCAGGCCCGCCGGCGGGTCGGCGCGATTGTAGGCGCCGGGCGCGAGGTCGTTGGGTGCGTCCGGGTGAAACACCGATGCGAGGTACTGGGCCTGCCCGCGACCAGGCCCCAGCTCGGTCTGGCCGCCCCCGTAAGCCCCGATCCCGCGCTCGTCGCAGTGGTCGTAGGTGGCGCACAGCTCGCGCAGCGACCCGATCCGCGACGGCTTCAGGTTGACCATCCGCGGCGGGAATGGCAGCGCCTCGATGTCGGCGACCGAATGGATCACGGCGTCCCAGGTGATCCGCTCGTGCACGTCGGCGAGCGCCGCGGCCGTGCCGGGGTCGACGACGTCCGGGTCCTCGAGCCAGGCGTCGGGAAACGCCCGCACGACGCGCCGGTACAGCACCGGATCGGCTGCCTGGTCGACCGTCGTCCCACGGTAGAACGCCTTGAAGTCGATCGAGTCGACGGCGCCGGTCGCAGCCAGCGCCGCGATCAGCTCCGGCGTCCAGGAGCTGGTCGCGTCGAGCTTGAAGCGCAGCGTCGGGTCGAGCGCGAGTCGCTTCTGCACCGGCTCGAGCGAAGGCGGTTCGCCGAGGCGCAACGAGACCACGTAGCGCATCGGCTGCTGCTCACGACCGAGCGCGGCGGCCAGCGAAACGCCCGCCTGGCGCAGCGCCAGGTCGAGCGCGGCGCTGTGAAACGCCCACAGGCGGTAGTTGCGGTACACCTCGCTGCTGGGCGGCACCTCGCCGAACAGGTCGAGCGACTCGAGCCCGTCGCACAGCTGACCGAGCGTCCGGCAGCCCGCAAGCGCGTCCGCGTGGACCGGCCCCGCGGCCAGGAGCCGCTCGTGGTCGGCCGCCTGGTAGGTGACGTCCTCGCCGACTCCCTCGACTCCCCCGCCGGTCATGTGGACGACCGTGCAGACGCGCTCGAAGCCGCTCGCCACCGGCTCGCGCAGCGGCTCGAGCGAGTAGCCGTCGACCTCGACCGCGAGGCCGGCGAGACTTTCGAACGTGGCCATGGCAGGGAGCATAGGTAGGATCGGCCCCGCGTGGATCTGACGCTCTCACCGGAGGAGGAGAGGTTCCGCGACGAGCTGCGGGCATGGCTGCAAGCCAACAATCCCGGTCCCGAGCCGGCAGGCGAGGAGGCCGCGTTCGAGTTTCGCTGCGACTGGCAGCGCCGGCTGAACGACGCCGGCTGGGCAGGGCTGTCGTGGCCGCGCGAGTACGGCGGGCGCGGCGCGACGCTCGTCGAGCAGGCGATCTTCAGCGAGGAGACGGCCCGCGCCCGGGCGCCGCAGCTCGCCAATGTGCTCGGGATCGCGATGGGCGGCCCGACGGTGATCGCGCACGGCACCGAGCAGCAGCGGCGGCGATTCCTGCCGCCGATCCTCTCAGCGCAGGAGATCTGGTGCCAGGGGTTCTCCGAGCCCGGCAGCGGCTCGGACCTGGCGTCGCTGAGCACGCGGGCGGTCCGCGACGGCGACGAATGGGTGCTCAGCGGACAGAAGGTGTGGACCACGTTCGCCCATCGGGCGAGGTGGTGCATGCTGCTCGCCCGCTCCGATCCCGACGCGCCGAAGCACCGGGGCCTGACCTACTTCCTGATGGACATGCGGCAGCCTGGGATCGAGGTCCGACCGTTGCGCCAGATCACCGGCGAGGCCGAGTTCAACGAGCTGTTTCTCGACGGCGTGCGGATTCCGGCGGCGAACGTCATCGGCGGCGAGGGCAACGGCTGGGCGGTCGCGATCACCACGCTCATGCACGAGCGGTTCACGCTCGCCTTCGGGCTTCAGCTCCAGGTCCAGATCGCGCTGAGCGAGCTGGTCGAGCGGCTCCGCGACACGCCCGCGACGGGCGGCCGGTCTGCGTTCGAGGATCCGGTCGTGCGCCAGCGCCTCGGGCAGCTGATGATCGAGTCAGAGGTGCTGCGCCTCAACGCATACCGGGGCCTCAGCGCGGTGATGCGCGACGGCGTGCCGGGCCCCGAGGGGTCGCTCGGCAAGTGGCATTGGTCGGAGGTCAACCAGGCCCTCGCCGAGCTGGCGATCGACGTGGCCGGCCCGCGGGCACTGCTCGACGAGGATCGCTGGACGTACCGGTTCCTGCGCGCGCGGGCCAACTCGATCGAGGGAGGGACGACCGAGATCCTCAAGAACATCGTCGCCGAGCGGGTGCTCGGGCTGCCGCGGATGCGATGAACTTCGAGCTCGGCGACGACCAGCAGGCGATCAAGCGGACCGCGCGTGAGTTCCTGTCGCAGCGCTACCGGCCCGAGGTGGTCCGCGAGCTCGCGGGGGAGGGCCGCGGGTTCTCCGAGGCGCAGTGGGACGAGGTCGCTGCACTCGGGTGGCCCGGGCTGGCCGTCCCCGAGGAACACGGCGGCCTCGGGCTCGGCGCGATCGAGCTGGTCGTGATCCAGGAGGAACTCGGGTACGCGCTCGCGCCGACGCCGCTGCTGTCGAGCGTCGCGGCGTCGCTGCTGCTGATCGCCGCGGGGTCCGAGGCGCAGCGCGCGCGCTGGCTCCCGGGACTCGCGAGCGGCGAGCTGCGCGGAGCGGTCGCGGTCTGGGACGAGGATGCTGGCTGGGCGCCGGACGGGTCCGACGTGCGACTCGCCGACGACGGCACCCTGAGCGCGACCAAGATCGCAGTCGCGGACGGCGCTGGCGCGGCCGTGCTCGTCGTCGCCGGCGCCGGCGGCGAGCACTACCTGGTCGAGGGCGACGCGCCGGGCGTCGCGATCTCGCCCGTGCCGGTGCTCGATCCGACCCGCAAGCTCTACAAGCTGGTGCTCGACCGGGTGCCCGCGGAACGGCTCGCGGGTGGGGACGCCGGCGGGGCGCCCGGCGCGACTGCGGTCGAGCGCGCGTACGCCGCGATCCTCACCGCGGTCGCAGCCGAGAGCGTCGGCGTCGCGCAGCGAGCGATGGAGATGGCCGTCGCCTACGCCAAGGACCGCAAGCAGTTCGATCGGCCGATCGGCGCCTACCAGGCGGTCGCCCATCGGTGCGCGCAGATGCTGCTGGAGGTCGAGGGCGCCCGCTCGCTCACCTACGGGGCGGCCTGGGCGATCGATCACGATCCTGCCAGTGCGGTGCGCGCCGCCTCGATGGCAAAGGCGTACGCCGGCGATGCCGCGTACCGCGTGAGCGCGTCGGCGTTGCAGGTCCACGGTGGGATCGGGTTCACCTGGGAACACGACCTGCACTTCTTCCTCAAGCGCGCGACCGCCAACGCGCATGCGTTCGGCGACAGCCGCTGGCACCGCGAACGGGTTGTCGCGCTCGCCCGCTGATGCACGCTCGCCGCCCCGCCGACGCAGAAGCGGCCGCTTGTGCAGAGCGGCCGCTTCGCTGGAGGTGTGGTGCGATCTATGCCTGGGCCCAGGACGTGGCTGGCACGAACTGGAGTGTTCCACTGGCTCCGGACGGAACCGGCTCGCCGTCCGCGTCCGGCACCGTTCGTACGTTTGTTGACGGTGCGCGACGGACGTGGCGCCGCGGGCCGCCGGCGCCGACACTCAGCCCTGCAGGGTCGCTCGAACAAACCGCACCCTGCTGATGGGTTCCACCCCCCGGGCATAGGGGTGGCCAGCACGAGGGTAGAAGCCAGGGGGCGCCGCAGAAGCGCCCCCTGGCTCGTTTCTGAGGTGCTACGCGCGGGGAGTCGGGACGACGAGCACCGGCCGGTCGGTCAGCTGCATCAGCTTGTGCGGGGTCGAGCCGAGCAACGCCGCCCGCAGTGGCCCTTCGCCGTGAGTGCCGACGACGATCACGCGCGCGTCTCGCTCCGCGGCGAGCTCGACGAGCGCCTGCGCGGGCGAGCGCTCGACGATCACCGCCTCGACGTCGATCCCCTCGCTGGCGGCGCTGTGCGACAGCGCGATCGCCTCCTGCAGCCGCTGCGACGCGACCTCTCTGAGTGCGGCGTGGTAGTCGTGGATCTCGCCGGCGACCGGGTTCAGCTCGTACGCGAACGCAACGATCACGCGGTCGCCGTACGCGCGCCCGACCTCGAGCCCGACGCGCAGCGCCTCCTTGGCGCAGTCGGACCCGTCGTAGCCGACGACGATGCCGGCGCTCATGCCTGATGCCCCGCCGCCGGGGCGGTCGCGAGGATCTCGGGTGAGACGACCGTCGGTTTGTTCTTCGTGAAGAACTCGGGCATCAACACGCGCTGGATCGCCATCCAGATCGCTCCGACGACGATCGTGATCAGCGCGATCGCGATCGGCGAGCCGATCCCGAGCAGCGGCGCCGCGTAGCCGCCGGCCTTGTGCGCGTACGTGATGATCGCCTTGATCATGATCGCGAACAGGATCCCGCCGCCGGTGAGCGGCAGCACTGCCAGCATCAGGAAGTTGCGCACGCTCTCGAACAGGTGGCGCCGGTAGTAGATCGTGCACGCGAACCCGGTGATCCCGTAGTAGAACGCGATCGTCAGCGACAGCGACGTGAACGCGTCGGCGATCAGGTTGTTGTGGCTCGTGATCGACAGCCCGATGTAGACGAGCGCCGACACGCCGCCCATCCACAGGGTCGAGAAACCGGGGGACAGGAACCGGGGATGGATGTTGTTGAACAACTTCGGGATCGCCCCGGCGCGCCCCATCGACAGCGTCGTCCGCGCCGTCGGCAGGATCGTCGTCTGGGTCGAGGCTGACGCGGAGGTCAGCACGCAGATGATCAGCAGCTTGTCGAGTCCGGAGCCGAGCACCCCCTTGCCGATCGGCGCGAACACGTCGGCCTGGTGCTTGACCAGCGAGTCGAGCCCGCCGTACGCCTGCGCGGCGGCGGTGACGAGCGTGTAGATCGCGATCAGCACGAACGTCGAGATCACCGCTGCCCGGCCCGGGGAGGAGCCCGGATCCTTCGTCTCCTCGTTGACGCTGACGCCGGAGTCCCATCCCCAGTACACGAACACCGCCAGCAGCACGCCGCCGTTGAGCGCCGCGAAGCTGTTGACGGCGAACGGGTTGAACCACGAGAACTCGGGCGTGATCGAGTGCACCGGGTGGTTCGCGTACACCTTGACGAGCGCGACGACGGCGAACAGCACGAGCGTGAAGAACTCGAGCCCGAGCAGGACCTGCTGCATGCGCGCCGACAACTCGATCCCGATGTAGCAGATCGCGGTCATCACGACGATCCAGGCGATGCCGACGATCACCACGTCGGTCGTCGACGGGCTCGAGTTGCCGAACAGCTGGAACGTGTAGTTGCCGGCGACGTCGGCGAGGCTCGGCATCACGAGGATGTCGGCGACGACGATCGCCCAGCCGGCCTGCCAGCCGAGGTACGGGCCCATCCCCTTGGTCACCCATGCGAACGTGGTCCCGCAGTCGGGGTCTGCGCGGTTCATCCAGTAGTAGGCGGCCGCGATGAACGCCATCGGGAAGAACGCGACGATCATCACCGCCGGCGACTGGACGCCCAGTCCCGGGGTCGCGGCGATGAACCCGAGCGTGGCCGCCAGGCTGTAGGCGGGTGCGACCGACGCCACGCTGATCACGATGT
>DAHUYL010000144.1 GCA_027315255.1 Solirubrobacterales bacterium | reverse complement strand
GCAACGCGAGCTCGGCTACGCGGTGCTCAACGAGCCGGCGGACGACTACGCGACGCTCCAGTACTACATCTCCCGCGACGCCCAGGAGCGCCAGCTGGGCGAGCACGGCTTCGAGCTGCTCGAGTGCGTCACGCTCGACGGCGAGCCGGTCGGGCCGGGCGCGTTCGCCTACGGCCACCACGAGCTGTACTACGCGGCTCGCGCTGTCTGACGCCGGTCGGGCCTGTCCGGGCGGGGCGGCCGGTGGCCCGTCTCGGCTTCGCCTCGCCGGGCCGGATCCGTTGGCGGAGCCATGGTCGTCGGGGCCAGAATGTCACGAGCCCCGCCGCTGTCCGCTGGATTGTGCGTACAGCGCCCTGTGAGGGCACGTCCTGCACAACCCCTCCTTCGCGAACCGGGGCTTGTGACGTTCTGGCCCCTCGGACCGTCGCCCACAGGACTCGTAGTCAGCCCGCAGGCGGTCCGGTCCGACCCCGCGCCGGAGCTACGATCCATTCGCACAGAGATGGTCACGCTCGATCTCACCGATCCGGCGCGTGCGGTTCTGAATCAGCCGCCGCCGCTCCAGCCGCTCAACCTGTTCGAGGCCGACCTCGCGCTGCAGGAGGCGCTCGCGCGGGAGGGCGGCGCCTGGGGCAGCGTTCGCGCCTGCGAGGCCGGGACCGTCGCCGGCGGGGCCGAGGCGGCCGAGCACGCGCGCCGCGCCGAGCGCAACGAGCCGGCCCTTCGCACCCACGACCGCTACGGGAACAGGATCGACGAGGTCGAGCTCGACCCCTCGTGGCATTGGCTGCTTCGCGGTGCGATCGAGCGCGGGATCGCCGGGCTGCCCTGGCGTGAGCCGCGCGCTGGGGCGCACGTCGTGCGAGCCGCGCTGTTCGTCCTCTGGGGGCAGATCGACGACGGCGTGATGTGCCCCGTGTCGATGACGTACTCGGCGGTCCCAGCCCTGCGCGACGGCGCGCCCGCGCTCGCCGCACAGTGGGAGCCGAGGCTGACCGAGCCGGACTACGCGACCGGCGCGCTCGCGGGAATGGCGATGACCGAGCGTCAGGGCGGCTCGGACCTGCGTGCCAACATCACCCGGGCGGAGGAGGCCGGCGACGGCGTCTACGAGCTCCACGGCCACAAGTGGTTCTGCTCGTACCCGCCCTGTGACGTGTTCCTCGTGCTCGCGCAGATCGGGAACCCACCCACCACCACCACCACCGACCGCCTGTCGTGCTTCCTGGTGGAGCGCGGCCTCGGGATGGAGTTCCAGCGGCTCAAGGACAAGCTCGGGACGCGCTCGCTGCCGAGCAGCGAGGTCGAGTTCCACGGCGCTCCCGCGCGACTCGTCGGCGAGGAGGGTCGCGGGGTTCCGGCGATCATCCGGATGGTCAATCACACCCGGCTCGACTGCATGCTGGGGGCCGTGGCGGGCTACCGGAGGGGGACGCTCGAGGCGATCCACCACGCTCGCCACCGGCGGGCGTTCGGCGCGGCGCTGGTCGACCAGCCCGCGATGACCGCCGTGCTCGCCGACCTGGCGCTCGAGTCCGAGGCGGCCACGGCGGCGGCGCTGCGGGTCGCCCGCGCCTACGACGAGGACGGTGCGGCGCGCGACTTCCGCCGGCTCGCGACCGCGGTCATGAAGTACTGGCTGTGCAAGCGCGCGCCCGCCCATGCGGCCGAGGCACTCGAGTGCCTGGGCGGCAACGGCTACGTCGAGGACTCGGGGCTGCCGCGCCTGTACCGCGGCGCTCCGGTCGGCTCGATCTGGGAGGGCTCGGGCAACGTCGCCGCGCTCGACGTGCTGCGAGCGCTGGCGCGCGAGCCCGAGGCGCTGCCGGCGTTCCTCGCCGAGTGCGAGCTCGGGCGAGGCGGCGACCGTCGCCTCGACGCCCAGCTCGACGCGGTCGCGGCGCGCGCCACCGCCGCGCTCGCCGCAGGCGCGGCCGGGTTCGGCGCCCGGCGGTTGGTCGAGGAGCTCGCGCTGACGCTGCAGGCGTCGCTCCTGGTGCGCCATGCGCCCGCCGCGGTTGCCGACGCGTTCTGTGCCTCGCGGCTGGGTGGCGAGGGCGGCCGCGTGTACGGCACCCTTCCGGCCGGGGCGGACGTGCGCGCGATCGTCGAGCGGGCCTACCCCGCCTGAGCTCGACGACCGCGTGAGCGAGCGCCCCGGCGTCAGCGGGTCTGCCGTAAGGGTGGAGCGCGATGGGCCCGTCCACACGGTCGTGTTGTCGCGGCCGCAGCGGCGCAACGCGGTCGATCGCCCGACGGCGGAAGCGCTGGCGGACGCCTTCCGAGAGTTCGACGCAGACCCGGACGCGGCCGTGGCGGTGCTGTGGGGCGAGGGCGGCACGTTCTGCGCAGGCGCCGACTTGAAGGCGATGGGCGGCGCCGAATCCAACCGGGTGGTGCCGGTCGCGGACGGAGACGGGCCGATGGGGCCGACGCGGATGCGCCTGAGCAAGCCGGTGATCGCCGCGATCGCCGGCCACGCCGTCGCCGGCGGCCTCGAGCTCGCACTGTGGTGCGATCTGCGAATCGCCGAGGCCGACGCCGTGCTCGGCGTGTTCTGCCGGCGCTGGGGGGTGCCGCTGGTGGACGGCGGCACCGTCCGGCTGCCGCGGCTGATCGGCGCTTCGCGCGCGATGGACCTGGTGCTCACCGGGCGGCCGGTCGATGCGCAGGAGGCGCTCGCGATCGGGCTCGTCAACCGTGTCGTCGCACCTGGCGAGGCGCGGCCAGCCGCCGAGGCGCTCGCCCAGGAGCTTGCGCGTTTTCCGCAGGCATGTCTGCGCGAGGATCGGCTGTCCGTGCTCGAGCAGGACGGCCTCGAGGACGCTGCGCTCGCCCGCGAGTACGAGCACGGGCTGCGCTCGCTGGCCGACGCGGCCACGGGGATCCGGCGGTTCCGGGCCGGCGAGGGCCGCGGCGGGGCGTTCGCGTAGGCCGGTGGAGCGCCGCTCGGAATCGACGGCGGCCGTCACACAGTCAGCACACGACGCTTAGCTCGAACTTATCTGGCCACGGCATCGTCGACGCCGATGTCGATCACGACCGCGCTCGGCCAGCAATTGCGTCCAGCCCTGTCAAGCCCAGGGCTGCCGCTGCCGAAACGAAGCGTGCGGTCGCCGGCGGGCCGGCGCTTCTCGGCCCAGGCCTGATCGACACCCATCTCGCTGCTATGACCTTCACCATTGGGATTCTGCTCGCGCTCGGCTGCGCGCTGACGACGAACATCGGTTTCCTGTACAAGCACCGCGGCGCCTGCGCGGCGCCGCCCGTCGACTTTCGGCGGCCGCTGACGACGACGCGCCGGCTGTTCTCCTCGAAGCTGTTCGCGGCGGGGATGCTGATCGCCGCCGGTTCGTGGATCCTGCACATCAGCGCGATGGCGCTCGTGCCGCTGTCGGTCGTACAGGCCGTGCTGGCCGGCGGCGTCGTGCTGCTTGCGATCATGGCCGAGCGGATGCTCGGCTGCTGCATCGGGCGCCGCCAGTGGGTCGGCCTGGGAATGACCGCATTCGGCCTGATCCTGCTCGGGGTGTCGCTGCCCGCCGTGCACGGATCGCATTCGCGCTTCTCGGTGCCCGGCATGATCGCGTTCGAGGCGGGCCTGATCGTGGCCGGCACCGTGCTGATCATCGGCCCGCGGATCGGGGCGCCTGCGCACCACCACGCGGTGATGCTCGGTGCCGCCTCGGGAATCCTGTTCGGCGTCTCCGACATCGCGATCAAGGCGCTGTCGGGCATGGTCGGCGCGCACGGCCTGACCGGCCTGCTGTCGCCCTGGCTGCTGGTGACGGTGGCCGCCTCGATCGTCGCGTTCTTCACGTCGGCCTCGAGCCTCCAGGACAGTGCGCCGGTGCCCGTGATCGCCGTCACCAGCACCGCCGCGACGGTCTCCGGGATCGTCGGAGGGATCGTCGTGTTCGGCGATCCGCTGCCCGCGAACGTGGTCGGAATGCTCGTCGAATGCACCGCCTTCGTGCTCGTCGTGTTCGCAGCGTGGCTGACGCCGGCGCCCTCGCGCGCGGCCGGGCTCGGCACCGCGGCGGCGTAGCCGCAGGCCGGCGGGCACCGGCTCAGACCTCGACGACCGGCGTCGGTTCGCATCGACAACGCCACGTTCGCCGTCGGCGACGCGACCGGGCTCGACGGCGCGAGCTTCGACGGCGTGGTCACGCGCTTCTCCGCCCGGCATCGGTCGTGATATCCTTCACCGTTATACAGTTGTGTAGACGATGAGACTGGGGACCGCGCGATGATGGAGATGTGGCAGACCGAGTGGTGCCCGGCCTCGCGCCGGGTGCGCCAGCGTCTGACGGAGCTCGGCGTCACCTACGTCCTGCGGCAGGTGCCGGTCGACCGGGCGGATCGGTTGGAGCTCGTGGCGGCGACCGGGACCGACTCGATCCCGGTGCTCGTCGCCGGCGGTGAGGCGATCGCCGGCGAGGAGTCGATCCTCGCGTACCTGGGCAGCCATTTGGCGGAATCGCCGGAGGCCGGGCGCCATCGCATCAAGGCGGCGACCGCGAGAAGAAAGGAGCTGGAAAGGGAATGTCAGCAGTTGGCAACAGCTACACAGTGAGCGCCACCACCAAGCTGGAGTTCGAGCAGGCGGTCGGCCGTGTCCGCGAGGAGCTGGCACGAGAGGGGTTCGGCGTCCTCTGCGAGATCGACGTGCAGGCGACGCTGAGGCAGAAGCTGGGAGTCGAGCGGGAGCCGTACCTGATCCTCGGCGCGTGCAGCCCGCCGCTCGCCCATGCGGCGCTGGAGGCCGAGCCGAATCTCGGGACGCTGCTCCCGTGCAACGTGGTCGTCTACACGCAACAGGCGCAGACGCACATCGCCGCGATCGATGCCGAGCAGATGCTGTCGATCGTCGGCAACCCGGAACTCGCCGCCACCGCGACCGAGGTGCGCCGGCGACTCGCGGAGGTCGTCGAACGCGCCGCTCGCCGTACTGGATAAGCAACCTAGACCGTTCGCGCCGGAACGGCCATACTGTGCTCCGTCCTCGGGGCGTTATCGTTGTACAAACCGGCCAGAAGTCCCCCGAGGAGGAGCATGAGCACCACCACCGCCGAGATCACCGTCGCTGCGACCGGCAGTTCGCTGCAGGAGCTGGCGCGCCGCCACCTGTGGATGCACTTCACGCGGATGGGTGCATACGGGGAGGACCACGAGATCCCGATCATCGTCCGCGGCGAGGGGTGCTACGTCTGGGACGAGCACGGCAAGCGCTACCTGGACGGGCTCTCGGCGCTGTTCTGCGTCAACATCGGGCACGGCCGCGCCGACGTCGTGCAAGCCGGCGCCGACCAGGCCAAGGAGCTCGGGTTCTTCACCAACTGGTCGTACGCGCACCCGCGCGCGATCGAGCTCGCAGCACGCGTCGCCGGGTACGCCCCGGGCGATCTGAACCGCGTGTTCTTCACCAGCGGCGGCAGCGAGGCCGTCGAATCGGCGCTGAAGCTCGCTCGCCAGTACCACAAGCTGACCGGCAAGCCGACCAAGCACAAGGTGATCGCGCGCGAGATCGCCTACCACGGCACCAGCCTCGGGGCGCTGTCGGCGACCGGGATCACCGGCCTGCGCCAGCCGTTCGAGCCGTTGACCCCCGGCGGCTGCCACGTGCCGAACACCAACACCTACCGCCTCCCCCACGGGCAGAGCGAGTCCGACCTGGTCGAGAAGATCGCCGAGCGGATCGAGTTCGAGGGGCCCGACACGGTCGCCGCCGTGATCCTCGAGCCGGTCCAGAACGCCGGCGGCTGCTTCACCCCGCCCGAGGGGTACTTCCAGCGCGTGCGCGAGATCTGCGACGAGTACGACGTGCTGTTCATCTCCGACGAGGTGATCTGCTCCTGGGGCCGCCTCGGTGAGTGGTTCGGCGCCCAGCGCTACGGTTACCAGCCGGACGTGATCACGACGGCCAAGGGCCTGACGAGCGCGTACGCGCCGATGGGGGCGGTGATCGTGTCCGACCGGATCGCGGAACCGTTCATGACCGGCACCAACAACTTCACCCACGGCTTCACGTTCGGCGGCCATCCGGTCTGCGCCGCGATCGCGATGGCCAACCTCGACGTGTTCGAGGACGAGCACATCCTCGACAACGTCAGGCGGGGCGAACCGCTGCTGCGCGAGACGCTCGAGGGCCTGCGCGATCTGCCGATCGTCGGCGACGTCCGCGGTGCCGGCTACTTCATGGCGGTCGAGCTCGTCAAGGACAAGGAGACGAAGGAGTCGTTCAGCCACGAGGAGTCCGAGACGCTGCTGCGGGGATTCCTGTCCGGCGAGCTGTACAACCGCGGCCTGATCTGCCGGGCCGACGACCGCGGCGACCCCGTCGTGCAGCTCTCGCCACCGCTGATCGCGGGTCCGGAGCAGTTCGCCGAGATCGGCGAGATCCTCCGTTCCGTGCTCGACGAGGCCGGCCAGCGGATGCACGTCCACACGTGAGCTGACGCGCTCCGCACGAGAAGATGCTGACCGTACGGGACCTGACGTCCGAGCTGGGGGTTCGTGTCGTCGCCGGCGAGCCCGGACTCGACCTGCCGATTCGCTGGGTGCACATGTCCGAGCTGCTCGACCCGACGCCGTGGCTGTCCGGCGGCGAGGTGCTGCTCACGACCGGGATGCAGCTCGATACGCCGGATCGCCAGCGCGAGTTCATCCAGCGGCTCGCCGACCGGCGCCTGGCCGGGCTCGGGTTCGGGCTCGGCTTCGGCCACGACGCCGCGCCGGCGCCAATGCTCGAGGTCGCCGAGCAGCACGACTTCCCCGTGTTCGAGGTTCCGTACGAGCTGCCGTTCATCGCGATCACCGAGGCGGCCTTCAGCCGGCTCGTCAACGAACAGTACGCCGTCCTGCGCCGGGCGCTGGCGGCGCACGAGCGGCTCGAGCGGATCGTCCTGTCAGAGCGCGGGGTCGATGCGCTGGTCGCGGCGCTGGCGACGCTCGTCGGCGCCAGCGTGCTGCTGTTCGACGGCCGCGGCGAGCTGCTGGTGCACCACACCTTCCGCCGCGAGCTCGAGCCCGACACGCTGGCCGCGGTGCAGGCCGGCGTGCGCGAGCGCTGCCGCCGGGGCGAAGGGCGGCCGTTCATGCCCGCCGTCGAGGACCCGAGCCGCGCGCTGGCACTCGCGGTGGGCGCCGACGGGGCTCCGGGAGGCCCCGCCGCGGGCGGCGCCGGCGCAGGCGGTCACGGCATCGGCGGGCCGGTCGCAGAGGCGTGGCTGGTGGCCGTCAAGGACGGCGAGCCGCTGTCCGACTTCGACCGGCTCACGCTCCGCCAGGCGGTGACGATCGTCGCGCTCGAGCTGCTGCGGGGCCGGGTCGCCGGCGACACCGAGCGGCGGCTCGCGGGCGACGTGCTCGCCGGCCTCCTGAGCGGGGAGCTGGCCGGCGAGGAGCTGCGTCGCCGGCTCGAGCCCTTCGGCCTCGGCGCCCGGGTAGCGACGCTGGTGCTGGCGCGGCCCGCGGGCGGCCACGCGGCGATCCGTGCGGCCGAGCAGGCGCTTCAGGGGGCGCTCCGTGCCGAGTCGGTGCCGGCGCTGGTCGCGACTTCGGCCCCACCCACCCCGCTGACCTCCGCGTTGATCTCGGTCCCGCCCGCGCTCGAGGAGACCGACCTCGAGCCGCTCGCACACCGTGCCGCCGAGCGGCTCGCCGCCGAGCTCGGCGAGCCGGTCGCGGTCGGCCTCGGGCGCGCGACGCCCGCCACCCAGGCGCGGCGCAGCTATCACGAGGCACGCTGCGCGCTCGAGGCGCGGGCGCTCGGGCTCGGCGCGGCGGGGCATGGGCCCGGCAACGGCAACGGTTCTGCCGCTCGTGCTGGCACACAAGCCAGCACGAGCGGAACATACGTCTGCACCTACCGCGATCTCGGCTCCTTCCAGCTGCTGCTCTCGCTCCAGGACGACGAGTCGCTGCGGCTGTTCTGCGACTCGATCCTCGGACCGATCGAGAGCAGCGAGGGCCACTACGGGGGTGAGCTGATGCGCTCGCTGGAGGCGTTCATCGAGGAGAACGGCCAGTGGGAGCGGGCGGCGAAGCGGCTGTACTGCCACCGCCACACGCTCCGCTACCGGATCAGAAGAGTGGAGGAGTTGACCGGGCGCGACCTGGGTTGCGCCCGTGATCGGATCGAATTCTGGCTCGCGTTGCGAGGAAGGGAGTTGGCGTAAGTGAAAGTCGGAGTGCCTACGGAGATCAAGGTCGACGAGTACCGCGTCGCACTCACGCCGGCGGGCGTGCGCGAGCTGGTCGACGCCGGCCACGAGGTGGTCGTGCAGCGCGGCGCCGGGCTGGGATCGGCGATCGGTGACGACGACTACGTGGCCCAGGGTGCGCGCATCCTGCCGGACGCAGAGAGCGTGTTCGGCGAGGCTGACATGATCGTCAAGGTCAAGGAGCCGCAGCCCGCCGAGGTCGCGCTGCTCGAGTCGCGCCACCTGCTGTTCACCTACCTGCACCTCGCCGCCGACGCCGAGCTGACCACGGGGCTGATGCGCTCGGGCGCGACCTGCATCGCGTACGAGACCGTCGAGGACACCAGGGGGCGGTCGCCGCTGCTCGCCCCGATGAGCGAGGTCGCCGGCAAGATCGCCACCCAGGCCGGTGCGTTCATGCTCGAGAAGCCGCTCGGCGGTCGCGGCATCCTGCTCGGCGGGGTGCCCGGGGTCGCGGCCGCCAACGTGATGATCATCGGTGGCGGCGTCGTCGGCATGAACGCCGCCTTCATCGCGCTCGGGATGGAGGCGACGGTGTACGTGTTCGACCGCGACATCGACCGCCTGCGCGAGCTCGACATCGCGCTCGGCGGGCGGGCCGACACGTGCTTCGCGTCGACCCTGGCGGTCGAGGAGCGACTGCCCGACATGGACCTCGTGATCGGGGCGGTGCTGGTCCACGGCGCGCGCGCGCCGCACGTCGTCACCCGCGCGCAGCTCGGGCTGATGAAGCGCCACGCGGTGCTCGTCGACGTCTCGATCGACCAGGGTGGCTGCTTCGAGACCTCGCGGCCGACGACCCACACGAATCCGACCTACGAGGTCGACGGGATCACGCACTACTGCGTCGCGAACATGCCCGGTGCGGTGCCGATCACCTCGACCTACGCGCTGACCAACGCGACCATGCCCTACGTCGTCGCGATCGCGTCGCACGGCGCCGTGGGTGCCTTGACGCTGTATCCGGGTCTGAAGCTGGGGGTCAACGTCGCAGCCGGGCAGGTCACCTACGCGCCGGTCGCCGAGGCCGTCGGAGTGCCGTACGTCACCGTCGAGGAGGCGCTCGGGCTGCCCGCGGCTGTCTGAGTCCGCTACGCCGGGTTGCCGTGGGCCGCGCTGGCGGCAATCGCGGCAGACAGCGCAATCAGACCGCACCCTCGCCCGCGGGAGCGTTGTTGCCGCCCGCGAGGTCCCACGGCCGCCCGGCCACCGGCCCGCAAACACCACCCGGACACGCGGCTGACAGAAGCGCCCTGCTACATTGCCCAACGCATGCCGACCACGAACCAGCTTGTGACAAAGGGCCGCAACTCGCCGGCCAAGAAGCTCGCCACCCCGGGCCTGAAGTCCGGAAAGGGGCGCAAGCGCAAGGTCGCGGCGCCGCAGCGCCGCGGCGTCTGCACCCGCGTCTACACGACCACCCCGAAGAAGCCGAACTCGGCGCTGCGCAAGGTTGCGCGCGTGCGGCTGACGAACGGGATGGAGGTCGGGGCCTACATCCCCGGCGAGGGCCACAACCTGCAGGAGCACTCGGTTGTGCTCGTCCGCGGCGGCCGCGTCAAGGACCTGCCGGGCTTCCGCTACAAGGTGATCCGCGGGACGCTCGACGCCGCCGGCGTGACCGACCGCAAGAAGGCGCGCTCCCAGTACGGCGTCAAGGCCAAGTAGCGCTCTCGAGATGCCACGTCGCGCAGCCGCACAGGTCCGGCCGGTCGAGCCAGACCCGGTCCATCGCAATCGCCTGGTCCAGCAGGTCGTCAACAAGGTGATGCTCGACGGCAAGAAGTCTGTCGCCGAGCGGATCGTCTACGACGCGCTGGCGATCCTCGGCGAGCGCACCGGCAAGAGTCCGCTCGAGGTGCTCGAGGCCGGGGTCAAGGCGCTGACACCGGTGCTCGAGGTCCGTTCCCGCCGCGTCGGCGGCGCCACCTACCAGGTGCCGGTCGAGGTCCCGCCGCGGCGCGCGCGGACGCTCGCGGTTCGCTGGCTGGTCTCCTATTCGCGCCAGCGCCGCGAGAAGACGATGGCCCAGCGGCTCGCGCACGAGCTGCTCGACGCCCAGCAGCAGCAGGGCAACGCCTTCAAGCGCAAGGACGACATCTACCGCATGGCGCAGGCCAACAAGGCCTTCGCGCACTACCGCTGGTAGCGGCCCGGCAGGGGTCGCCGGAGGCGTAAGGGGGGCTGCCGGCCCCGGGATCGGTGGTCTCGACGCTGCGCCGCGGCCTGCTTGCGGCCGGCCTGTCGGACAGTGATCGCGTCGCGCAGCCTCGTGCGCTCGCTGGAGCCGGTGTGGGGGGCTCCGCGATGCCGAGCGGATCGATACGTTTTCGGCTGGACCGCCCGCTTGCGCGCGCCCGTGCCACTGTTCGTGCTCTGACAGTCCTTCGACTTTTTTTCGAGATCTGCGATTAGTGACCGGGAAGCGGGTAGATTCTGAGCGCGCGAGGGTTGTTCCACTGCAGCCCCCGGTCCCGTGTGGTGGGCGACCCTCGCGTTTCCCTGCTATATTCGCTGCGTGGCCCAGGTACGCGTGACTATGCGCGCGCGACTTCTGGAAGCCGCGAGATCCTGTCCTATGGAGACGTCCACCACCTGATACGACCGCCCGCGCCGACATCTGCGTCGTGAATGGGCCCCCTTGGGCCCTTTTTCACGCCCGCAGCCGGACGCGGGGCAGCGGCGACAGCCGCGTGAGACAACCCCGTTCAAGCCTTCAGCGCAATGCCCCGCCCCTTCACTCTCGAGAAGACCCGCAACATCGGGATCATGGCCCACATCGACGCGGGCAAGACGACCACGACCGAGCGCATCCTCTATTACACGGGGCGCACCTACAAGATCGGCGAGGTCCACGAGGGCGCGGCCGTGATGGACTGGATGGAGCAGGAGCAGGAGCGCGGGATCACGATCACCTCGGCGGCCACGACCTGCACCTGGAAGGACCATCGGATCAACATCATCGACACGCCCGGCCACGTCGACTTCACGGTCGAGGTCGAGCGCTCGCTGCGCGTGCTCGACGGCGCGATCGCGCTGTTCGACTCGGTCGCCGGCGTCGAGCCGCAGTCCGAGACGGTCTGGCGCCAGGCCGACAAGTACAACGTCCCCCGGATCGCCTACATCAACAAGATGGACCGGATCGGGGCGGACTTCGGGCGCGGCGTGCAGACGATGATCGACCGGCTGGGCGCCCACCCGGTGCCGATCCAGCTGCCGATCGGCGCCGAGGCCGACTTCAAGGGGATCATCGACCTGGTCGAGAACCACGCGATCGTCTACACGGACGAGCTCGGCAAGGAGCAGGAGACGATCGAGATCCCGGCCGAGCTCGCCGAGGCGGCGGGCTCCGCGCGCGAGCACCTGCTCGAGGAGGTCTCGAAGTACGACGACGAGCTGCTCGAGCTGATCCTCGAGGACGCCGAGATACCCGTCGCGCAGATCAAGGCGGCGATCCGCAAGGCGACGCTGGCGATCCAGCTGACGCCGGTGCTGTGCGGCTCCTCGTTCAAGAACAAGGGGGTGCAGCCGCTGCTCGACGCCGTGCTCGACTACCTGCCGAGCCCGCTCGACGTGCCGGCGGTCGAAGGCTTCGAGCCGGTCAAGGGCTCGGACAACGGCGGCGCACCGGCGGTGCGCCACGCCGCGGACGACGAGCCGTTCGCCGCGCTCGCGTTCAAGATCATGGCCGACCCGTACGTCGGCAAGCTGACCTACTTCCGGGTCTATTCAGGCAAGCTCGCGGCCGGCTCGCGCGTGCTGAACGTCTCCAGCGGCCGCACCGAGCGGATCGGACGGCTGCTGATGATGCACGCCAACGAGCGTGAGGACCTCGCGGAGGTCTACGCCGGCGACATCGCCGCAGGTGTCGGCATCAAGCAGGTCAGGACCGGCGACACGCTGGCCGCCCCCGACCGGCCGATCCGGCTCGAGACGATCGAGTTCCCCGAGCCGGTGATCAAGGTGGCGATCGAGCCCAAGACGAAGATCGACCAGGAGAAGATGTCGACGGCGCTGGGGCGACTGGCCGAGGAGGACCCGACCTTCCAGGTGCGCACCAACGAGGAGACCGGCCAGACCGAGATCTCCGGGATGGGCGAGCTGCACCTCGAGGTGCTGGTCGATCGGATGCTGCGCGAGTTCAAGGTCAAGGCCAACGTCGGCCGCCCGCAGGTCTCCTACCGGGAGACGATCCGGGGATCGGCCGAGAAGGTCGAGGGCCGGTTCGTGCGCCAGACGGGCGGCTCCGGCCAGTACGGCATCGTCTACATCAACCTCGAGCCGGCGCCGGGCGAGGGCTTCGACTTCGTCAACCGGATCAAGGGCGGCGCGATCCCGACCGAGTTCATCCCGGCGGTCGAGAAGGGCGTCGAGGAGGCGATGGAGAACGGACCGCGCGCCGGGTACCAGATGGTCGACGTGCGCGTGACCCTGGTCGACGGCAAGTACCACGACACCGACTCATCGGAGATCGCATTCAAGGTCGCGGGCTCGCTCGCGCTCAAGGAAGCGGCGCGCCGCGCCAAGCCGGTGCTGCTCGAGCCCGTGTTCGCGGTCGAGGTCGTGACGCCCGAGGAGTTCATGGGCGACGTGATCGGCGACCTCAACCGCCGCCGGGGTCAGATCAGCGGCATGGAGCAGCGCGGCAACGCGCAGGTGATCCAGGCTCACGTTCCGCTGGCGGAGATGTTCGGCTACGCGACCGACGTGCGCTCGGCCACCCAGGGTCGCGCGACTTACACGATGCAGTTCGAGCGCTACGACGAGGTTCCGCCGAACATCGCGGCGGGCCTGACCGACCAGGAGGCCGCGTGATCGCCGCCGGCATGCATGCCGCCGGCACCCAAGCCGGCGGCCGTAGCATCACCCTCGGACGGAAGTCCGATAGATTTTCGAGGTTCGTCCTCAGCTGCGACGCGCAGCCGAGCCGGCGGGCATAAACACCTGAGAGCAGAAGGAGCATCCGAAAGTGGCGAAGGCCAAGTTTGAGCGCGACAAGCCCCATGTCAATGTCGGGACCATCGGTCACATCGACCATGGCAAGACGACGCTGACCGCGGCCATCACCAAGGTGCTTCACGACCACTTCGGGGGCACCGAGGTCAGGTCGTTCGATTCGATCGACAACGCCCCCGAGGAGAAGGCACGCGGCATCACGATCGCGACCTCGCACGTCGAGTACCAGACCGAGAAGCGCCACTACGCGCACGTCGACTGCCCGGGGCACGCCGACTACGTGAAGAACATGATCACCGGCGCGGCGCAGATGGACGGCGCGATCCTGGTCGTGTCGGCCGCCGACGGGGCGATGCCGCAGACGCGCGAGCACATCCTGCTCGCCCGCCAGGTCGGCGTCCCCTACATCGTCGTGTTCCTGAACAAGGCGGACATGGTCGACGACCCCGAGCTGCTGGAGCTGGTCGAGGTCGAGATCCGCGACCTCCTGTCCGAGTACGACTTCCCCGGCGACGACATCCCGTTCGTTGTCGGCTCGGCGCTGAAGGCGCTGGAGGGCGACAAGGACTCCGAGGCGAAGATCCTCGAGCTCGCCGTGCAGCTCGATTCCTACATCCCCGAGCCGATTCGCGATCTCGACAGGCCGTTCCTGATGCCGGTCGAGGACGTGTTCTCGATCACCGGCCGCGGCACGGTCGCGACCGGGCGCGTCGAGCAGGGGATCATCAAGACGGGCGAGACGGTCGAGATCGTCGGCATCAAGGCGACCACCACGACGGTCGTGACCGGCGTCGAGATGTTCAAGAAGATCCTCGACCAGGGCCAGGCAGGCGACAACGTCGGTTGTCTCTTGCGAGGCACCAAGCGCGAGGACATCGAGCGCGGCCAGGTGCTGTGCAAGCCGGGGTCGATCACCCCGCACACCAAGTTCAAGGCCCAGGTCTACGTGCTGAAGAAGGAGGAGGGCGGCCGCCACACGCCGTTCTTCACGGGTTACCGCCCGCAGTTCTACTTCCGCACGACCGACGTGACCGGCGTCGCCAATCTGCCGGAAGGCACCGAGATGGTGATGCCGGGCGACAACGTCGAGATGACGATCGAGCTGATTCAGCCGATCGCGATGGACCAGGGACTGCGATTCGCGATTCGCGAGGGCGGCCGAACGGTCGGCTCGGGCGCGGTCACCGAAGTCATTCAGTAGCGGGAAGCGGGTGGCTTGGTTGCCACCCGCTTCTGGTTTTCCCAGCCGGATACGACTACAGGGGCGGGCTCCGCAGCCCGGAGTTCGCCCTGAACATTGCAACCAGAGAACCGAGACAGAAGCTAGTTAGGCCAGACCAACCCCGTGGCAACAATCGCCCAGAACAAGATCAGGATCCGCCTGAAGTCCTACGACCACACGGCGATCGAGACCGCAGCCAAGGAGATCGTCGAGACGGCGACTCGTACCGGCGCGCGCGTCTCCGGTCCCGTGCCGCTGCCCACGGAGAAGAACATCTACTGCGTGATCCGCTCACCGTTCAAGGACAAGGACTCGCGCGAGCATTTCGAGATCCGCACGCACAAGCGGCTGATCGACATCCACCAGCCGACGCCGAAGACGGTCGACTCGCTCCAGCGGCTCGATCACCTGCCCGCCGGCGTCGACATCGAGATCCGATTGGCGTCGTAGATGGCCGCGATCCTCGCACGCAAGCTCGGGATGACGCAGCGGTTCCTGGACGACGGCCGCGTGCAGCGCGTGACCGTGCTCGAGGCGGGCCCCTGCCCCGTGACCGCGATCCGCACGTTCGAGCGTGACGGCTACGAGGCCGTCCAGCTCGCGTTCGACGCGTGCAAGGAGAAGGCCCTGACCCGCGCCGAGCTCGGGCACCTCAAGAAGGCGGACGCCTCGGCGCACCGGGTCCTGCGCGAGTTCCGCGACGAGGCCGGCGAGCTGCTAGTCGGCGAGACGGTCACGGTCGAGGCGTTCGCGGCGGGCGACAAGGTCAAGATCTCGGGCGCGTCGAAGGGCAAGGGCTTCCAGGGCACGATCCGCCGCCACAACTTCAAGCGCGGACCGAAGTCGCACGGCTCGCACAACGTCCGCGCGCCCGGCTCGATCGGCGCCTCGGCGACACCGTCGCGCGTCTTCAAAGGGGTGCGCGGCGCGGGTCAGATGGGCGGCGGGCGCGTCACCCAGAAGGGGCTGACGGTCGTCGACGTGATCGCCAAGCAGAACCTGCTGCTCGTTCGCGGCGCGGTCCCAGGCGGGACCGGCGGGATCGTGGAGGTGCGGTCCAATGGCTAGGAGCGCGCCGGTGGTGATTCCCGGAGCCGCCTCCGGCGGGACGGTGGCGCTCGACGCGGTCGCGTTCGAGGCCGACTTCAACATGCCGCTCGTGCACGAGGCGGTTCGAGCTGAGCTCGCTGCCCGTCGGCGCGGCACGGCCTCGACCAAGACGCGCGGCGAGGTTTCCGGCGGAAGCGCCAAGCCGTGGCGTCAGAAGGGGACCGGCCGGGCTCGCGCCGGCTCGTCGCGCTCGCCGGTCTGGACCGGTGGTGGCACCGTGTTCGGCCCGACCCCGCGCGGCTACACGTTCAAGGTCAACCGCAAGGCGCGCCGGGCGGCATTGCGCAGCGCTCTATCGGTCCACGCCGAGCGGGCATCGCTTGCGGTGTTCGACGCCGCTCGATTCGACGGCCCGTCGACGAGGCAGGCGGTCGAGTTGCTCGACGAGTGGGGCGGCGACTTTCCGACGCTCGTCCTGCTCGACGCCACCGAGGAGGCGGCGGGCAAGTCGTTCCGGAACATTGCGCGCGTCCTCGCGATGCCGGTCGAGGATGCGGGCGTCGCGGACGTGATCGGGGCCGCCTCGTTGCTGGTCTCCGAGACGGCTCTGGAGGCGCTCGTCGCGCGGGCGGCCGGCGCCGGCGGCCTCGCGGAGGAGACCGGCTGATGGACTTCTCGCAGGTGATCATCCGGCCGGTCGTCTCGGAGAAGAGCTACGCGCTCGCCGAGACGGGCAAGTACACGTTCCGCGTGGCCGACAAGGCCCACAAGACGCAGATCCGACAGGCGGTCGAGCACCTGTTCGACGTCAAGGTGGTCGAGGTGCGCACGGCCTCGGTCAAGAGCAAGCCCAAGCGTCGCGCGCACACGTCCGGGCGCACGCGCGCGTGGAAGAAGGCGATCGTCCAGGTCCGCGAGGGCGACACGATCCCGATCTTCGGGCAGGCGCTGGGAGGCGGTGAGTAGCCGATGCCGATTCGCAAGCCAAAGCCGACGTCGGCCGGGCGCCGGTTCGTCTCCTATCCCGACTTTGCGGAGATCACACGCTCCTCGCCGGAGAAGTCGCTCGTCGAGGGCCTGACGAAATCCGGCGGGCGCAACTCCTATGGCCGCAAGACCTCCCGTCACCGCGGCGGCGGCGCCAAGCGCCTGTACCGGCGGATCGACTTCAAGCGCGCCAAGGATGGGGTCCCGGCGAAGGTCGCCCACATCGAGTACGACCCGAACCGCTCCGCCTACATCGCGCTGCTGCACTATGCCGACGGCGAGAAGCGATACATCCTCGCCCCCGCGCGGTTGCGGGTCGGGATGAGCGTCGAGTCCGGGCCGCAGGCCGACATCCGGGTCGGCAATGCGCTGCCGCTTTCGGCGATCCCAGCCGGCACGATCGTCCACAACGTCGAGCTGACGCCCGGTCGCGGCGGGCAGATCGGCCGTGCCGCCGGCACCGGGATCCAGCTGCTGGCCAAGGACGGGGACTACGCGACGCTGCGCCTCCCATCTGGCGAGATGCGGATGGTCCGCGCCGAGTGTCGAGCGACGGTCGGGACGACCGGCAACTCCGACCACCAGAACGTGAAGATCGGCAAGGCGGGCCGCAAGCGCCACATGGGCGTCCGGCCGCAGACGCGCGGCACCGCGATGAACCCGGTCGACCACCCGCACGGCGGCGGCGAGGGATCGACCACGCCCGGCCGTCACCCGGTCACGCCCTGGGGCGTCCCGACGCTCGGGTATCGCACCCGCAAGAAGGGCAAGCAATCCGACAAGTACATCGTGCGCGGCCGGAGAAGGGGTAAGAAGCGTTGAGTCGTTCGAGCAAGAAGGGCCCGTACGTCGAGGAGCGGCTGATGTCGCGGATCGAGGCGATGAACACCTCCGGCGAGAAGCGGATGCTGAAGACGTGGTCGCGAGCGTCGACGATCTTCCCGGAGATGGTCGGTCACACGATCGCCGTGCATGACGGCCGCAAGCACATCCCGGTGTTCGTGTCGGAGTCGATGGTCGGCCACAAGCTCGGCGAGTTCGCTCCCACCCGGCTCTACCGCGGGCATGCTGCTACGGGGAAGAAGCGATGAGTTCTGGCGGCTCTGACGAACCGTTGCCTTCGGACTCGGATGTGACGTCTGAGCCCGAGGCGACATTCTCGATTGCCTCCGGCTCCGACATCGCATCCGAGTCTTCGGATGAGGTCAGCGCCGCGGAGGGTGCTCCCGAAGCTGCGGCGGGTGAGAGCGCGGTCGACGACGCCGAGCCTGTGGCCGAGGACGACTCCGACACGAATGGCACCTTGGATGAAGCTGAGGAGCCTGAGGCGGAGGCTGACGATGACGAGCCCGAGGACGAGGGCTCCGACTCGGATTCGGACGCGGAGCCTGCTTCGGCTGCTCCTGCTCCGGCCGCGCCTGCTCGTCCTCGCCGTGCGGCTGCGCCGCCCGCGCCGGCGCCTGGTCGGCGGGGACGGGGGCGGCGGGAGCCTCGCGCGGTGCGGCCCGTCGTCCGCGCGCAGGCCAAGTACGTGCGCTCGTCGGCGCGCAAGGCGCGGCTCGTGTGCGATCACATTCGAGGGAAGACCGTCGAGGAAGCACGCGCTATCCTCGCCGTCACGCCGCGGGCGGTTGCGCGCGACTGGTCAAAGCTCCTGGAGTCGGCGGTCGCAAACGCTGAGCACAACCACGAGCTCGTCGGCGAGGATCTGTTCGTGAAGGCGGTTCACGCCGACGAAGGTCCGACGATCAAGCGATTCCGGCCGCGCGCGATGGGGCGCGCGACCAAGATCCGCAAGCGAACCGCACACCTGACGATCTTGCTTACACCGAAGGACCGGTAGAGAGATGGGCCAGAAAGTTCACCCCGAGGCGATGCGCGTGGGCTATATCCACGACTGGAAGTCGAACTGGTTCAACGAGCGGAACTTCGCCGACTACCTGCACGAGGACACGCGGATCCGCAACCACATCATCGGTCGGCTGTCGCACGCCGGGCTGTCGGACATCACGATCCGCAAGAACGCCTCCGAGGTCGAGGTCAACATCCACACCGCGCGACCCGGGATCGTGATCGGCAAGTCCGGCTCGGAGGTCGACCAGTTGCGCCGCGACCTGCACCGGATCACCGGCAAGCAGGTCAAGGTCAACATCCTCGAGATCAAGCGGCCGGAGCTCGACGCGCGGCTGGTCGCCCAGTCGATCGCCGAGCAGCTGCAGAACCGCGTCGCATTCCGCCGCGCGATGAAGCGCGCGCTCACGAGTGCGATGCGTTCCGGTGCCAAGGGCGTCAAGGTCCAGGTGTCCGGCCGTCTGGGAGGGGCCGAGATGGCGCGCACCGAGGGCTACTCGGATGGGCGCGTGCCGCTGCACACGCTGCGTGCCGACATCGACTACGGCTTCCACGAGGCGCGGACCACGTTCGGACGGATCGGCGTCAAGTGCTGGATCAACAAGGGCGAGATCATGCCCGAGGGATACACCGGCGCCGACCTCACGATCATGGACGAGCCCGCGCCGCAGGCGCCCGACCGGGGTGGCCGTGACGGCCGCCAGGGGCGCGACGGCCGCGGCCGCGGCCGGGACGGCCAGGGCGGGGCGGGCGGGCCCGGTGGGCGTGGACGCGGCGGCGGACCAGG